>CAZCKD010000116.1:0-10704 GCA_964498925.1 uncultured Granulosicoccaceae bacterium
CGCTCGTCATCCCAATCAGGATTTCTCTCTTCAAGTCCCGCACAGATACGATTGTGTTCTCTGAGAAACAATGTTGTTATTGCCACATATCCGAATGAAGAATTCCCACGATCCAATGCAACGGCAAAAAGCGACTTGCTACGCTCCAATGCGTCAGGAAATTCAGTTAACTGTTGGCGAATTTTTCCATTTAAAACATAAGGCAACTTTCTGAATCGGTCTTTTACCTCGCCGTTACCATCAAACAGTTTCGGCAAATACTCTTCACCGTTAATATCTTCACTGAGCAATCGGCCACCACTATGCTCGCGAAGCATCCTAGCGGTATCTTCGTTTAGACCATAGAGCTGGCACAGATCCACTTGATGATTTGACTCATTGCGACGTCGGTCCGAGATGTCAGTTCTCAGGAAGCTATCACTGACCCACTGTGCGAACCAAGTAAAAAGTAAACTGGTATGTTCTGATTTTTCTCGCTGCTTACCTGCTTGGACTTTAAATAGACTGGTTAACGACCCGGGTTCTTCGGGCGATTGAAAAACGCCCAGCTCAGGTAGGTTGGAATCAATCTGGGGCAAATGCCGAGCGGTCCATGCATAGTCCACAAGCCCCGGCCAACTGGTGTAGTCACCTGAGATTTCCGTGAAGTAGGAGGTCGACCACAGTGAATGAGCATGGGGACGCCGTGAACTCATTCGGGTAATTTTATTAATCGCTATCTGTCGCGCCCGCTGCACAATTTCAAGAGCAAAGTACCCTACGGATGCGAGGTCTAGAGTCCTTACCATACCGATGACTTTGTCATCATCAAGCAGTGACACAACAGAGGGTTGCTGTCCGGCTAAGCCGCCTAAGGTTTGCGGGGACAGAATCACTAGTTGCTCGGTGCTCAACACATTAATACGCTTGCCCAGAGACTTAATCTGGCTGGTAGACACGACTTTGAGTTGGCTGTCGGTTAATGCTGAGAGTTGCTGATCGGAAAAACACGCAAATTCACTATCAGACAGTGCCTTGATGGACGACGGTTTGATCTGTTTCAGTAAACTCGCATTTGCAGACCGGATTTCTGCGCTGGTTCCTGCCTCACTACTAACGGGGATAACACACAAAGAAACGGGATGGTCTTCTGTCTTTAATAGATCCCATTGTGTTTCGACTGAGCTAGGGGATGCACTGGCAGAGATGCTGAAATTCTGTACGATCCAGCCCCATTTTCGTTCGAGTGGATGACGTATCTCCGGTTTGTTTAGAGTAGCTATGCGTTTTAGCATGACTACTAACAAGGAGTCACTTAGATCTAAACCGGGGCAACGGTGATAACCATACCCCAGGCTAAGATCATGCGGCTGATCGTATCGAAAGTCGTCGGCCAATACCTCTGGGGACCGTGGCGAGTGCGGGTATGGGCACTCCGCTTCTGGGACAGACATAGCCGATAACATGGATAGAACACATGAAGACGCATCAAGCGGTGCATCGACATCAGAGCATTCGTGAAAATTTGATACCGCCGTATTCTGCCAACCGGGCAGTGACGCCACGTTACCCACTCGAGGCAACCATGGTGCGGGTGGACATTTAACGAGTATGGCCCTAATCAGCTCTCTAATTCTTTTTTCATCAGCGTGTCGGAGATCCTGAAAAGTGAGCGTTTTACCGTTTATCTCAATTCCCTTTATCAGTGCATTAACGATAAGGGTGCAACAGCTCACTGCATTATCAATGAAGCCTTGAAAACCACCTATCAAATTAGAGATGAGCGCACGATTAGTGATTCCCAATTCCCCATCGGAGCCAACACGCTTTTTATAATTCAGCCCTACTAGGTAATCGGTGAACGTTACCGGGTTCTGAACATCAACCGATTGCAACGCGTGATAAGAAAGTTCTCCCAGCGCAGGCATAGGGTCCGGGCTTGTTGGTGGAGAAGCAAAGTGCCTCGAAAAAAGCTTCCAAATGAATTGGTCAAACGCTTCGCCACTGATTCTTCTGAACGCGCCATTGACCACCTGCTCTCTCGGTAATCCGTAGTATCGACCACAGAATCGCAAGGTCGCTTCTCGTGAGAAGTCTTTAACGTCTAACTCGAACGCATTCGTCTGCGCATCCTTGCTCCACTTCGCACCGTCTTGAATTTGAATGTCCCACGCTTCTTCGACCGCTTCGTTAGCCCATCGAACTACCTGGCCTTGGTCAACAGAGTTAATTGCCTGCATGAACAACTCACGAAGTGGTTCATGCTCAGGATCTTCATCCATAGCCAGAAAATACCGGTTTACCGGACGGCTATAAGTGCGCATGGAGAAAGTTTCCAATGCGATTCTCACATCTTCTGGACCGGTTAGCAGATAGGCCCAATCTTCAGGATCTTCGTGTGAATCAAGCTCTGGATTTCCCGGGAATTTACTCCAGAACCGCAGCAACTTACGTTCTTGCCTGAGTAATTGGCAGAGCTCCGCAGGATGAGCTTGCATAGCATTAAACAGAATTTCACTGGCTTCCAGCTTTTTACCTTGCTCATTAAGCTCGTCGAAAGCTACAAGAAATTCCTGACCACCTACTTTAAGTACATCGAAAGACATAGCGGATAACGTCTGGCAAAAATAGCTTTTTATTCTTTCACAGCTACGTTCAAGAGTGAATCATTGAATTGAGTGAGTAGATTTTGGGCCGATGTTCGGACAGCCACTTCCTATGAGCATCAGCAGAGTGGATCGCATAATACAACGTGTATTATCAAATTCGTGTCACAGACAGGCTCGATGCGTGTATCTTGAAAATATACAATTTCAAATGCAGACTCATTGAGTTCAATCGGCTCACTCGGCCCTTGAACAATTAACCAGGGAGGCCGATGTGAAGGGCGATGAGTATCGATTCTTAACGTTCCTTTACTACGACCTTGTCGATTCCACTCCCATGTCTCAAAGACTGGACGAGGAGGAATGGTGGGATTGTCTCGGGGAAGTGCTGGAGATTTGCTCAAACGTAGTCACCTCACACGGTGCTGTCCTTCATGGCAATCGTGGGGATGGCTCTTTGGTGTATTTTGGACTTCCGTCCACACATAGAAATAGCGCCGTCAATGCGGTTCGCGCGGGTCTTGAGTTAGTTAACGACTCCGAGCGGCTTTTTGCCAACATAAATTCGCGGCTCTCAACGTACGGCATCGCCCCAGTTCGCCTTAGAGTCGGCATACATAGCGGCCGTGTTGTCATCGGTGATTTCCAAGGAGAGCGGAACGCCAAGGGCTTTGCTTTGGCGCTAACCGAGCGACTGCATTCGTGCGCCGATCCAAACACGCTTGTTCTTAGCAAAGCCACACGGGCACTCATTGACGAATACTTTTCCTTGGATGCGCCCATCGAAAGAAAATTAAAAGGGATTAACGAACCGGTAGAAACTTACCGCGCGCTCTCTGAAAACGCAGACTGGAACGTCAGGCGATCAACCTTTGTTGCCCGTACACAAGAACTGGATCAGCTCCGCAAAATCTGGAGCACTATCGGTATTGGTGCACCTAAAGTTGCGCTGATTAGCGGAGAGGCAGGTATCGGCAAAACTCGGCTAGTCAGGGAATTTCGTCATTCACTGAACAAAAATCGCAGACGCCTCACTTGGCGATGCGAGCCTGACTCTGTTGATAACTCATTGCACCCGATTATCACGGCAGTGCGAAAGAGTTTGTTCGATTCAAAGTCTCTACCAGGTTCAGAGTTGGACAAAAAACTGGCATCTTTTCTACCGACGGGCTTAGAAGGCAACTCAGCTATTCCGGCATTGAAGTATATGCTCGGTTTCGCAAACAACGGATCTGACGACTACAAACACCTTACGTCAGAAGCTAGACGAGAGAAGTACCTAGAGTTACTCGTTAACTCCGTACTTTTACTTTCCCGTGAAAAACCACTACTACTGATAGTGGAAGACATTCAGTGGATTGACCCCACCACAATGGAGTGTCTAGGTCGGATAGCCGCTAGAACAGATTCCGGCCCCATGATGATACTTCTCACACAACGCTCTGACTCGCCAACTGAAAACGTCTGCACCTTCGCGCCTATGACATTTCATTTGCAAAAGTTAGACGAGACGGCCGCACGAATACTCGCTAAAGAAATTCCTGGCGCAAAGCATTTATCTGACAAGAGTATCGAGCAAGCACTAGCAAGGTCTGATGGCATTCCTTTGTTCATCGAGGAATCAACACTACTGGAAACGGATCGCCAAGCGAGCATGAGATCGAATGCTGACGATAGTTCTATAAGCGAATCATCAACACCGCTCAAACTGACTGATTTACTGGCTGCACGTATCGAAAGAGTGGGCGTTGCGCGGGAAACAGCCAGCCTCGCTGCTGTTATCGGACGCGTTTTCCCACTGAACCTTGTAAAACTTGTATCCCCGTTGGAAGAGGATTCCGTCGATCAACATTTGCGGGAACTCATCGACACAGGCATGGTGGTGTTACGCGATATCGAAGGAGAGGAGTACGGGCAATTCAAACATGCGCTTGTTCGCGATAGCGCCTATTCGATGATGATGAAGTCTAAACGACGAATTTATCATGAGAATATTGCAAAGATACTTGAAGATCATATTCACTATAAAAGCTCTGTGTCTCCAGATCGACTTGCTACACATTACTTTTCTGCTGAGAATTTTCAACGCTCATTTGAACTCTGGATGACAGCAGGACTATCAGCACGGAGAAACTCAGCGCAGCGAGAAGCATTAGGTCATTTTCGAAAGGTAGAACAATTATTGTCATATCTACCCGAGCAATTCCTGATCTCTAAAAAGAAAGATGTTTTAACACTTCATTTAGCCTCTGTGCGGTGTCATGTTGCACTAGAGGGCTATAGTTCCGACGAAGCTTATAGACATGCTAGACAAGCTGAAGAAAAAGCACTTCAGTTCGGATCAGAATTCGAACTCATAAACGCAAGATTTGGATTAGTCACCTGGCTTTTTGTCCGCGGTGATGTCAACAAAGCTAATGATCTTGCCAATGATTGCCTGCAACGCACAGACGCTGCCCTACTCCAACTAGACGACGACACCAATCCAAACATCAAAGAAACAATGGAGCTGGGTGCTGCCAGAGCTAGCTGGGCTTGCGGGAATATTGAATTTCATAGAGGAAATTTTGACAAGGCGATGCCGTTGATTGATCGATGCATTGAAGCCTGCCGCACAGTCTCACAAGCCGGCAAGAGCATGGATCAAGACCCATTAATTATGTGTCTCTGTTATCAGGCCTGGTTTGAGTGTGATTCAGGGGATTCAGATAGAGCACTGGTAACAATGAATGAAGCAATCTCGTTGGCTAACGAAAACGGCCGCGCTTTCACCATTGCATTTTCACTAAGTTTTAGAGCAGCCATTCATTTATTCAGAAGTGAGTACGAGGAAGCTAGGGAATTTGCTGAACGCAGCATTGCGATCAGTGAAAAATCACAGTACGCCACGTGGCATGCCTGGGCCCTTGTTCTAAAAGGTAGCGCGCTGAGTAAAGAATCAGCGACCAGGGAGCAAGGTATAGAAGACATCTTAAAAGGCATTCAGCTTTGGGATGATAGCTGCGCCATTATCACCAAGCCATTTATGCTGGCCCAACTGGCCGAAGCTTATTTTCTTGGTGGGAACAACGAACTGGCTCTTACCCATATCAATGAAGCATTACTGATGATTGATAAGTATGGGGATCGTTATTACGAAGCTTCAGCGAAAATAATACAGGCTAAGATTTACTGCGGACTGAATGACGGTAAAAGACCCTGCGAAACAGCCAACAAACTATTTAAGCAATCCATAAATATTGCTACCCAACGAGGGCAACATAGCACCGTCCTTTGTGCTATTTCTACCCTATACAAATATCTTCCGGAAGAACGCGAAGACACATCTAATCGAGAAGTCTTACAAGGTGCACTCAGTAAAATAAAGAGTGGCTACACAACAAGCAATTATAAAACGGCAGCGGAGCTTTTTTTACACTGAGAATTGCCGTTCAAATTTCGAAAACATTTAGTACGATTGCGCACACTTTAGCCTAAGAGCGACCCCCCTTATTTACGCACCTACATTAACCTCACAAGCGCGCACCGGATTGCAATATGCGTTGCCTCTGCGATGGTGCCTACATCTAACTTTCTGTAGAGACTGGCCACATGAGTGGCAGCGGTATTTTGAGTAATGTTCAATGTAGCGCCTATTTCTTTTCTTGTATAACCGCGTGCAAGTAAGATCAGCACCTCTGTCTCACGACCGGTTAGGCCATACACATTGATATCACCCCCGTAGGTGTGATTATTACCATGTTTGAGAACTGGCAATTCAGTAGATCCGACTGCGGCCAGCGCAGACATCAGACGGTCCAGATCAGCTTTTGGCAGGCGTAAGATGCACTCAGCCAGTTCATCGGCAGGAATAGCCCCCAGAGCTGGTAAATCGGCTGCATGATTGATTTGGTGCATCTGGTGTTCTCCAATGTGTGTGGGTACTAAACATTCACACAAATGGCTATCACCCAGATGTGGTATTTCGCACAATCGGTATGAATTAATCAAAAGTACAGCGTTCTAGAAAATCAGTTATTGTATAAGTCACCGATTTTCAGATGCGCTAGATCATTGCTTTTTCAATAAAAACTTCATGCACCCGCATATTTCCGCAGCAGTTGTAGGCACATTTGAACTCTTTAAGGACCTCACCTTGAAAGAGCAAACTGCTGTCGGCAAGCTCTTGCAAACTCAGCAGTATAAAGTCGGCAATTTCATCGTCTCCAGAGAAAATCCAGGAACTGATGTGTTTTTTTTAGTTAGCGGACGAGTCAGAGCCTGCGCATTTACCGACAAAGGAAAACTTGTCCATTTTGAGGAGCTTGCTCCCGGCAGCTTATTCGGCGAATTAGCCGCTATTGATCAAGGCCAACGAAGCGGCGACTGCATTGCGCTTAATGATGTCGTCATTGCCAAAATGTCCAGAGAAGACTTCTTGCGCATCGCTCACGACTATCCAGCGGCATTTGATAACCTGTTGATGCGATTGGTTTCCATGGTTCGCCGACAAATGGAGCGCGTGTACGAATTCTCCTCCTGCACTGTAAGCCAACGAGTTCGAAACGAACTGGTCAGAATTTCAGCGTCTGGAGAGGCAGATAGTAGCGAGCCGAATAGCCCCATTACACTGACCTCTCCTCCAACCCATGTAGAGATTGCGACACGAATCGGTAGTCATCGAGAAGCTGTCACTAGAGAGCTCAAAAAACTGAATTCGATGGGGGTTATTACATGGCGGCCTGGATTTTATGTCATCCATGATATTGCGGCTTTGGTGCAGTTGGCGTCTAGTGATGAATAGCGTTTAGAAAACAATCTAATTATGGAGCGTGGAGAAGCGTTCTAGCATTTTTTGGATCTGTGGACGGATTTCCGAGTCGTTTCAATACTTCATAATATGCCTGAGCAACGAAACCCGGAACGCCATCTTCTTTGCATAGTTGTCTAAATACGCGATCTGCCTTCGGCTTGTATTTCTTCCTCGGAGTCAATTTTCGCATTCTCATCAATTGATAGAGTGAATCATGAACCAAACTTGCTCTTAAATTCTGTGGGGTATCGATAACCGGCCCCGACACGCCATCCCAAGCGTATCCTTCCTTAATAGTTAACAATCCAGACTTATCCATCTCGATAAAATCTGTATTGATTACCTTTTCGGGTTTTATCTTCAGTTTTATTGAATAGGATTCACCTAGCTGATGCTTGTAGCCAGTTCGATACTTAATGCTTTTGCCCATTTCTAGTAACTCCTACGTATAAAGAAACTGGTTTTGGTTTGATCTTATGAAGTCAATGTACTTCATGATCAGTTCCTAACCAAAATAGAGTCCGATTGATCTGTTCAGCTAGTCAACGTAATACGGAGAAAGGCCATCGATTCTGCCAGCACCTCTATTTGATTCTATTATCGGATTCCGTTCTAACTCTGCAATGCCCCAATTAAGTGATCTTAATTGCGAACACTGGAACGGTAGCGAGAAGAATTAAATGGAACGGTTGCTCGACGCAGTCAAATGAGGGTGCTTTCCTGATTAGCCAACCCAGATTGAATAACGTCAGAGTGATCGTCGTATTAAGAAGACACCTAATCCAAGGGGTTTAGAAACGAACTGCTGTTACATCCCTATCAACAGAGCCTAGTCGTTGATTTTTCTAAACGTAGTCAGGCTCAACAACTTCCACATCTCCACTTAAGGGTCCATTTTCTAAAATAGTCCCTTCGACTCCTCCTCCAGTCGTACCACCCCAACCACCGGCGCCACCACCCCCAGCGCCGGCACCGCCAAAACCTCCGAATCCCCCACTACCACCGCCGCCACCGCCTCCACTAGCGCCATGACCACCGCTGGTACCCCCTTCCTGACCTTGGTTGGGGCCAATATCAATATCATCGGGGTGTTCTTCAGGCTCGGGATCTACATCGGTTTCTGTTTCGGGACGGCTACTGTCATAAAGAAAGAGAAGGTCGGACAGCATGTTCTGGCTGACAGCAAAGTGAGAACTGATTTTATCCAGCACCGCCTGCCCTTCGTCTTTCTCATCGATGGAAATTCCTCCGATACTTTCACCATTGACCGTCACATCAATTCTGCCTTCCTCCAATCTTCCAGTCTTACCATCTACTTTTAGCTCTCCGGTCATTCCAACTTTTGTACCGTCGATAGTTGTTTCCCATGGGTAAGCCAAGCCATCATCACCAATCTCGTATCGAGTGATTTGATAGTGATAGTTACCAAAGCGTTTAGATACTTCATCTACGACATAAATGCTTCCACTCGGTGTAGAGAGGGAATCTCCAACTTCTAGTGGGTCATGCCCTCCTGGTGGGCTCATCGAATTTTGGGTATCCGTCTGGCCTGTTCCTTCTATAGTGCTGCCCGTTAAATCTACTGGCGACCCGTACGTGTCAGAAGCTATGTTCGCTATACCGACTGTGCTGAACGGATTAGCTGAGTCCAATTCATTCTCATAATCAAAAGAACTACTTGGCGAGCCAGAATTTTGTTGCGGGAGAAGTACGTTGTTAAATGCGCTGTTTGTAAAGGTATTAGGAGATGAGTTGTAGAGAGCGTCGGCCGACTTATTAATGGTGTCGCCCTGATCCGCATCATCTGATCGGTTCTCTATTGAGCGAGCAATGTTTTGCGATGTGATTTTCATATTGATCCCTTTACTTGCTTGTGCTGATGAAGTGACTGAACGCTGCCTTTAACTCACAATCATTCGATTAAACGATGGGTTGTATTTCAATGACTTCCACATCGCCGCTTAAAGGACCATTTTCTAAGATCGTTTCTTCGACACCACCTGCGCCTCCTCCTGATCCACCCCAACCACCGGCACCGCCGCCACCAGCGCCTGCACCACCAAATCCTCCAAACCCACCGCCACCACCGCCGCCGCTGGATCCGTGACCACCGTTGATTCCACCTTCCTCTTCATGGCCAGGCCCAATGTCTATATCGTCCGGATGGTCTTCATCAACACCATCTGATTCTTCTACGGGGCTGTCTTTAAGAGTAAAGTCAGTGATTGAAATAGCCGTAGATTCAACATTCAACAATTTGGCGACTAGTTTTTTCCCATCATAAATTTCAGTTGATGGATTACTACCCGTAGAACCTGCACCGGGAACAATACTCAGGTCTTTAAATTTAGTTTTAGGTAGTTCAATCGTATCAACACCCGGTTTAAAGTCCGTTATCGTGTCAAACGATTTAGGTCCGAAATTCTTGATGACAAAAGTGTCTTCGCCATCACCGCCAGTGAGCGTATCTAAGCCTTTTCCACCCAACAATCTATCGTTTCCCGCTCCGGCGTTAATGACATCATCTCCGCCATTTCCTTCCAGGACGTTATCGTGTCTATTGCCTGTTATCTTATCTTTGCCTTCGCCACCTGATGCATTTTCTATGATGACTCCATTGGCAATGGTAAAACCACCTTCAATACCATCCGCTCCGGAAATCCAACCACCACCACCTTCTTCATACTTTAGAGAAGCCTCTCTGAGATCAATTGTGGAGTCTTTAAATCCCTCATGAATGATGGTATCCGTACCCCCATCATCCAATATGGTTTGGTAGTGGGTTCCCACCGCATTTGTTGTCGTCAGTCTGTATTTGGTGTCTTTTGTTTCGAATGAGTTTTGCGGTGACGTTTGGTATTTGGCTCTCAATGCCGCAATGTCTAAAGCGCTTATGGTACCCGGCTCGCCGTAGGCAACAGCTTGCCTACTATTCGCAGCGTTGTACCTGTTGTATGACATTATGGTGTACACCGTTTGATTGAGATCAAAGTCTCCTAAATCTCCATCATTAGTCACTCCCTGCATAATCTCAGTAGCCGGATCTGAAGGATTGGTCTGGCCTGTGTCATGGGTGTGCGACAAACCAAGACCATGACCAATCTCATGAAGAATATCTTTGTAGCTGGTCGATCCTTTTGCAAAATAAGGAGCTGTGGCTGAAAAATCAAAAAACGCATACTGTCTCTCGCCGTTTGCTCCCGGTGCATCCATACGTGAGGACCCATTTGCACGTTGACCTGTCGCCAACACCCAATCAGCCGGGTTTTTGGCAGTAGCAGGTTTAAACTCCAGACCGGTTACTTTCGAATATTCTTCCAATGCGTC
>CAZCKD010000117.1:0-10682 GCA_964498925.1 uncultured Granulosicoccaceae bacterium
CGGCCAACTGGATGCCACATCACATTGGCACAAATTGGCAGCATCGGAACTCAGAGGCGACTTGCACTATCAGCAGCGCCATTTGTGCGCTGAGGTTGCCAATTCAACCGATCAAAATCTGAGCGCTGTGGAAAGAGTTAGTCTGTGGTCCGACCGTATCGGCTCTGCAACCGTCCAATATCAGACACTCATCTCGGATCTCAAGCTGAATGCCTCGGTAGACTTTGCGATGCTATCGCTTGCCGTCAACGAAGTTCACAAATTATTGAGATTTGACCGGCCGTTAGCATCGTAGAGTACGGTTGGCCTATACTTCAAGCCTTGCAAGTTGTAACCGCTGACAGAATTCACGAGCCGATGTCAGGCTCCAGATTAAGGAGTAACCCAGTTGCCCATTGAAAACCTCATACTCATGCTGTTAATCGGCATTGTGTTCGGTGGGATTGCGGCCGTGGTTCTGCGTAGTCGCGGTTCTGTATTTATCGTCAATATGTTGCTAGGCGTTATCGGTGCCTCCTTGGGTGCGTTTTTCCCGGTATTAATTGGCCAAGCCATGACCGTCGATGTAGCCAACCCGCAATACTTGCTTCGCGCCCTGTTCGGCTCGTTTTTATTAGTGTTGATAGCCAGCCTTTTTCGTTCTGCCAAACCTAAAGGAGCTGCGTAAGCCAATGAACGTTGAAGGCCCATTTGAGTGCATTACGCTTGGTTTCCACAAAGGTGTGGCATGGCTAACGCTAAACCGTCCCGATAAGCTGAATTCATTCACGGAAATCATGCATCGCGAAATTGCCGATGTTATGTCCCGTATCCAAAAATCCAGCGATGTCCGCTGCCTGGTTATCACCGGCGCCGGGCGTGCCTTCTCAGCCGGACAAGATCTAGCTGATCTCGACTTAGATGGCAATTTAGGCGACACCGTCGAACAGTATTACAACCCCTTGCTTCGTACTCTTGCCGGTCTGCAAATTCCTGTGATCGCTAGCGTTAATGGCGTCGCCGCAGGTGCCGGGGCCAACATTGCCCTCGCCTGCGATATCGTACTCGCGGCCAAATCGGCCAAATTCATTCAATCTTTCCACCAGTTGGGCTTAGTACCCGATGGTGGTGGAACCTGGACGTTGCCACGGCTCATCGGCATGGCTAGAGCAACCGCTATTTGCCTAACGGGCGAGCCTATTTCAGCTAAGAAAGCCGAAGACTGGGGCATGATCTGGAAACGTGTCGATGATGACGACCTGCAATCAGAAACCAAGGAGCTAGCTGAAAAACTGGCCGAAAAAGCCACGACGGGTCTCGGTTTTACGAAACAGCTTCTGCGGCTTTCACAAACGCGCACATTGGATGAGCAGCTGGACTTGGAACGGGACTACCAGCAGGCCGCCAGTCAAACAAAAGATTTCTCCGAAGGTGTTAACGCCTTTTTGGAGAAACGTAAACCAAATTTCAATGGTGAGTGAACGAATCGCCCACCTTTTGGCTTAATATATGAAGCATGCTAGAGCACTGAAAACACGAACTTAAGACGCTGTTGAGGTCACTTTTAACCCCCTAAAGTAAAAAGTGTCGCGAATCGATGAGTTACAAGTCGTGACTAAGGAACTCTATGTGTTTTGAAGGTCAACAACCCTAGTTACCATGCATTACCAATCAGGCGAGCAACATTCTTATGACAGATCAAGACAACTATGACGACGAAGAGGACATCATCCTCTCTGATCTGAATGACGATGAGCTGGTTGAACAGATGCACGACGATCTGTACAACGGCCTAAAAGAAGAAATTGAAGAAGGCACCAATATCCTTCTTGAGCGTGGCTGGGGACCGGACAAAGTACTCAACGACGCACTCGTTGAGGGCATGCGTATAGTTGGCATCGACTTCCGCGATGGCATCTTGTTCGTGCCTGAAGTGCTGATGGCAGCCAACGCAATGAAAGGCGGTATGGCGATCCTGCGGCCCCTGCTCGCCGAAACCGGTGCGGAATCCATCGGAAAGGTGGTTATTGGTACCGTTAAGGGCGATATTCACGATATCGGCAAAAACCTAGTCGGCATGATGCTGGAAGGTGCTGGATTCGAAGTTATCGATATCGGCATCAACAACCCGGTTGAAGACTACTTGGCTGCTCTCGAAGAGCATAAGCCGGACATCTTGGGCATGTCAGCACTACTCACAACGACCATGCCTTATATGAAGGTGGTTATCGATACGCTAAAAGAGCAAGGCATGCGTGACGACTTCATCGTATTGGTTGGTGGCGCACCACTGAACGAAGAGTTCGGCGAGGCCGTTGGTGCAGATGCTTACTGTCGTGATGCTGCTGTTGCAGTGGAGACAGCTAAGTCATTGGTCGCCGAACGGCGCATGGCAAGCTAGTAACGCCTGAAGTTGAGCGGGTAAGCCACTTTGGATACCTCAGGGCGCACACTGGTGATTGCCTGTGGCGCTATCGCTCACGAGCTGGTCACAGTGCTTAAAGCAAACCAACTGGATAACGTTGATATCCAGTGTTTGCCCGCTGAATGGCATAACACCCCTGAGAAAATCGCACCGGCTGTTGAGCAAAAAATCGAAGTGGCAGCACAGAGCCATGAGCGTGTGTTTGTCGCCTACGGTGATTGTGGAACCGGCGGCAAACTCGATCAAGTGCTCGCTAAGCATGGTGCGGAACGACTACCTGGCGATCATTGCTACAGCTTCTTCGCTGGCAATGAAGTATTCGACGCCATGGCAGAAGCAGAGCTTGGCACATTCTACTTAACCGACTACCTAGTAGATAACTTTGACAGGCTCATCATGGACGGTCTAGGCATTACGAAACACCCGGAATTGAAAGATCAATATTTCACCCACTACAAGCGGGTTATGTACCTGGCGCAGAACACAAGCGACAGTAAATTCAGCCAACGTAAGGAAGCCGCTCAAAGGGCAGCAGATGCTCTTGGTCTGAGCTTGGAAATACACGAGACAGGCTTACAACCTTTCGAACAGTCTTTACACGGAATACGTATTACCACCGTATAACTTTTTCGCCACACCTACTTTGAGTCCGACCCAATCATGCCTGAACTTATCAAAATCTACTGGCGCGATATTCCTTCGCAAGTCACTGCCAAAGCCGGCAGAAAAACAGCCAAGGTCATGTTGCCAGAACGCTTTCAGGAAGCCATTGATCGCGCGGCCATGAGAGCGGGCAAAGGTTCAAGTGATGCCTATATGGAAGACTGGCGACGTGATCGAAGCCCTTGCAGTGGGGATCTGCAAGCAGAAGCAGACGCCGCTGCCGCAGAATTAATCGCGGAATGGGACGATACAACGCTTGAAGCCTTAACCAAAGCGAAAGGGGTGGCTGAAAATATCGGTAAGTCACGCGCTGAACGGGCTGCTGCTGAAAACAAAGCAACAACTGATTCTTCAGAATCTGACAACGGAAGCTGACTGTGTACTGCTTGCGAAAGTGGTCGGTGAGACATTCCCGGCTTCTGGAAAAAACCTACAACCTTGTCGAACGTGGATTATTAGCCTCCGCCCCGCTCATCAACCGAATCGGTCACGATCGGCTGGAGAAGCCCGTTGCATTGGTTGAAAAAACGATCAAGGGTGCTTTGTTCGATTGCCAGATGTGTGGCCAATGTGCGTTGAGCAGCACCGGCATGTCCTGCCCTATGAATTGCCCGAAGACCATTCGCAACGGCCCGTGTGGCGGTGTGCGTGAAGATGGCTTCTGCGAGGTAAAACCAGAAATGCGCTGCGTCTGGGTTGAAGCCTGGAAAGGTGCCAATCAAATGGAGAAAGGCGAAGAAATTGCCACCGTGCAAATTGCCGTTGACCATACGCTGAAAGGTAAATCGTCCTGGTTGAAAGTCGTTCGCGACAAGGCCCCTGCTGAACAGACATCGACGGAGGCCTCATGACATTCGAAGATGAACCGGTACCTGGTTACCCATTACCCATTCTCCCGGGCTATTCGTCACCGGGTCGATTAGAACGTGTTCTTCGCACAGGACAATTTGCCGTCACCAGTGAATTAGCTCCACCGGACAGTGCAGATCCGAGCGCAGTCTACGAGCGCGCTGCCTTGTTCGATGGATACGTCGATGCAATCAATGCAACCGATGGCAGTGGTGCGCATTGTCATATGGGTTCGCAAGCCGTCTGCGCACTGTTAACGCGTTTAGGGTATGCCCTCATTCAGCAGATATCATGTCGCGATAAAAACAGAATCGCCATCCAGGGAGACATTCTGGGCGGTGCAGCAATGGGCGTTTGCAACATGCTGTGTCTGTCAGGCGACGGCGTTCAAACCGGTGATCACCCTGAAGCGAAACCCGTGTTTGATTTAGATTGCATGTCGCTGTTGGAAATCGCTCGTACTATGCGCGACAAATCTACGTTTCAAAGCGGTCGCAAGCTAGATGCCCCACCGAAGGTTTTTCTTGGCGCGGCGGCCAACCCTTTCGTCGAACCGTTTGATTGGCGCCCTCTTCGCCTGGCGAAAAAAATTGCCGCTGGAGCTCAATTCGTTCAAACACAATATTGTTATGACGTACCAAGGCTCAAAACCTACATGCAACGAGTTCGCGATCTCGGCTTGGACGAAAAGGTTTTTATTATTGTCGGTGTCGGCCCTCTTGCCTCAGCCCGAACAGGTGAGTGGATTCGAAAAAACGTACCTGGCGTACATATCCCCGACAGCGTTATCAATCGCCTGAAAGGTGCAGAGGACCAGAAAGCCGAAGGTCAACAACTCTGTGTTGATCTTATTCAGGAAGTACGCGAGATAGACGGAGTCGATGGTGTACACATCATGGCTTACCGACAGGAACACGCAGTACCGGATATCGTAAAACGATCCGGCGTTCTGGGAGATCGAACTCCCTGGCATCCCAAACTCTACGGCGGTGACAACACCGTTCAGCAACACTTGGAAAATATTCAATGACCGACACGATTATCAGTTCTGCGACAAAAGAGCACATTATCGGGCCAGATCACGCATTCACTATTATCGGCGAACGCATCAATCCCACGGGTCGTAAGGTTCTGGCAGAAGAAATGAAGTCAGGTGATTTCAGCCGGGTGGAAGCCGATGCGCTTGCACAGGTTGCAGCCGGTGCACAGATGCTGGACGTTAATGCAGGCATACCACTGGCTGACGAACCTGCACTTCTGGCAAAGTCTATTCAGCTGGTGCAAGCGATCACCGATGTGCCGCTGTCTATTGACTCTTCCATTATTGAAGCTCTGGAGGCCGGTCTTGCGGTTTATCAAGGCAAGGCATTGGTGAACTCAGTAACCGGTGAAGACGAAGTTCTCGAAAGAGTGCTTCCGCTGGTCGCAAAACATAGCGCTGCTGTTGTTGCTATTTCGAATGATGAAACAGGCATCTCAGAAGATCCTAACGAACGTTTTAAAGTGGCCAAGAAAATCGTCGAGCGTGCAAGCGATCACGGCATACCGGCCAGCGACGTTGTTATCGATCCGCTCGTTATGCCTATCGGTGCTATGCGATATGCGGGTAGACAGGTGTTCGATATTCTCGGACGCATCCGTGACGAGCTGGGTTGTAATACAACCTGTGGCGCATCCAATATCAGCTTTGGCTTACCTGAGCGTAACGGCATTAATGGTGCGTTTCTCTCGATGGCCATCGGTGCCGGTATGACCTCTGCCATCACTAACCCCATACACGAAGAAGTTATGAGATCGGTTATGGCTGCAGACGTATTGATGGGCAACGATCAGGATTGCCTGTCCTGGATACGAAAATATCGCGCACCGGCAGAAGAAGGTGAAGGTAGAGGTCGTCGACCCAGTCGTCGTCGACGCTCATGACCGATTCACCAGAGCAAGCACTGGTCGTCTTTACGCCCAGTGGAAAACGCGGAAGCTTTCCCATAGGCACATCAGTACTTGATGCCGCGCGGGATCTGGGCGTTGACCTTGACTCAATCTGCGGTGGTCGCGGGCTGTGCGGTCGTTGCCAGGTGCTTTGCTCTGAAGGTGAATTTTCCAAACACAATATCGTTTCCCATCTGGATCACCTGGGCGACAGCACAAAGGTTGAAGCTCGCTATCAACGCATAAATGGTGACTTCGCCGCAGGTCGACGTCTGGGTTGTCAGGCCACTGTCCAAGGTGATCTTGTCATTGATGTACCGCCTGACAGTCAAGTGCATAAGCAAGTGATCCGGAAGGCACTTGATCATGCCAATATGACGGTCAACCCTGCTATTCGGCTCTACGTTGTCGATGTTCAGGAACCGGATATGCATGATCCATCGGGTGACCTGCGCCGATTGAAACAAGCGCTGGAATCGGAATGGGGCTTAAAAAATCTCAGCGCCAATCTTGTCATTTTAAAAGCGCTTCAACCCATATTGCGCAAAGGAGAGTGGCAAGTAACGGTCGCCGTTCACGACGCGAGTCAGGATGACAATCCAGTCAATCCGGAAATCGTTGGCGTCTGGCCTGGGTTTAAAGAATCTATTTACGGACTAGCTATCGATGTAGGCTCCACCACCATCGCCGGACACTTATGCGAATTAGCCACTGGAAAAGTTCTTGCCAGTAGCGGTGCCATGAATCCCCAAATCCGATTTGGTGAAGACCTCATGAGTCGCGTCTCCTACGTCATGATGAACCCGGGCGGTCACGAAGACATGAACTCGGCCGTCACGGGCGCTATCAACGAACTTATTGCGGACGTGAGCAAGGAAGCGGAAATAGACGCGACCGACATCATGGAACTGACATTTGTAGCCAACCCGGTTATGCATCATTTGCTATTAGGCATCGACCCGGTTGAACTGGGCGGAGCACCGTTTGCATTGGCCACTGACGAAGCTTTGCAAGTGTCCGCAACGGAAATGGGCGTTAACGCTCACCCGCTTGCTAAGGCGTATCTACTGCCCTGCGTTGCGGGCCACGTTGGCGCTGACACCGCCGGTGTCGTTTTATCCGAGCAGCCGCAAGGGCTAGACGAGATTACCTTACTGGTGGATGTAGGTACAAACGCGGAGATCGTTTTAGGCAATAGCCAGCGACTGGTCGCCTGTTCAAGTCCAACAGGCCCTGCTTTCGAAGGAGCACAGATAAGTGGTGGGCAACGTGCGGCCCCTGGTGCTATCGAACGTGTTCGCATTGACCCGGAAACACTTGAACCCAGCTTCAGTGTCATTGGTAGTGAAACCTGGTCTAACGAGTCAACGTTTGCCGATGACACAGCGGCGATCGGTGTAACCGGCATATGTGGTTCAGGCATTATCGAAGTGGTTGCTGAAATGTTTCTAGCCGGCATCATCGACACCGATGGTGTTGTTAACGGCGAGCTTGCCAATAGGAATCCAAGAATAGAATCTAACGATCGAACTTTTTCCTATCTATTGCATGATGGCGATGTGACCGTTCGAATTACGCAAAATGACGTGCGCCAAATTCAATTGGCCAAGGCCGCTCTGTACGCGGGTGTTCGGTTGTTGATGGATCGCCTGACCATCGATCGCGTCGATCGTATTCGATTGGCCGGTGCTTTTGGCAGCCATATCGACGTCAAATACGCCATGGTTCTGGGACTGATACCCGACTGCAATTTGTCTCAGGTTGCGTCAGCCGGCAATGCTGCAGGCACCGGGGCGCTAATGGCGCTTCTCGACAAAGATGCTCGCCAGTCCATCGAGCAGACCGTGCGTAAAATTGAGAAGGTTGAGACGGCCGTGGAAGCAGATTTCCAGCAGCATTTTGTTGAAGCGATGGCGTTTCCCCATAAAACCGCTTCTTTTCCCGAGCTGGCAAGTGTTGTCACGCTGCCCCAGCCCACTAGCGCTGCACCCGTTAGACGCAGACGGTCACGACGCAGTTCAAAATAGTGCAGGCCCTTCAGATCGGTAAGCCTGTCTGAAGGGCTTAACGGCAGGGACCCGTTCGGGACCCGCTCGGGTTCAAATATTTACGAATCTGCCGGCAGCGAGCTTTCGCGACCGTGTTGGTACTAGCCCCTAATTCGCCACCTTGCTCAAGAACGCCACGATGGAAAAACTCAATGGGTATAAAAGTGGTTAGGCCGTACTATCAATGATATAAAGGTGCCATGAGTCCACTCATTCTCAAGAGGCACATACAATGAAAAACACAAAACGACTCCCGATTAGTCGCCGTAAATTTCTGGCCGGAGCTGCAGCAGTAGGCATCTCGTTCAAATTACCTAAAGAGGCTTTTGCGGCAGACGGTAAAGTTAATTTTTATAACTGGGACACCTATATTGGTGAGACCACTATCGATGACTTCGAAAAAGCCACCGGCATCGAAGTTCAGTACGATCTTTTCGCTGACAACGACGAACTGTTCGCCAAGCTGCGCGGCGGCAATCCAGGTTACGACCTCATCGTGCCTACCAATGATTACGTAGAACGTATGTTGGTTGCCGATATGTTGTTGCCACTGGATCACTCCAAAATTCCTAACATGAAAAATATCGAAGCCGGATTTATGAATCCTGCATTCGATCCGGGCCGCGTATACAGCATGCCTTACATGTGGGGCAGCATTGGTTTGGGATACAGAAAATCAGCCGTCGATCCCGCGCCAAGCTCTTGGAACGATGTTATGAACTCTGATAAATATTCAGGTCGCATTGCACTGATGAGCGAGCCTCAAACAGTTATGCAAATGGCACTAAAGGCTATGGGCAAATCACTCAATGACTGGTCTGACGAAAACATCGCTGCCGCTGAAAAAATGATTAGCGATCAAAAGAAACATGTTGTCGCTTTTGCACCGGACAACGGTCAGGATTTACTGCTAGCCGGTGAAGTTGATATCGCCATGGAATGGAATGGTGACATCCTTCAAGCGATGGACGAAGACGATGATATTGGTTACGTTGTTCCTGGTGAAGGTGGCTTGCTGTGGGAAGACACTCTTTGCATACCTAAGGGTGCGCCAAACATCGAAAACGCACATGCACTCATCAACTTCTTGCTTGACGCTGAAGTTGGTGCAGCCATTGCTGACTATGTTTACTACGCAACACCAAACTCAGCAGCGAAAGACTTAATGAGTGAAGAGTACACCGGCAACCCTGCCATCTTCCCTTCTGCTGAAGCAACAGCAAAAAGTGAAGTATCGGTTTATCCGGGTCAAGAAGTGACTCAGAAAATTGATGAAGCGTGGACTCGTATTAAAGCCAGCTAATTGTTACCTCTATTTTTATTTTAGGTAATCAGTAAAAGGCTACTGGACGTGCAAGGTATTCGTAACAATCTGGGCGTTTTCTTCGCGTTCAGTGGCCCTACTTTCATTTGGTTGGTTCTGTTTTTTATTGTCCCCCTGGGGATTGTCTGGCTGTACAGTTTTGGTGAAAACGTTTCACTTATCGAAATTGAAACCACCTGGACACTAGATAACTACCGGCGCATGTTTGAGCCGGAAATACTTGTGCTGATGAAGCGCTCGATATGGCTGGCGTTTGCAAGCACCGTTATCTGCCTCATCATTGGTTTTCCGATGGCTCTGCTCATTGCAACCGCATCGCACAAAGCAAAGCCGTGGTTGCTGTTGCTTATCATGCTGCCATTCTGGACAAACCTTCTCATTCGTACCTACGCCCTACTCAACATACTGGGTACGCGCGGCCGACTCAACGACCTTCTACGATGGCTTTACGAAAAAGCTGATGCTGTGATAAATGCTGTTGGCTTGGGAAGTTTGGGTTTATTAGGCGATGGGTTTACACCGCTTAAAATACTCGGCACACAGACGGGCGTTATCTATGGCATCGTCTATGTGTCACTGCCATTTGCAATACTGCCGATTTATTCATCTCTTGAACGGATGGATAAGTCACTGCTCGAAGCCAGTATGGATTTAGGAGCAGGTCAATGGCAGACCGGAAAAAACATACTTATTCCGCTGGCCATGCCGGGCATTATCACGGCTGCAATCATCACGTTTATTCCAGCCCTGGGGCAATTCTTAACACCGGATTTACTAGGTCGTGGGCAAGTGGATATGATTGCCAATGTCATCGAGCGCCAGTTTAAACGTGCCAATGATTGGCCCTTCGGATCAGCCATATCACTGACATTGCTTTACGCCACGTTTATGTTGTTGGCGATCCGATCCTTTAACGATGCTGCGCGCGCACGACGGGCGGGGACGCGTTAACCATGCCTAAGTTTTTCAGAAAAAAATCAGCGGGGCCATTCGACTATAGCCGTAAGTGGTCGCTTCGCGGTTTATTCATTCTGGGCACTATATTTTTATACGCGCCTATCATCGTTCTTATTATTTTTTCGTTTAACAATTCCAGACGTGGCGGCAACATCATCTGGAAAGGCTTTACAACCAAGTACTACACCAAGGCATTCGGTAACGAAGAATTGATGATTGCCTTCGGCAACTCTCTCACCATTGCGGTTGCATCCACCGTCATCAGTGTCATTCTGGGCGCCTTAACAGCCGTGGTACTTTGGCGTTTTCGATTTCCGTTAAAACCTGTTTATGAAGGTTTGGTCTCCCTACCTATCGTCATACCTGAGATTTGCATGGGTGTGTCTTTGGCCATGTTCTTTTCTTCCATGGGCTGGATGCAAACCGGCGACTCTCAATGGCCGTTTAATCTGACCAATATTATTATTGCGCACATTACGTTTTCATTTCCTTTTGCCGCCATGGTGAT
>CAZCKD010000118.1:0-10629 GCA_964498925.1 uncultured Granulosicoccaceae bacterium
TAAGGTGACCCGCAAGTTGATTGGTCGATCCGCACTAAAGGTTCTTGATAAGCTCAATGAAGCAGGGCATGCCGCCTACCTTGTCGGCGGTGGAGTTAGAGATGCTCTGGTCGGGCTCAAACCAAAAGACTTTGATGTTGCCACTGATGCCAGTCCTGAAACGATTCGCGCGCTGTTCCGCAACTCACGCATTATCGGTCGTCGGTTTCGCTTGGTACATGTGGTGTTTGGCCGTGAAATCATTGAAGTTGCTACGTTTCGAGCTGCACACAGCAAGGGTGAGGGTGGAGAAATTGGTGCCGCCGGTCGAATCGTAAGAGACAACGTTTTTGGCACGATTGAAGAGGATGCCTACCGTCGTGATTTCTCTGTCAACGCTCTTTATTACGACATTGCCGATGGATCGGTCGTGGATTATGCCGGTGGACTTAAGGATCTAGAGACCGGCGTCTTTCGTTTAATCGGGGATCCGAAAACGCGTTGCGAGGAAGATCCCGTTCGTGTTTTGAGGGCCGTTCGGCTCGCCGCAAAATTAGAATTCAATATCGATCCGGATACCTTGCAGGCAATGGGAGGGACTGCGCAAGAGCTTAGGTCGACACCGCCTCCCAGATTATTTGAAGAAGTCCTCAAGCTTTTCCAAGGCGGTTACGCGTTAAGAAGTTTTCATTCGGTTCGGGAGCATGATTTGCTCCAATACCTGTTCCCGTTGCTCGACAAACGATTGTCAAAGGATGGTGGAAAAGGGGATCGGGATTTGGTCACCATGCTGGATGCCGCGCTTCAAAATACAGACCGTCGTGTGGCTCAGGGTAAGCCTATTACACCGGCATATCTGTTGGCATTCATGTTGTGGCCGGATGTTGAGGAGCTGGCACGCGCCGAATGCATCAGCGGCAGTACGATTAACGATGCCATGCACACAGCTGCAGATATCGTATTGTCACAGCAGCTAAAGATCATTTCGATACCGCGCCGATTTTCCGGTCCGATGAAGGAGATCTGGCAAATGCAACCCCGGCTCGAAAGACTTAAGGGTGGCAGGGCGTTACGACTCATGGAAGACAGGCGCTTTAGGGCGGCTTACGATTTTCTTTGCCTACGCTCCACGATTGATAATCGTTTAAAAGACTGTGCATCATGGTGGACCAAAGTGCAGACATTGCCTGAAGATGCGCGGGAAGAATCTGCTGCTCAGAGAACCACTATTGCTGTCATCTGGCCTGACAAGTCCCGCAAAGGCAAGGGGCGTAATTCTTCAGACACCGTGACTGCTGAATCAGCGGATGGTGAAGAAAAACCTGCATCGCCTGCACGAAAAAAGAGAAGGCGAAGAAGACGTAAACCTGCCGGTGGTTCTTCAAATTCGCCTTCGGACGCCGGCTAAACAATGCCGGCAACGGAGCGAATCCCAGTTTATGTCGCCTTGGGCAGTAATCTGGGTGATCGGGCTGAGCATATACGACAAGCCTGTTTGGATATTCAAAGGATGCCGACGGTGTCCGACCTTCGTTGCTCATCGCTTTATGAAACCGATCCGATGGGGCCACAGAATCAGCCTGACTACGTGAATGCTGTCTGTCGTTTCCTGGTTGAGGGCATGACGCCTTATGAGCTGCTTGGATCCCTGCAAGACATTGAAAAAACGCACGGACGGGCACAGTCTGCTGCACGCTGGACGGCCAGGCCCTTAGATCTGGATATTTTGTTATTCGGAGACGCTGAAATCGATGAGCCAGACTTGCGCATTCCACATATTGGAATTGCCGAACGCTCATTTGTGCTTTGGCCGCTCGCAGAATTACAGGCTGACCTGCACATACCCGGACTGGGTGATGTCACTCGCTTAAAACCGGACTGTCAGAGGTTCGGCATTAAACCCTTCGTTGAGAATGCTAAATGATATTCAACGGCTACAATGTACTATATGAAATATCAGTTCATTGCCATTGAAGGGCCTATCGGCGTGGGTAAATCCACGCTTGCTTCACAGCTTGCACAACAATTCAAAGCAAGTTATCTAACCGATACTGAAGCCAGCAATCCGTACCTTAAAACGTTTTATCGTGACCCGACGCGTGCGGCTTTTCATACCCAGATGCACTTCTTAACGTCTCGTCTGGAAACGTTAAAAAACCCGGCTGTGCAGCGTCCAAGGCAACCGATAGTGTCTGATTTTTTATTGGACAAGGATCGTTTGTTTGCAGAGCTGACTCTGGACCATACGGAATGGTCGATGTACTCGGCGATTTATGACCAGCAGATCAAGGGGGTACCCAAACCCGATCTTGTGGTCTATCTGCAAGCGCCTATCGAAAGACTCATAGAGAGAATTGAGCGCAGAGGTATTGATCATGAGCAACGGATTGATAGCAATTATCTGCAGCAACTCAGCACGCTTTATGAGCGTTTTTTCTACGCGTATTCTGAAACGCCTTTGTTGATCGTCAACGCTGCCGACGTAAATTTGGCGGATGACCCCCTTGAAGTTAAAAATATTGCCAATAGAATCAGGGGATTAGAAGGTGGTAGACACTATTTCAATCCCGTAGCTGCTGCCTCATAATGTGACCCGGTCGGCCTTGAGAGGCTGAACTTGATCACAATCATCAACAATTTTGATGTCCCGAGCGGTGCATTGGTTTGCACTTGGCTTCGCATTAGGTGACACTTTGCGATTACGTTGGACGAGGTAGCATATGAGCGACAGGCAAAACCTGCGTATTGCCCTGCTTGAAGATAATATCGAGCAGGCTGAGCGCGTAAGTGGATGGATCGAAAACAAGGGATATCACTGCGGTGTCTTTAACACGGCCGAGGAATTCCAGCGGGCGTTTAGAAAATCCAGCTATGACGTCGTGGTTCTGGACTGGACACTACAATCCGGCAGCTCAGGCTTAGAAGTGCTTAATTGGATCAGAAAAACGCTGACCAGCGATATCCCGGTGATTTTCGCCACAGCTCGACAAGCAGAAGAAGATATCGTTACAGCGCTTCGCTCAGGGGCTGATGATTATCTGGCAAAGCCTGTTAGACAGCATGAATTATTAGCGCGGCTTTATGCGCTTGCTCGCAGAGCTCAGCCTGAGAGCGAAATTCTTGAATGTCCCCCGTATGTTTTTGATACATCTAATCGTCAGGTTCTGCTAGATGATGAGCCCATCAAGCTCACCGAAAAAGAATACGAGCTTGCTTTGTTCATGTTCCGGAACCGAGGCCGTGTGCTTTCGCGTCAACATTTATTAACGTCTGTCTGGGGAACGTCAGCGGAGCTGAATACACGTACGGTGGATACCCATGCGAGTCGTTTGAGAAAGAAGTTAAAGCTGCTTGCCTCTGAACGTTGGAAGCTAACGTCCATTTACCAACACGGGTATCGGTTAGAAGAGCATACCGGCGGTAATTAACCGATAAGCTATCGCTCTTAATGAATGGCACTCTGGCCTGATCGATGGCACCGATAACAGGCTCCGGGCAAGGACAACGCAGAATCACGATAGCCGGTCTACTGGTTTTTTTCTGCACGCTGTTATTTCTTGTCTGGCTGCTGCAATGGAGCGAAGCCACTCACAAAGTTGATCGTTTGCTGCACGATAACTGGGTACGCGCCAATCAACGTGCAGTGCCTGAAGATGTGGTTATCGCGGCGATCGATTCGCCTAGCCTGGCTGAGTTGGGCAGGTGGCCATGGCCTAGGGATGTTCAGGCGCAACTATTCGAACGTTTGCAAACGTTAGATGTAAAAGCGGTTGTTGTTGATCTTCTATATGTAGAGCCTTCGGATTCGCAGATAGATAGACGATTAGCCGATGCTATCGACGCCTTACCGATAACCATTCTGCCCGTCTTGACTGAAGGTGGACGCAATCGAATCGCCAGCGAATTCTTACCCATTCCCGCCATAACTCGCTCTGTAACAGATCTTGGGCATATCTTCCTGCCCATCGATGACGACGGAATTGTCAGACGTGTTTTTCTCAAATCTGGCTTCACGCAAGCGCATTGGCCGGCGTTGCCATTAGCAGCGCTTCAAGCGGTGAGCGTGGAGCCTTTGCCACTTCCCGGTGAATCGGCAGAGCATGTCGATAAGGCGGGTGAATGGGTAGAAAATAACGAGGTCATGATTCCTTTCTTCGGGCCGAACGGCGCTTTTAACCGTGTCAGTGTGGCCGACATTATTCGCGGTGATGCGGATAAATCTGACTTGTCTGGAAAGATCGTATTTGTCGGAATGACAACGACAGGCCTAGGTGATGTTGTTCCGACTCCGGTATCGGCTTTGGATCAGCCGGTTCCTGGTGTAGAAATTCACGCCAATATTTTTTCGGCGCTGAGGGATCAAAGCTATGTGACGAAAGCACCCACTCAATTGAATTTAATGATAGCGATCGTGTTGCTGCCGTTGATGTTGGGCTTGTACTCGCGAACCTTGCCTCAGTGGGGATTCCTGGCAGCGATCGTGGGTGCTGGTGTGCCTATCCTGTTGAGTTTTCTGATCTATCGATGGGGTGGGCTCTGGTATCCACCCTTAGCGGCATGTGTGCCGATTTTGCTGAGCTATTTGTTTTGGAGCTGGCACAGGCTCGCATACGTCAATCGTTTTCTAGAACGGGAGCAGGCGAAAATTGCGCCGCATATCCCGCAACGGGACACTCAAAACAATGAGCTGCTAGCGCAGTTTTTTACCACGGCCGCCCGGCACCTACCGCTGCGTGGTTGGCGATTTCGCTCTGGAGAATCTGTGTTTTCCGGCGGTGAAGACATTCCTGAAAACGCTGTCCAGGATATGGAGGGTCGATGGCTATCAGCCAAGGGTGTTTATAAGCGTACCTATCCCGGCATAGAGCCGCTGCATATCGAAATGATGATCGATAATTCCTCGCACGGTAATGCGATAAGTAGTTATGTGGATACCTTGGCACGGGTAAGAGGACGGGAACGCGCATCGCGTCTGGCAGGCTCTATCGAGAAACTTCAAACCAATGCGCTTCAGCTTAGCGAACAGCTTGACTGGTTGAGAAGTGTGAAAGTATTTTCCGAAACGATACTGGACGGCAGCCCGACAGGTTTTGCGGTTTGGAATGCTGCAGGTGAGTGTGTTCGGGCGAACCAGTTAGTTTATGACATGGTGCCTGAATTTAATGACAAGGCAGACTTCATCGACTTTCTAAAAGCAGTGGGTCGTCGCTTTGGTGGCACTGACGACGATGAGCGTTTGCAATGTCTCATGCTTGAATGTCAGCCATGGCAAGTATCGTATAGCTACGGCGACGTTGAGCTTGTGGTCAATTTCAGTGCAGTGGGTGACACGCTGTCTGAAAGACTCATCTGCGCCAGTGTTCTTGATGTGTCTGATATCAGAACCGCTGAACGTGCCAGGGCCGAAATGGTGGACTATCTGTCTCACGATTTACGCTCGCCTTTAATCTCGGCGTTGGCTTTACTAGAAAACAATAGCGATCATCGCATCGAGGCTAACATTCAGAATAGCCTGACGATGATGGACGATCTGCTTCATGTGGCCAGAGCGGATAGCTTAAGCGAAGCTCGTTTTACAGAAGTGCTTCTAAATTCGGTGTTGGATAACTCACTTGATCAAATGCTTCCACAGGCAAAGAGCCGGAACATTGGCATTGAATTGGACGTTCCCGATGATGATCTTTGGTTAAATGGCGATGCCACATCACTTGAGCGCGCTGTCAGTAACATTTTGAGTAACGCCATTAAGTACTCTCCCGATGACACCACAATAAAAGTGAATCTGTATCGAGCTGGAACTAGTGCTGTACTCATTATTGATGATGAAGGCGTCGGTATTGATCCGAATATGTTGGGGCAATTGTTTACGCGTTTTAAACGTGACGCATCGACCGAGGGTGATTTTAAAGGTATCGGCCTGGGATTGGCTCTGGTGTCACGTGTTGTCACGCTGCACAGTGGAAAAGTTGTCGCCAGTATTTTACCGGTGGGCACGCGTATTACCTTACTTCTACCACTGGATAAGGAACTCTCAGAGCCAGAAGAGTTGAGCTTGCGATAAGCTTATAGAAGCAGTGCAAACTGCTGCTTACTGCTTACTGCTTACTGCTTACTGCTAAGAGCACGCTTAATGTGCTTCATTCAACTGCGTGAAATCAGGCGGGTTTGTTGACCCTGTCTACTCTGCCATCATCGTGGCCTACCAATAAAGAGTCAGCACTTCGAGCAGCGAATAAGCCATTGGTGACAACACCGGGTATTGCATTGAGAGCCGCTTCCATTCCAACCGGATCGGTGATGCTAAATCCGTAGCAATCCAGGATGACATTGCCGTTATCAGTGCGCGGGCCTTCTCTGTATTCGGGGTCGGCACCTAAGCGGACGATTTCGCGCGCAACAAAACTACGTGCCATGGGAATCACCTCAACAGGCAAAGGAAACTGACCCAGTACATCAACCTGTTTGCTGCCATCGACAATGCAGACGAATTCTCGACTGGCAGAGGCAACGATTTTTTCTCGCGTTAAGGCGCCACCGCCACCTTTAATTAAACGCAAGTGCGGATCCGATTCGTCCGCGCCATCGATGTAGAGTTCCAGCTGGCCGGTCATGTTCAAATCCAGCACTTCGATGCCGAACTCTTTGAGTTTGGCTTCTGTTGCGGTCGAGCTGGCCACAGCACCGGTGACCCGGGTGCCTGATTTGCCAAGAACTTCAATGAACACATTGACGGTCGAGCCACTACCAACGCCTAGGATGGTATCGACCTTGACGTGTTCTAAAGCAGCCAGGGCTGCAGCATGTTTACCAGGGTGCATACGAGTTTTTCTTGAGGAAACCGAGTACATTGGGCGCTTCTCTATTAAAGCAATCCCGACACGGCCTTCGATGAGCCAGTTACACGACGAGTATATCAAACGCATCCTTTCGGCTCGGGTTTACGACGTATCTGTCGAAACGCGATTGCACGAAGCACCTCTGTTATCCAAAAGCGTTGGCAATCAAGTATTGCTAAAGCGCGAAGATGAACAGTCGATCTTCTCCTTCAAATGCAGGGGCGCGTTCAACCGCATCTATAAGTTGATGCAGACCCAAACTGTAAAGGGTGTGATTGCAGCCTCGGCTGGAAATCATGCTCAGGGTGTGGCCCTGTCTGCTGCCGAGTTGGGCATTGAAGCGGTTATTGTGATGCCGCAGACCACACCCGGCATTAAAGTGGAGTCTGTCCGGGCACTGGGTGGCGAAGCCATATTGCACGGTGACGATTTCGACGAAGCCTTGGGCTACGCACAGCAGATAGGGCAAGAACGCGGGTTTCCTTTTATTCACCCGTTTGATGACCCGGATACCATCGCAGGGCAGGGGACTGTGGGTGTGGAGTTGTGCCGGCAGCATCCAGGTCCGTTGGATGTGGTGTTTCTGCCCATTGGCGGTGGTGGGCTGGCCGCAGGCGTCAGTGCCTACATGAAATACTTAAGACCAGAGGTGCGCATTGTGGGGGTTGAGCCCGTAGATGCCGCTTCGATGCACGCAGCGCTTGAGGCCGATGAGCGGGTGACGTTGCCACAAGTCGGTCTGTTCGCCGACGGTGTTGCTGTGCGGCAGGTGGGGCATCATTCGTTCGATGTATGCCGCGAGTTTCTTGACGAGGTAATCCTTGTAACCGTGGATGATATGTCCAATGCGATCAAAGATATATTTAACGATACCAGGACGCTGACAGAGCCTGCTGGTGCATTGGCAGTTGCAGGCATGAAGCGTTATGTCTCGGAGCGCGGTGTTCAGGATCAAACCTTCATCGCCATAAACTCTGGCGCAAACGTCAATTTTGACCGCCTGCGCCATATTGCTGAAAGGGTCGATATCGGCGAAAGTCGAGAGGCTTTGTTAGCCGTAACAATTCCCGAAAAGCCCGGTAGCTTTCTAAGATTTTGTCGAACCTTAGGTCAGCGAGCTGTCACAGAATTCAACTATCGTTATGCAGATGATGGGACAGCCCATGTATTTGCTGGAATAGAAATCAGTGGTGGCGACCCGGAGCGAGATTCACTCATTGGCGAACTTCAATCGGACGGCTACAAGGTGCTGGATATG
Organism: uncultured Granulosicoccaceae bacterium; assembly: GCA_964498925.1. Classification (GTDB taxonomy): domain Bacteria; phylum Pseudomonadota; class Gammaproteobacteria; order Granulosicoccales; family Granulosicoccaceae; genus Granulosicoccus. The sequence goes on from CAZCKD010000118.1 coordinate 8,074, forward strand.
AGCACAAACGATACCGCTAAGCTGCACCTACGGCATATGGTTGGAGGCCATGCCGAATTAGCCTCTGAACGACTGTTTCGTTTCACTTTTCCAGAAAGACCCGGTGCATTGCTGGCCTTTCTGTCTGCGATGGGCAAACGATGGAACATCACCTTATTCCACTATCGTAACCATGGGGCGGCCTATGGACGGGTGTTAGTCGGGATGACAGTGCCTGAGGGAGAAGAAGCGCGGTTGGATGACTTCATTCAAACGCTGGGTTTTCATAGCGAGGACGAATCTGACAACCCGGCCTATCAGATGTTTATGCGTTAGGCACTTGTTTTACGACACGGTTGACGAGGGTGCAGGGTAGTTAATCCCCGATTCTGTCACGACCCTATCCAGAGGAACATCCCACCAGCTGGGTAAAACGGAAGGTACTTCCTGAATGTCGAAGGCGATACCGATCAAGAGCGGTTTTTTATCGTTCTCGTCGCTATTGCGTCGATGTTCGAAGGCTCGATCATAGTAGCCACCGCCCATGCCCATCCGCTGGCAGTTCGCATCAAAACCTACGAGTGGCACCAGTACGGTGTCTAGCTCTGTGCCGTTGAGGCAATCTTCCGCTGATACATCCGGTTCTCGAATGCCGAATTGATTGGCGAGCAGGTTTGTGTGCTCATGGTAAGGCGCAAACACCATTTTATTTTCAGCTTTGACAATCGGCACGAAGGTTAAGCACTCGCAGGTTCGCGCCCATGTCATCGTGTTTTCTAGGCGGACCTCGTTTCCGAGAGCCAGATAAGCTGCCAGCCGAGAGCCTGGTGAGATCAGGGGTTTCAGGTGCGTCGCTATTGCCTCGGATTTAGCGATGACGTCCGATGTGTCCAGAGCGCGCCGTTTGGCCTGAAGCTGCTTTCGGAGTTGTGTTCGCGACTGCGTATTCAATGGCGTACCCACATCCACAGGTTTTGTTGTTCCAGCAAGTGCTCTGCTACCGTGATATTGCGCAGCAAACGCCACTCACTTACTGGAAAATTGTTGAGTGTATCAACCACGAATGCCGTTTTTGGTGTGCTACCTTGAACCAATCGGTTCAGGTGGGGACGGCTGGAACCGTATCAGGCTTTCCGCCGTAACGGACGTGCACAACAACAGCGACCAGACCACCCCCGGGGTGCGAAATTAGGCTCAAGGGATATACCCAGCCAAATAACAAGCACTGCAGAAGATACGCCGAAGAGCCTATCACGATAGTGCATCGACGTGCCGCACGAAGTGCTTATTCGGTGGTCTCTAACTCGGCAATAGCCGTATCAGCCAGAAGCTCGTCAAGACGCCCGTTTAGATCTGCCAGACGCTGAGTGACGGTGCCATCACCACCTTCCCGTGAGCGTGATTTGAGCAACGCATTGGCGGTGTTTATAGCGGTAACGATCGCGATTTTCTCGATACTTGAGGTATTGTTCCGAATACGCAAATCGCGCATGGATTTGTCGATATAGGCCGCCGCCTGCATCAGATCGTCTTCTTCGCCCGGTTTGCAGGCAATTTGTACTTCTTTATCGAGAATGCGTAGTCGTGCTGGGCGAGTGCCGGTGGATTCTGTGGGGCGATTATCAGAGCTTTTCATGGGCTGGCTTCCAGTGATTTGAGCCGAACGATCATTTGCTCTACCTTATTTCGGGCCGTTTCGTTCTTTTCAATCAGCTTGGCTCGCTCTTCAACCAGGGACAACTGCTGCTGTTTCAGAGAGTCGTTTTCCAATCGTAATTTGGAGCACAGGGTGGCTACATCCTGTAAACGTGATTCGAGTGCATCGAATTCCTTGTGCATGTTTGTGCGACTCATAGAGTAGGTACCGCGGGTTGTGTGTTCGGCATTGTATACTTCACAGCTTTCCAGCTGGCGATAGCTTATATCTAGTGACCCTCTCCGATCAATCCATAATTGCGGCTTTGGAAAGGCTTGACATGCCGTTGCCGTTCTCAGAAGTCAATGGGCTTTGTTGCGGACTGTTGTGTGCCATGCCAAGTAGCACGGCTAAAACCCGCTGGTTTACCGAACTGTTGGACGCAGCATCCTTAAGCGCCGATGCCGTTGCGGGTAAGGCATCCGAACTAAAAACACTGGATGCGTGGTTTTCGCAAACCCTCGAGTCGTTAAACGACTCCGATCTTGAGTTCTCCCCAGCGCTGCCTGATGAAAATGTGGCCGTTGGTGTGCGAATCAGAGCCTTGGGAGACTTCTGTAGCGGCTTTACTTACGGGCTAGGGCTAGCGTCAGGTAATCGGGGGCAGAAACCTTTACCTGAAGATACCCGCGAAATAATCGAAGATTTCCAGGCTATTGAATCCGCTGACCCGACTGATGACAGTGGCGAGGCCGACTCCCTGGAGCAGCAGGAAGTGATGTTTAACGAACTGCTGGAGTATGTCAGGGTGGGGGTTCTACTCATTCTCGAAGAATTACGTCCTGTTACGCCGATTAATCAAACGACGCCATCATGAAAAAAGGGTTATCACGGACTAACCGATTTACCAAGACGCATTCGGCAGAGCTAAAGCGTAGGCG
>CAZCKD010000119.1:0-10603 GCA_964498925.1 uncultured Granulosicoccaceae bacterium
GATTTGATAGCCGCTAACATCAAGAAAGGCGGTCAAACCTGTGGCTAGTACACCGGCTGATAAAAATAACAAAAGCTCGTTAGCGCTTTTGGGAAGCCCCTGTGTGACATGGCCGGATAACGACCGATAACCACCGATTGTTCCGGATTTATAAATCAGAACAACGACAGACAACGCAAGTGCTGATGCGGAGATCACAATCAATATCGGTAACTGCGGGAAAATAGCCTGAGTGGCTATTACTGTTCCGGTCAAACCGATGGGTAGCCATAGTTTTGAAGGTGATACGGGATAGCCGGAGAACTCAGAAATCTTCTCCGGGTGACGGCGTTTAGTGACCTGGTAAGTTGCCACGATGGTTGCGATTAAAAACGGTAGCCCGGTAATCATCACGGCCAGTAAGCTGACCCCTTCCACTAAGGTCAATACCAAGGCGGTTCCACCGAAATAGGGCGACCAGCAGGAGCAAGCACAAAATACTCTGGAGATTGAACGAGCCGTAAATAAATCAATGGGTTTTTCTGTACTGAGGCGATCGCAAATCATAATCGGTGCAGAAAGATTAATAACCGATCCGAAAATACCGAGTCCGGTTAAGGTATTCAGAAAAGCTTTTGGTCCTTTTGGTAGCGCAGTAGAAGATGCATCAATGTCTATCAGGAGTTTCAAAAATCCCACAGACATAACCATCGTCAGTAGCTGCGTATTTCGAGAGAATGCATCGGTGATACTGAATGAACCGCCTGCGTAATGGGTATACAGCAGAAACGCCACACCGAGAAAAAAAAGCGCGCTGACCTGATATCGGGCGCTACGCCTTATATCCTTAAATAATAGTAAGCCGGCAATGACGGCGACTAAGCCACTAAGCGGGTAGGTAATCGGAATCGGTAGAAAGGCGTTGTCACTGCCTACAATGCGCAGCAAAATCATCACCAACAACAAAAATCCTGCAACGCTCGTTCGGTTCACTAGGGTTGTATCGTCGCGTTGGTGGTGTGAGAGATGCGAGTGGGTCGACTGAGGATTTTAGACTGAATGGCCACTTAAAAGCTGCCCACCTAATTCAGTTACTTTCATCTCCAGCTTCAGGATTTCTGTTTTTGGTATTGCTAGATGCAACAGTACGCTATCTGTAAACGCCTTGTCCGTGACACTGATATCGGTTGTTTGCAGCCAATGTTCAAATGAATCCAGCTGCGAGTAGGGTAGTTCCAATTGACGATCTTCGCGAATAAATTGAACGGTTGTTTTAAGTTCTCCCAGTGCAGAACTGACCGATTGCGTGTAAGCCCGAACTAATCCTCCAGCACCAAGTTTTATACCCCCGAAATACCGAGTGACAACCACCGCTACGTTGCCCAGCCCTGAGTGCTGCAACACATTGAGCATGGGTTTGCCGGCGGTACCTTTCGGTTCTCCATCATCGCTTTGATCTTGATGATAGATATCGTTTGGTGCTGCGGCGACCATCGCCCAACAGTGGTGATTGGCATCCGGGAATTCCTGTCTTACAGATTCAATGGCTAGAAGAGCAGATTGCTTATTCAGAACAGGTGCGACTGTCGTAATAAAACGGCTGCGCTTTATCTCCAATTCGAAGCGTTGCACTGACTCAGGAGTTGGGAAGCGGTCCATGCGCCAATACTACGTGTTAGCTGTCGTATTTAACAAGCCCGTTTCTTTGACTCCCATGGCAGAATAGTCGGGCTATGAATAAGACAATTCCATCTCTTGATATCGATTTTTATGGCGATGAAATGATCGCTGACCCTTTCCCCGTGTATGCACGTATGCGGGAGCTTGGATCGGTGGTGTATTTACCTAAGAACGAGCTTTATGCACTGCCCAGGTATGAGCAGGTCAGTCACGTTTTACGACATCCTTTGCAATTTGTGTCATCAAAAGGTTTGTCGCCGCAAGATAAGGTCAATAACATTCTGGTTGGATCGACACTTAATTCTGATCCACCTGAGCATGATCGTACCCGGGCAGTCACTTCCGCGCCGCTACTACCCGGCGCGTTGAGTGAGGTCGAACCCCGCATTCAGGCTGCCAGCGAAAAATTGATAGATACGCTATGTCGTCGTGGCTCCTTCGATGCCATTTCCGATTTTGCCCAATATTTACCATTAAGCATTGTCGCCGAATTAGTGGGTCTGCCAGATGCCGGTAGAGACAATATGCTTAAGTGGGCGTCTGCCGTATTCAATTTGTTCGGTACGGAGAATGAGCGTAGTGAATCGTCTTTCGCTGATCTGACAGAGCTGCGAGATTTCCTTCTTGAGTATGGGCAACCGTCTAAATTGATGCCTGGCGGGCTTGCAGAGCGTATTTTCAGGGTGGGTCCTCAGCATGGTTTTTCGACTGAGAAATGTGCTCAGCTGATGCGCGACTATATTGCGCCGTCTCTGGACACAACGATTTCCACCACCGGGCAATTGGTTAAGTTGTTTGCCGATAATCCAGAACAGTGGGATCTGCTGCGCGAACAACCCGAGCTTGCAGACAATGCAATAGAGGAAGCCGTGAGGCTGTCTACACCCATTAGGGCGTTTACTCGTTACGTTAATGAGCCCAGCGACATTGACGGCTTTTCCTTGCCAAGCGGGGCGAGGGTGATAGTGATGTATGCGTCAGCCAATCGCGATGAGCGAAAATATAATAACCCTGATCGCTTTGATATCACCCGAGACGTACACGACCACTTGGGTTTTGGACAAGGTGTTCATATGTGCATGGGTATGCACCTGGCGCGGTTGGAAATGGTCTCCTTGTTTAATGCACTTATTCCAAGGGTGGCCCGGTTTTATCTGCAAGGCGAACCGACCGTTGCCATGAACAACACCATTCGTGCGTTCTCGTCTATGCCCGTGAAATTAGAATTAGATGACTCCCCGAATCTGACAATTTGTAAGTCTGATCCGATTGAAAAGAGCGAAGGCATCGATTTATCTGCTGAGAATGATGCCCCTTGGCTTGAGCTCATTGTCAAAAAACGCATGATGTTAGCCACCGATATTGTCGGATTAGAGATCGGTTCTGCCAGTGGAGGCGCTCTGCCTGAGTTCACGGCAGGAGCGCATATCGATGTTCAGATACGCGAGGGTTTGGTTCGACAATATTCATTGACGGGCGACCCGGCTGATAAAAATGTCTACCGCTTGGGCATTCTTAAAGATGCGGCCAGCCGTGGTGGATCACTGACGATGCATAATCAATTTTCGGAAGGCGCGAGCATAAAAGTGGGTCGTCCGAAAAACCATTTCCCACTCGATAAGAATGCGGCGCACTCAATTTTAATTGCTGGTGGCATTGGGATAACACCGATGTTGTCGATGGCGTATACCTTACGCTCCGAAAACAAGAGCTTTGAATTGCACAGTTGCGTTCGTTCGGAAGATCGCCAGGCTTTTGTGACTGAACTAGATAACTTTGGTGAGAATGTACATCGACATTTCGATACAGGACCTGCCGATCAGCAACTTAACCTGGTCGAGTTATTGGAGAATCGTCAATCGGATGCACATGTCTATGTTTGTGGGCCGAGTGGATTTATGGATTTTGTAGTAGCAACGGCCGAGCAGGTTGGACTTTCAAAAGAGCAAGTGCACCTTGAAAGATTCTCCGCTGAGATTGATACCGACGGGTCGGAATTCACTTTGATAGCCAAGAAAAGTGGCAAGGTATTTACTGTGCAACCTCACCAGACGATGGCACACGTGCTTTTAAGCGGTGGTATCGATGTGCCTATGTCCTGTCAGTCTGGAGTCTGCGGCACGTGTCTGGTTGACGTTGTCGGGGGAACACCTGAACATCGCGATCTTGTTCAAACGGATATGGAAAAAGCAGGCAACCGACAGGTTACCGTGTGTTGCTCTCGATCGAAAACGAGAGAGCTAACGCTGGATATTTAATCGCTAAGCGAGGATATTAGATGGCAAAGCTTGGAAAAGGGGTTGCTACCGGCGCAGATGAGTTGATATCAATCGCGGTGATACGAAGGGCAAAAGCTTAGTTTTCAACCGGAACCGAATTCGATTCCGGAACTACGGGTATAGCATCGGCTTTCACTACAAAGCAGACAAAGCCTGTCTTAACTCAAGAGACAGTTCTTCATCACTCAGTACACCCGCTTCTCGATCAAAATTATTGTTGAAGCTACTAACCGATAAGCTACCTTTGACCTCTGCGCCGAAGTGAGGTGCAGAATCAATCGCTTGTTTTAGAATTCTTGCAGCCCCACCGGGCCCTGGGGAGGTCGAGAGTGCAATCATGGGTTTGTTTTGATAGACCGCTTTATCAATACGCGAACACCAATCAAAAATATTCTTATAAGCAACAGAGTATCCGCCGTTGTGTTCCGCATAGGAAATGAAGAGCGCATCGGCCTCACCGATCTCCTTATAAAACGACTTCGCCAAGTCGGGAATGCCACTTTCAGTTTCGCGATCGATACTATAAATGGGCATTTCAAAATCGTTCAAATCCAGGAATTTGACAGTCGCTGACGAATTGAATTCCTGCTGGTACACGTTAACTGCGTGCGTAACCAGTTGCTTGTTGATAGATGCTTGACTGTTGCTACCAGCAAAAGCGAGAATTTTTTGCGGTTTTGAATGACTCATTGAATCTCCACTAACAGAATATGTAATTGCTGTTGCTGTTGTCGAATTTTCTGGTTTTGAAAGGGCATCAGCGAGGATGTTTTATACATAAGCCTTAACTTGTTTCAACGCGGTAGCCAGCACGTGGAAAGTGTACGCAAAGGGTATTGCCATCTTCAGTTAAACGATCAATGGCGATGGTTTCCGCGTCTGCATATCGAACGGTACCTGACACGCCCTGCTCACCACCATTAACGTCCGGATGCACAATGACACTGTCTCCAACGGATAATCCTTGAGGGTCGTGGCTTGCAACACCGCTGGCTGTTTGAGGTTCCGATTTCATGGCAATTTCGATGGCTTCCTCGCCGCTCATTGCAGAGGAAGTACCATGCCCTAGTGCTGTTGTTCGCTCTTCCCATTTGCACAGGTGTTTAAATTCTTCCATCATCGCAGGGCCACCTGCCCATCGGCCACGCACAAACCATATGACATGAAACATCTGTGCATCAATGGCCCCTGGAGATGATCCGAGTAAAAACTCTCTACCATCGCTTAATAGATCATCTAACCAAGAGAGCGGTGCACGCAGTTGAGAAACCAAATGCGGTAGCTGAGCATTGGCTTGTTTTAATCCGGCAGCCCAGTCTTCGCCGAGGTACAAACGACCTCTGTCTTGTGCAAAATCCTCAGGCAGATTATCGCCTGCAGAACCCAACACAATTTTTACGGCTAAATCGAATAAAGGGCCATCGGTCCAACGACTTAGACACCACATCAGTCCGGCATCTTTTGTCGGCATGAAAGACGAAGAAGGGAAGCGTCTTTCCAGTTCCCTGATAATGCACTGACTGTCGCAAAAGATATCTGCACCTATCTGCATGACAGGGGTTCTGCGATAACCGCCCGTAAGTACAGTGAGAAGCGGCTTAGGCGGTAGGCGAGGAATCTCTACGTCGCGCCAACTTAAATTTTTGATACCAAAGGCCACTCTGACCTTTTCTGCTACCGGTGATTGCGGATAGTTGTGGTAAATGATATCCAGATCTGAGCTGCTCACGACACGTGTTCCTTTAATGTAAATCGATCTTTATAAAATAAAACGAGCATTTGTAATGACGAGATAGGCCTCGACAAATGATGTCTTCGCACAATGCTTACTTTTGCCAACGACCTTCAAAATCCTCTGGAATGAGAAGAATGTTTTTATCAATGTCATCGATGGTTTGTATGCCACAGAGCGCCATGGTGACGTCTAGCTCTTTGTGAATGATTTCAAGCGCGCGAGTCACACCTTTTTCACCCATTGCCCCTAATCCATAGATGTATGATCGACCAATCATTGTGCCTTTTGCTCCCATCGCCAAGGCTTTTAAAACATCTTGCCCGGAGCGAATACCACTATCGAGATAGACATCGACTTCATCGCCAACAGCTTCTAGAATTGACGGCAGCATTTTGATGGAGCTCAAGCAGCCATCCAGCTGCCGTCCACCGTGGTTAGATACGATGATGGCGTCAGCGCCAACTTCCAAAGCGCGTTTTGCATCTTCGGCATCAAGGATGCCTTTGAGGATGACCTTTCCTCCCCATTCTTCTTTGATTTTCGCCACTTTATCCCAGTCAAGTGATTGGTCGAACTGATCACCAATCCAGCTCATCATTTGAGAAGGGTCCCCGTCGATGTGGCCGACAATATTGCCAAGGTGTCTGCGCTTTGCGCTGAGCATCTCAATACCCCAGCCCCATTTAGTCATGAGGTTAGCGACAGACGACGGCGTGAGTTTAGGTGGTGCAGACAGGCCGTTTTTTAAATCCTTGTGTCGTTGCCCGACGATTTGTAAATCCAGCGTGATTACCAAAGCAGAACATTTAGCGTCTTTAGCGCGTTGAATTAGACGGCTAAGAAAGTCCTGATCTTTCATTGTATAAAGTTGAAACCAGAAGGGTTTCGTCGTTGCTTCGGCGACGTCCTCTATCGAATTGACCGACATAGTCGTCAACGTATAAGGCACGTTGAATTTTTCAGCAGCTCGTGCCGATTTTATTTCGCCATCGGCGCTTTGCATACCCGTCATACCGACAGGTGCTAGGGCGACAGGCATGGCAACGTCTTGTCCTGCCATAGTTGTCGCGGTACTTCTGTTTGTCATATCCACCGCGACGCGTTGCCGGAAGTGGAGTTTTTCAAAATCGCTGGTGTTCTCTCTGAATGTTTGTTCTGTCCAACTACCCGATTCTGTGTAGTCGTAAAACATTCGCGGAACGCGACGTCTATAAATGGGTTTGAAGTCTTCGATGCAAGTTATGACTGTCACAGTAATATCGTTCCGAATCGTTGATGTTTAGATTGCCATGATGATGGCAAAGAACTGTAAAGGTAATTGATGCCGGCTGCAGAACAAGTTCTATTCTATCAAGCAAAAAAATACACGACACCGTGACTCATCTCAGTGAGCTTATTTCCCCGAAATCGAGTTGCTGAAAACGAGCGAAGTCGGGCTATAGGGCGTATTAGAGCCAAATTCGTGACCATTTTTAACATGCCTGCCTTTTTTACCCGGAATCTGACCAGATCGCTTGGTTTTATGCCATGGGGGACGTTATGATGGTCCAGTACGATTAAACTTGGAGAAAATTCTTTGAATATCAAACGTTTCACAAAATCCATAGGCGCATTAACGCTTCTTGCTGCCTTTTCTGGTAATTCCTACGCAGCTGACTGCGGCGAAGTGTCCATCACTGAAATGGACTGGGATTCAGCCCGCGTCGTCACGGCTGTTGCAAAATTCTTAATGGAGCAGGGCCACGGTTGTTCAGTAACGACAGTGCCATCTGCATCAACACCTGCATTGGCTTCTTTGGCAGAAACTGGCGAGCCTGACATTCTGACTGAGATCTGGACGAATGGTGCACCAGCTTATCCGACGCTTGTTGAGGAAGGAAAAATTGAGCCTCTGACAGAAGTGCTCTCTGATGGTGGTGTTGAAGCTTGGTGGGTTCCTACTTACCTGGTAGAAAAGCATCCTGAACTAGCCACACTGGAAGGTGTATTGGCTAATCCTGATCTGGTTGGAAATCGTTTCCATAACTGCCCAGTGGGTTGGACTTGCCAAATCATCAATACGAATATGGCAAAAGCTGCATTCGGCGACAGTGGCATCGAAGACTTCATTCACGGTTCTGGTGAAACTCTGGCAGCCAGTATTGGTGCAGCTTTCGAAAACGAAGAAGCGTGGTTTGGTTACTACTGGGCACCAACATCAATTCTGGGTAAGTATCCAATGACTCAAGTTGATATCGGTCCTCACGATGCTGCAACTCACGAATGCAACAGCTTGGCGGATTGCGCAACACCTAAGGCTGCTGCGTATCCAAAGAGTATTGTTACGACGGTTGTGTCTGATACATTCGCTGCTGAAAACCCAACAGTTACTGATTTAATGCGTAACGTTGCATTTTCTAATACTCAGATGGGTGAGTTGTTGGCATGGAAAGAAGACAACAATGCATCTGCTGATGAAACAGCCGTTCGCTTCCTGACGAACTACAAAGACGTCTGGCCAGCATGGTTGAATGAAGAAGCAAAAGGCAAGTTGTCTGCTCTCATTCAGTAAGTTTCAAACTGTTGTAATTGTGTAATGCAGGCGGTGGACCGGATACCCGGTTCACCGCCTTTACTGTAGGGGACGTAGAAATTGGCCGCTTATGACTGGTTTTTCGATCGGGTAGGTTTGCGCGACTGGTGCGATGTAGATAAACAAGAAGGCACCATGAGCATGGCCGATTTGCTGGCCAAAGCAAAAGGCGGTGAGCCTGAGACCAGCTGGTGGGATGTTCCGTTTCCATCACTCGATACACTGAATAAATCCTGCGATGCTGTTCCAAGAACGCGTGATTTCACCGCGTCCATCGAGCAAGCCTTTCTGGGTGTGAAGAATGACCTTAAGGTTGTTCTAGATCCGTTGACTCAACCCTTAAGTTGGTTACTAGACGGAGCGTTAGCGCTGTTTGTGGGTGCACCCTGGTGGCTCTTAATAGCTCTAATTCTTATCGTTACCTATTACGCTTCGCGTAACGTTCTGGTCACACTGTTTGTGGCCTTCTCGTTTTTTCTGTTGGCGTTTATTGATCACTACACCTACGCGGTGCAAACGCTGTCCATCATATTTGTGTGTACCATTTTGAGTGTCGTGATTGGTGTGCCGATAGGTATTGCTATGTCTAAAAGTAATACCTTCCAACGATTTACCATACCGATACTGGACATGCTGCAAACGCTGCCTTCGTTTGTTTACCTAATTCCGTTGATATTCCTGTTCAGTGTTACCGAATCAAAACTGTATGGTATTGCGATCATTATGTACGCCATCGTGCCGGTGGTTCGCTTAACCGATCTAGGTATTCGTCTTGTCGATAAGGACGTTATAGAAGCGGCTAATGCGTTTGGCATGACATCACGCCAGAAACTTTTCGGCGTCGAGATTCCGCTGGCTTTGCCCAACATCATGGCAGGTGTTAATCAAACCATCATGATGGCTCTGGCCATGGTTGTTATCGCTTCGCTCGTGTCTGCTCCGGGTTTAGGTACGCTCGTTCTTCGTGGCATTAGAAATTTGGAACTCGGTGTGGGTCTGGTATCCGGTTTCGCTATCGTCCTATTGGCTGTTGTACTCGATCGAGTGAGTAAAGCATCTTTAGCCAGAATCAACGCGGCGCAGAGCCACTAATCGGAGAATGAACGTGGCTAACGATAAAAGCGGTGAGGGTAGTAAAGTCCCAGCCAAAGTTGTCATTCGAGACCTGTTCAAGATCTTCGGCAGCGACCCTAAGATGGGGCTGGAACAAGTTCGTAATGGTGTTGATAAAAGCGACCTTTTGGAGCATCACGGCCAGGTACTTGGCTTGCGTGATATCAACGTCGAGATGGGTGAAGGGCAGATCACGGTCATTATGGGATTGTCCGGTTCAGGTAAATCGACGCTCATTCGCCATTTGAATCGACTTATCGAACCCACGGCCGGGGAGATCCTCGTCGATGGTGTCGATGTCATGAGTTACAACAAGACGCAGCTGCGAGAACTTAGACAATCACAAATGTCGATGGTGTTTCAGAAGTTTGCGTTGCTTCCTCATCGTAGTGTTGCCGAGAACGCCGGCATGGCTATGCGCATCCGAGGCGACAACGAAGACGACATCAATGCCGAAGCGCTAAAGTGGCTGGAACGTGTAGGTCTGAAAGGGGTAGAGAATCAATATCCTCATCAGTTGTCCGGCGGTATGCAACAACGTGTGGGCATTGCTCGTGCCTTGACCTCTAATGCACCTATCATGTTAATGGATGAAGCCTTTTCGGCACTTGATCCGTTGATTAGAACGGATATGCAAAATCTGTTGTTAGAGCTTCAGAAGGATTTGCACAAGACCATCGTTTTTATCACGCATGATTTGGACGAAGCTCTGAAGATCGCAGACCATCTGGTTATCCTTAAAGATGGACATATTGTTCAACAGGGCGAGCCACAGGATATCTTGCTAAACCCGAGCGACCCGTACATCGAGGACTTCGTTGGCGATATCAACAGAGCCCGCGTACTTCGAGCCAGATCGATCATGGAACCCTTGTACGGAGAAGTGCCAGCCGAAGCGGAAGGTCAGGTCGATCATGATGATACGTTGGAAAGCATCATTGCCAGATCGGGTGGGGATTCGTCACATGCCTATGTGGTTATGCGTGATGGAGAAGCTGTCGGTACGCTCGATATGAAATCCTTGCTGAAAGCCTTGGTGCCTCGTATTGCCAGCGATAACGGTGTGAGAAATTATTAGAGACGGTTTATTTGCGCGCTGGCAATTTCGTTGTCGTAGCCAGCACGTAGGTTAATGGGGGAGTTCAACGCTACTATGTCCCGCAAAATTGAATATGTTGCGCGCCGTTCTCGTATCGGATTAATTGTTCCATCGTCCAATACCAATTTAGAACCTGATTTCCATCA
>CAZCKD010000120.1:0-10598 GCA_964498925.1 uncultured Granulosicoccaceae bacterium
TGGCCCGCCGAGACTGGCATCTATGCATTTCGTATGTTGTTGGTAACACCGGTAACCTTGGATTGCCCATTTGCTTTTTGGCCTTTGGAGAGGAAGGCCTTGCTTACGCTATGTCCTTCTTCTCTGTGCAATGCATTTTGTTATTTACTTTTGGGGATGCCATTTACGCAGGTAGTATCAGTATCAAGCGTGTCTTACGCTCTCCCATCCTTCATGCAATCTGGTTGGGTGTGCTGGTTAGGTGGCTGGAATTTGAACCACCTCAGCTGGTCATGCAAAGCACTGAGCTTCTAGGGCAAATTGTTATTCCTATTATGCTGATTACCCTTGGGGTCAGCTTGGCAAGTATGCGGGCGGCAACACTGCCTGCAACGATTGTCTGGTCTTTTGTAAGAACCGCGTTGGCGGTAACTATTGGATTTGGCGTTGCCGAGTTGCTAGGGCTGGAGGGCGTTGCCCGCGGCGTGCTGATTATCGAGACCGTTGTGCCTGTCGCCGTATTTAATTATCTTTTAGCGGTAAAGCACGGGCGCAATGTCAGTGAGGTCTCAGCACTGATACTGGTTACGCACATTGGGGCAATTTTCTATTTGCCGGTGGTATTAGGCTTTTTGCTGTAGGGCCAACTTAGGCCAGCCCTACATTCTAATTTTCCGAGTGGTCGGTGATCACTTAACTAGCTGGCATTAAGCGTTGTACGTACTACTGGAAACGCCTGAGCCACTACCAATCCAATCTGTGTGATGCCAGCTGCCGTCGCCGTCCAGTTTCTGATACGTGTGTGCACCGAAGTAATCGCGCTGAGCCTGCAGAAGATTCGCAGGCAGACGGGCATTGCGGTAGCCATCATAGAAGGACAGGGCAGAACTCATTGCCGGAACAGGAATGCCGCGTAAGGTTGCCTCCGCAACAACTTGGCGCCAGCTGGCTTGTGTCTCGTGGATTCGATCTTTGAAATAATCGTCAATCAGTAAATTCTGAAGTTCTGGGGCTTTGTCATACGCAGCCTTGATGTCATCTAAAAATGCCGATCGAATGATACAGCCGCCTCTCCACATTTGCGCGATGGCGCCGTACTGAAGGTCCCAATTATATTCTTCAGCAGCGGCCTTCATGAGCATATAGCCTTGCGTGTAAGAGATGATCTTGGCTGCAAACAGTGCCTGTCCTAAAGGTGCGATCCAATCTGCTGAATCGATGGATGAGGCAGAAGAGGGTCCTTCGAGCACGCCTGATGCAACCACTCGTTCGTCTTTGATGGCTGACAAAGCTCGGGCAAATACTGCCTCACCAATTAGCGTTAGTGGTATGCCCAGTTCGAGCGCATTGATGCCTGTCCATTTGCCCGTGCCTTTTTGTCCTGCACGATCGAGGATGGTATCCACTACGTAGCCACCGTTTTCTTTGAACCCCAGTATGTCTGCCGTAATTTCTATCAGATAGCTATCCAGATCACCTTGGTTCCAATTAGCGAATGTTGCTCGCATCTGTTCGTTATCCATACCTAAGGCGGTTTGCATAAAGTCATAAGCTTCGCAAATAAGCTGCATATCGCCGTATTCGATACCGTTGTGTACCATCTTGACGAAATGACCGGCACCACCATCACCTACCCAGTCACAACACGGATCGCCGGAGTCTGTTTTAGCAGCGATAGATTGAAAAATAGGTTTCAGGTGAGGCCATGCTGCCTTATGTCCACCGGGCATTAGAGAAGGTCCGTGGCGAGCACCTTCTTCACCACCGGATACACCGCTACCGACGAATAGAAACCCTAGGCCATCAAGGTACTTTGCGCGCCGCTCAGAATCTTCAAAGTTGCTATTGCCACCGTCGATAATAATGTCGCCCTTATCGAGAAGTGGAAGTAGATCTTCAATGACAGTATCAATGGCAGATCCGGCCTTCACCATGAGCATGATCTTTCGTGGAGACGCTAATGACTGCACAAGCGTCTCTAACGTCTCTGCGCCAATGATATTGGTATCTTTTGCCGAGCCATCCAGAAACGCTTGAGTCTTCGAGTAGGTCCGATTGTATGCAACCACTTTGAAGCCATGGTCATTCATATTGAGAATGAGGTTTTGCCCCATGACGGCAAGTCCGATGACAGCGATATCTGCAGATGAGTTCATTTAGATTTCCCGGTAATGTCGATAGACTGATTACTTAACTGGAGTCAGTAAGTCTTGGTTGGAAAAGTGTGCCGCTAAATTATCCAAAACGAGTTGGCCCATAGCTTCACGTGTTTCCCATGTGCCACTGGCATTGTGTGGTTGCAGTACGACGTTATCTAATGCGAAAAACGCCTCTGGTATCGATGGTTCATGAGCGAAAACGTCAAGACCTGCACCGGCGATGAGATTCTCGCTAAGGCTTTTCAGCAGAGCCGGCTCGTCTACCAGTGTGCCGCGCGAAACATTTATCAGGTATCCATCAGGGCCCAGTGCGTTAAGCACCGATTCGTTGATGGCACCAACGCTGCTCGGCGTTGCAGATGCTGTGACAAACAAATAATCAACAGAGCTTGCCATCTCTTCTAATGACTTGACGTAACGATGTTTGCAATTCGCTTTTTCGGATCGGTTGCAGTAACTGATATCCATGCCAAACCCTTCGAGCCTTCTGGCAAGGGCTTCACCGATACTGCCCATACCAAAAATTCCAGCGCGTTTTCCCATAACCCGTCTTGTGAGTGGCATGGCGCCTTCTTTTACCCAGCGCCCTTGTCTGGCGTATTGATCACCGAAAACCAGCATTCTGGAGCTTGCCAATGCCAGAGCGATTGCCATGTCGGCCACATCATCGCTGAGTACATCCGGCGTATTGGTTACAACGATGTTGTTGGTAGCGCAATACGGTAGATCCACGGCATCAACACCGACACCGAATACGGAGACAATTCTGGCTGACGGCAATTGCTCGAGAACTGCAGCTTCGACACCTCTGCCACCATCGGTCACCACGCCAACACACTCAGAAGCGATAGTGTTGAGTAGCTTGCTGGGATCTTCCGTCTCCCAGTAGCGATGAACGCTATAGGCATCTTCCAGTTTTTTCTGAACTGAAGGTAGGAGAGGGCCCATTAATAGCAGCGTCTGACTCATGGTTTTTTCTCTGGTTTATTCTTATTGATATTGTTGATGCAGAACTGCCTGCGAGATAGTTTAGCGGGTTACGTACCCTTGGCTTTTCAGCGCGTTGACGGCATCGAGTGCAATGCTGTCCGGGTCTTTTTCAATGCTAACTGAAATGGTATCCGACTCCTGGGTTGGATCCTCTAGGGCGTCGAATTGACTTTGTAACAAGGTTTCCGGCATGAAGTGTCCTGAACGTTGACGCATCCGACCTGAGATAAGGTCGAAAGATCCATTCAGGTAAACAAAAACAATGCGTCCCGCATTTCTTAGTATCTCCCGATAGGATGCTTTGAGCGCAGAGCACGCAATGACACAAATACCGTGTTGTGCTGAAGATTTTCGGGCGTAACTGGCGACATCTGCTAGCCATGGTTCGCGATCTTCATCGTTCAGCGGCGTGCCGGACTCCATTTTTTCGATGTTGCCCGCCGGGTGCAACTCGTCAGCATCCTTAAAATGGGCATCGATTTTCCGGGCCAAAGCCTCGGCAATGGTTGATTTGCCACATCCACTCACACCCATCACCACGATTGTTAGTGGGTCAGCCTGGGGAGAGTTAGGATTCATGTAGATAATTTTGGGCGGGCTCGTTGAAACGTTGGACAGGAAGACTAGTAGGTCAGTCCGATGATAGCGTTAACATGGGTTGTCCTTCAATACTTATCGGGGACTAAGGGTCTGCGGCGAAATTCACATGAGCGAGAGTGCCGCTCCAGAGTGATGCAAGCCCGATGGCGGCGGTCTGGGCAATATGACTAAAACGATATATTATTAAGAGAAAAGGTAGATCGGCCAAAAATGCAGCAACGTCTGGTTAATCGCGGTGTCCTCATTTGCTTACTGCTAGGCATCAGCCTGCTGTTTCTGTCAATGATTGCCCCTTTTCTGCAATCAGTTTTTGTGGCGGCTTTATTTACGGCGTTATTTACTCCTCTCTACCGCCGAATCTTATCGTGGGTAGGAAATAGGCGTGGCCTTGCCTCTGCACTGACTCTCTTGACCGTGATTGTATTTGTCATGGTACCACTGAGTTTGCTGCTATCCACCGTCGCTCGGCAGGCGTTGGACATTGCTGAAACAGCCGTCCCGTGGGTTCAACAACAGTTGGCTTCCCCTGGGCTTATAACCGAATCATTAAAAGAGCTCTCTATTTACCAGTATATTGAGCCCTACCGAGAGCTGGTTATGTCTCGAGTTGGAGATGTTGCGGCTCTGGTTAGTAGCTGGTTAGTGGGTGGTCTGAAATCCGCTACGTTGGGGTCGGTTAATGTATTAGTCAGCATTCTGATTGTCCTGTATGCCATGTTCTTTTTCCTTATTGATGGGGACAGGCTGTTGTTTTACATGCTGTATTACCTTCCGTTGCCTGATGAGGATGAAACTAAGCTGCTGCATCGTTTCACATCGGTTACTCGTGCCACCTTAAAAGGAACTGCTGTAATCGGGTTTCTCCAAGGTGCATTGGCCGGCGCTGCTCTTTATTTTGCGGGCATCCCCAGTGCCTTGTTCTGGGCTGTCACCATGATGGTTCTGTCGGTGGTGCCCGGTATTGGCACTGCCTTGGTCTGGATTCCAGCCGTTATCTATTTGTTGGTTGGTGGGCAGTACTTAACGGCGCTGTTGCTAACGTTATTCTGCGCCATTGTTGTCGGTACCGTGGACAATGTACTTCGTCCCAAATTGGTGGGTAACGATACGCAGATGCACGAACTTATGATCTTTTTCAGCACACTGGGTGGTTTGCTGATGTTCGGGTTTATGGGTTTCATCATTGGTCCCATAATCGCTGCTCTGTTCGTCAGTTTATGGGAGCTTTACGGCGATGAGTTCAAGGATTGGCTTCCAACCACGGCGTTTAAGCCATCCGGCGATCCGATAGAGTTACCTTATCAGCGCATGGCCCGGATAAAAAAGAAGAATAAATCCCCGGCTAACGATAAGGATGAGACAAAGTCTGCTTAGGGCGATGACGTGATAGTTGAGCAGTTGGGCAGTTTTACCATCGGACTACCAATTCTTGGGAAGTTTCCGTCTCAGGTAGATGACACCATTTAGCACTTCGATGTACTCGCCTTTGACGAGTTCGGCCATCACCTTACCGACCATCTCTCTGGATGCGCCGATCATATTGCCTAGCTCCTGGTAGGAAAATTTCTTCGGTAGCACTAATGTCTCAGGTGAGTCACCGACACCGAGCTCCTGCAGTTTGTCCGCTAGTCGGCGATAGACGTTATCCAAAGCCAGGCTGCGACTTCCTTCGGTTGCGTCGCGCAGTCGTTGAGTCAGTGATCGGATGATGTTAATGGCCATGTCTGGACTGTCGTGCAGGCATTGTAGAAACGCCTGTTTGCCAATCATCAATGCGGTGCATGATTCCAATGTGCTGACGGATGCGCTTCTAGGTGCGTCATCCAGTAGTGCAATATCGCCGATTACCGCGCCAGCTCCCTGTTGATAAAGGACGAGTTCTTTTCCTTCATCATCGCTCACGAATACTTTGACAGTGCCGGAACTAATGACGTACATCGACTCGCCAACGTCACCCTCGGTCATGAGTACCGCATTTTTTCGAAAGCTGATGTCGCGACATTGGCTTACCAGAATCTGCAGTTGATCGTCCGTCAGATGTTTGAACAAATCGACTTGTTGTAATAACTGGATTGCTTGGGTCATGATCAGGCTTTTCAAAGGCTCATGTTAGATCAATATAATAGCAACCAGTTTGCCAAGACGGTGGCACATCATCATCCAACGCAATACCGTCACCAATATTCAGAGGGCGTTTCAACCGTATTAAGCCGACAAACGATGTTATTTCAGTCATCAAAAGGTGTGTTGTTCGACACGTAAATTGGCCATTTAGTCCCGTATAAGGCCCGCTTACTGAGTTAAACTGAGTGCTTAGACGATTAGGCTTGGTGAAAAGATCCTCGTGTCGGTGGGTTTTGATAGCTCCTCTTGACTCGATTTGTCGCCCCCACAGGAATTTATCTCATGACAGACCGATATGAACCTTTCAGGGACATCGCAAGAGCTCAATCTGTAGAGGCGATTGCGCTGGTCCCAGGCGCAAATTTCACTCGACTATACGGTCAGAGTTTTCATCAAAATGAACGCCCGTTATTGGTTTTGATACCTTTAGAAGGTACACCTTCCGCTGTCGTCCCTCATTTGGAGTTGGGCTCATTCAGCGCAATCGATTTTGAAGGCGAAGTCTTTGATTGGAAGGACCAAACGGGTTATCAAAGTGCGTTTGATCAGTTGCTGTCACAACACAGTATCGGCTCAGTAGGTGTTGAAGGGCAGGTTATGCGTGTGTTTGTAGATCAGGCGTTGCGGTCAGCTAATCCCACCATGCGCATCATGGATGCTCAGCAGTCAATTGCGGCGCTCCGTCTTTGTAAGAATGAGACAGAAATTGCAGCGTTACGACATGCAATTTCAATATCAGAGAAGGCCTTGGCGAACACTCTCGATAAAGTTAAGGTCGGCATGAGCGAGCGGAGTATCGAAAACATACTGGTTCAAAATTTATTTTCCGAAGGTGCAGAAGATTTTTCGTTTTCACCCATCGTCGCCGCATCGACTAATTCAGCTAACCCGCACGCACATTCGCGAGAGGACTACTTCATAGCGCCAGGCGACTCGTTACTGATTGATTTTGGAGCTCGAGCTGGAGGTCTTTGTGCAGATATTACAAGGACGTTCTTTGTAAAGCAGTGCACAGACGAAAGAGCTGAAATCTATAACACCGTGCTTCAAGCAAATCTGGCAGGTTTGGCTGCTACCAAGGCAGGTGTAACAGCACATGATGTGGACGATGCGACGATGACTGTGCTCGAACAATCACCGTTTGCCGATCGGATACGACATAAAACAGGGCATGGTCTTGGGCGAGACATTCATGAAGACCCTTACATCATGCGGGGAAACAATGAGCTTCTTGAGTCGGGAATGGTTTTTACGATTGAGCCTGGGCTGTACGATTTAAACGATATTGGCGTTCGCATTGAGGACGATGTGTTGGTCACACCGACGGGTGTTGAATCGCTAACGCAATTTGATAAAACGCTTAATTATGTTGGGTAGTGTTTTAGTGAACGTCTCGAGCACCAAGACAATTTAATAAGAATAATCAGTGTGAAAATATCGTTAATTCTGAGACGTGACTGATGTCTTCTAAGTTAGAAACTAAATTTTTCTACAACGTTTGCCCAAAGAAACTATCCCCATGCCCGCTGATCTAAAAATCGACTATATCGAGCTACCAGCGAATGATTTTGATGCTGTTCAATCATTCTACGAAGCGGTATTCAATTGGACGTTCGAAGATTATGGTCCTGAATATCGAGCGTTCACTGATGGCAAAATCGACGGAGGCTTCTATCGTTCAACGAATGCTTCAAACGCTGACAATGGTTCAGCGTTGGTTATCTTTTATGCGGATGATCTTGAGTCAGTGGAAGCGAGTGTGAAATCTGCTGGGGGCGAAATAGTTAAACAGATTTTTTCTTTTCCGGGAGGGCGGCGGTTTCAATTCACCGATCCCCATGGCAACGAATTAGCGGTTTGGACCCACACTTAACCGTGTTGTTGCGGGCATTGTGCTAACAAGAGTTGCCGAGATCGTTCTCAGTAACGCCAAGTTTTAAAGCACGGATGGCAACCGTCTCGCTCGTATTAAGATCGTCATCGACATCAAATAAATCGACTGCCTCAATAGTAAGGGTATCGCCAGAGAGGCTTAATTCTGCTTCGGTAAATTGCAGAATGTCATCGAGGAACACGCGATTGGAAAAAGGGTCCTTTCGCACTTCTCCGTTGGTAGATCGTCGAGGCACACAATTATCGATTTCGTCAAAATCGATCAGCGCCGCTTCCGAGATACCATCATTTCCAGTTAGGCGTATGACTAAGAATGCTTCGTCGCCAGATTGTCCCATCCAGTTATCCTGAAGATCGTAGACGCCGACAAATGGCTGCAGCAAGGATATGGATTCCTGCACTCGACTGTTTGGTCCTGTATCACCGGCACTTCCTCCGGAGGGGATGTCCATGCCCTCGTCGCACGCGCTGAGTAAAACCGCGCAGATGGCTGATAAAAGTACAGTTCGAATTTCGCGTGTCCTTGAGAGTGAAAACATCGTCTAATGTGCCAACGGTTAAAAATGGTTTGAAGCATGTATTTTTGTGCTTCGGATTGGGCAGACGGGCTGATCGGATGCCGATCAATTTCGTTTGCTCGTAACCCCCTGTGTCGGCTTTATGGCGATATTGTTTATGTAAACCAGTTCGCAGTTTTTAAGGTAATTATTATCTTGTGTTGTACCGCACGTTACGCCAGACTGGAACTTTAATGCTCCCATGGGCGAGTGGTTGTTGTTATGAGTGTCGTTGTCGCAGTGGACGGAGGCGGAAGCAGGTGCCGACTGGCAGCCTTTACCGGCGACGGTGAGCTGTTGGCCCGTGTCAACGTGGACGCTCACGCCAGCCTGTCTATCAGCCCGGTGGCTGCATGGCAGAGTATCGACTCGGGTATTCGTGCACTCCGTGTAAAGCTTGGAAAACCAACAGGTTGGACACCCGATAAACTCATGTTGGGTTTAGCCGGTTCGCTAAAAGAAAATCGCCGTGAGCAATTGCTTGAAGCTATGCCTCGCGGTGTCAACTTCGAGCTGGTCACCGATGGGCATGCTCAATTGCTAGGTGCGACGGGTGGTGAAGCGGGTATCTGCCTAGCGATAGGCACTGGCAGCGTTATGCATTGGCAGGATGAGAGCGGTGAAACCGGTATGGCCGGTGGCTGGGGCTACCCGGTTGGCGATGAAGGCTCGGGTGCCTGGTTAGGTATGAAGGCCATCCAGCACTACATTTGGCACATTGACGGACGTCAACGTCGATCCAGTTTAATTGAAGCTCTGTCAGTAAGAATCGGAACTTCCGTGGCGCAAGTTCAGCAGTGGTCAACCGAATCTCAATCTAGTGTACTAGCGCAGCTAGCGCCCATAGTGTTCGAACATGCTCATCTTGAAGATGATCTTGCGCAGTCAATTGTCGAGGAAGCGGTGATGCAATGCTTCCAACTATTAAGCCTTGCGCCTGAACACCTGCCTGTTTATGTGGTTGGAGGTGTTGGTGATCAACTTCGCCCATTGTTGGCAAAAAGCATTGGAAACAGGCTGTTTAAAGCAAAGGGTGATGCCCTACACGGGTTGTGGCAGATTTCTCAACAGTCGCGGTAGGCACTCTTTCTTGGGCTACTATGCGGTTTGCGAATAAGTTTGAGATTCAACTGTGAATTCTGATCAAACCGAGTCTATCGATGCTGATCTTTCTGATTTAGATCTGCAATCTACGTCATCCATATTATCGCTACTTCTAGCGAGTCAAAATCAGGCAAATCTTGCTGTTTCAAACGCAGGTTCTGCCATCGCGTGCGCAGTTGAAGCGGCAACGCAACGTCTGGCCGGGGGGCAGGGTAGGCTTGTCCTGGTTGGTGCGGGCGCGTCAGGAAGAATTGCCATTCAGGATGGGGCAGAACTATGGCCGACGTTTGGTTGGCCAGCTGAAAGATTATTGCTGTGCATGGCTGGAGGAGATGCCGCGCTTTTGCACAGCGTAGAAGGTGCTGAAGATGATGAGAATGCAGCTTCTGATCAAGTTAATAAAAATAGCATCGGTGAGTCTGATGTTGTGGTTGCAGTCGCTGCGAGTGGTTCGTCGCCGTGGACGTGTGCTTTTCTCAATGCGTCGCGTCAACAGGGTGCGCTGACCATCGGGATAGCAAATAATGCAAGCACGCCCCTTTTGACGAGTGCTGATTGTCCTATTCTTCTTGAAACGGGCGCGGAAGTATTAGCAGGTTCAACACGGATGGCGGCAGGAACCGCTCAAAAAATTGCGTTAAATAATTTCAGCACGACGTTGATGATTAGATTGAATCGCACGTATGGCAATCTGATGGTCGATATGGCGGCAACTAACAAGAAGCTGGATGCGCGACGAATTCGATTGCTGCAGGGTGTGCTGCCAGAATTGACTGTTTCAGAGGCGCAAAATGCGCTAAATGCGGCGAAGGGTTGGGTCAAGCTAGCAGCCCTGATGGCTAAGGGCGACTCTGAATCGATGGCTCGAGAGCGGTTGGAGTTATACAGTGGGTCTTTACGAGAAGCCCTGGCGTCCTTTGGCCAATGAAGTTTTCCTGGTTCAAAACGAAAAACACCGGCAGTTTTTACGCTGCCGGTGTTTTGTGTTAACGCTTAAACACAAATGTTGATGTGTTTAACCCGCTAAGCCGCTCAACATTTCCATCAGTGGAGCAATAACTGGCTCAATCAGTGCGCCCACACCCGGAATGGCAGTCACCTTATCAATAATTGGCTGAAGTGATCCCATGCCATTTTGAACGACAGAACCGATCGGTCCCTTGGCGGCATCTGGAAGTCTAACGATAAGATC
>CAZCKD010000121.1:0-10582 GCA_964498925.1 uncultured Granulosicoccaceae bacterium
GGCATTTGCCAATAAACGGTAGCAAGTGGTGCTCGCAGAGCGAATACATCTCTATATCTCTGACGATGACCATTTCATCGCTATCGGATTCGAAGACAGCGCCGTTTAGCACCTCTTCCAGAGTCTGGTCGTACCCCTGTGTCAGGTAGGCCATTGCTTTGGCAGCTCTTTTTGGAGTATCGACTAGACCATCGCGATCCAGATCTTCACCTATCGATTTTAAAATCTGTTCGTAGGCTGACTTAATTTCATCCATAGGTCTTTTTGAGCGAAGCGTGCCAATGAAAAAGGTTAGTGCAGGGGTCTTTTTGCCCCTTGCATAACTTTGGACTATAGCTGAATTTGATGCATTTCAGGCAGGAATACAGCGCAATTTGAAGTATGCAGGTCGTTATGGCGTCGCCATTGCATTTGCACTGCGTACGCACGGCACGCGCGAATCGCTAAAGGCAATGAACCGAAATACAAGTTGTGAGTCCATGGAATATAACGAATTCTAAAATATCGTAAAAAAACGGGCAGATAGCCGTTAAGACGCCGTAACAAAGGTTGGTTACACTAAAATGTCTGACGGATTCTGTATATCGTAAGTAATTAAAGTGATGCAGGTTCCAGCTGTGTAATGATGGGCGACTCTACTGTATTGATGAGTCGCAAACGCGTTTGCTTCGAACCCTTTGAGACGGGGCAGACTCTGGTGTTTTATCACCGATTATTGAGGTCAAAAAATGGGAATAATATTCTGGTTACTAGTTCTAGCGGTAACTCTGTTTGTACTGTCCAAGTTCCGTCTGAGCTTGCCAGTGGCAACGTTTGCCGGTGCAATGGTTCTTTTAGTAGCCTGGATGTTCGGGGCACTATCGGGTATCGCGGGCGCTATCTTGGTCTTGGTGGCCATTGTTGCTGCGGTGCTGTTCAACGTTCGATCCCTGCGCCACAAGTTTGTGAGCCTGCCATTGCTCAAATACGTGCGTGCTGTGTTGCCGCCGATGTCCCAGACCGAACGCGATGCAATCGACGCTGGCACCGTTTGGTGGGAGGCTGAACTATTTCGCGGTGCGCCGGATTGGAAAAAACTCACAGAATATCCGGAAGCAAAATTGACCGCCGAAGAGCAGGCCTTTGTCGATGGTCCTGTCGAAACGCTGTGCTCCATGTTGGACGATTGGGCGATTACTTTTGAGACGAACAATCTGCCACCGGATGTCTGGCAGTACATCAAAGACCAAAAGTTTCTCGGCATGGTTATCCCGAAGGAATATGGCGGGCTCGGCTTTTCAGCCATGGCTCACTCGGAGGTTGTCACCAAGCTGGGTACCCGGAGTGTCACAGGTGCGGTTAGTGTGATGGTGCCGAATTCTCTGGGGCCTGCAGAACTTTTACTTCACTACGGTACTGATGAGCAGCGGGATTACTACTTGCCACGATTGGCCGTTGGTCAGGAAATTCCGTGCTTTGCATTGACTGGTCCCACATCAGGTTCTGATGCGGCAGCCATGCCTGACTACGGTATTGTTTGCCGTGGTGAGCACGAAGGCAAAGAAGTGCTTGGCCTGAGAGTCAGCTGGGATAAGCGCTACATCACCTTGGGCCCCATCGCTTCCTTACTCGGATTGGCGTTCAGGGCCTACGACCCCGATCACCTATTGGGTGACGAAGAAGACTTAGGCATCACCTGCGCACTCATTCCAACCGATACTCCGGGAGTGAACATCGGGCGTAGACATTTTCCGCTCAACCAGGCGTTTATGAACGGTCCTAACAGCGGTAAGGATGTTTTCATTCCTTTAGAGTGGATCATTGGTGGCGGTGAAATGGTCGGCCAGGGGTGGCGCATGTTGATGGAATCGTTGTCAGTCGGCCGTGGAATATCCCTGCCTTCTAACGGTGCCGCTTCGGGTAAAACGGTATCGCGCTTTGTGGGTGCTTATTCTCGCGTGCGCAAACAGTTCAATCTGCCAATTGGTAAGTTCGAAGGCATTGAAGAAGCCTTGGGTCGCATTGCCGGCATGACCTACACGATGGATGCCGGACGGCGTTTAACGTGTGCAGCTCTCGATCAAGGTGAAAAGCCCTCCGTGGTTTCAGCCATTCTCAAGTTCTACAACACGGAGAGCATGCGAACCGTGGTCAATGATGGCATGGATATCATTGGCGGAAAGGGTATTTGTATGGGGCCCAGCAACTTCCTTGGCCGACCTTATCAAGCGATACCGGTTGGCATCACGGTTGAGGGTGCAAATATCCTTACCCGAAGTCTGATCATCTTTGGTCAAGGAGCCATCCGTTGTCACCCATGGCTTATGGCAGAAATCACAGCTGCCTCGTTGCCGAATAAGCAAGAGGCTTTAGAAAGCTTTGATGAAGCTCTGATGGGGCACCTGGGGTATGGCATTCAGAATGGTGCACGTTCACTCTTTCATGGTGTCACCAAAGGCATGTTTGCTGATTCGCCGATTACCGGGCCGAATGCTAAGTACTACAGACGCCTATCCCGAATGAGTGCTGCTTATTCCTTCCTGGCAGACTTTGCCATGTTGTTCCTTGGCGGTGGTCTGAAACGACGGGAAATGCTTTCCGGACGTTTTGCAGATGGCCTTACGCACATGTACATGGCTTCTGCGGTACTTAAGCGATTTGAGGATACCGGTCGTCCAGAAGCTGATCAGCCGCTGCTTGAGTGGTCCGTACGCAATTCTCTGTTCCAGACTCAAGTTGCACTGGATCAAATTCTGCGTAACTTCCCCAGCACTCCGGTTGGGCTGTTATTGCGGGGCATTGTCTTTCCTTTGGGACGCAGATTCCGCACACCGAATGACAATCTGACACAAGCCTGTGCACGTATTCTGATGAGTGAATCAGAGGCACGTGACCGATTGACTGAAGGGGTTTACTTGAGTGACGATCCTGAAGACGTCACCGGTAGCATTGAGTTCGCGATGAAAGCCGTTATTGCAGCAACGCCTGCGGAACGTAAGATCAAGGAATCAGGTCGTAAGATTCCTTATGACATGGACTACCCGACGTGGCTACAGCAGCTCACTGCAGATGACATCATCACTGCCGAAGAAGCCGAGCTACTGCAGACGTCAGCAGTTGCAACGAAACGTGTGATTGATGTTGATGACTTTCCGAACGACGTGCAGCAGAGTGCTACAGCAGCGTAAGTGGGAAACGGTGAGAAACTCCTGACAAAGGCGAAACCTATCGGGAGTTTCAATCCCAGTGAGTCATAGCCGGACAGATCGCGGGTGTGCAGACTAGCGAGTATGCTGTTCTAAAAGCAGATAAGAATTCGGCAAACAAAAAAAGCGCTATTGGCATTTGCAGTGAAGAGTTTTAAGTCTTCAAGCAAACACTAATAGCGCTTTTTTATTGTAGAAAATACAGTGCCTAACGAATAGCAGTTCAGAGCCTGTAAATTCTGATGGTACGTACGTGCTAGCTAACTGCTGAATCGTTTAATTACCCAGCATGCCCTTCTTCAATGAAGCTTGCGCAGGCTTGTCTGACAGCCAGATGCCAAACAGCGCTTGTTTAAATTCAAGGCCGGGGATGACAGTGACTGATTCGTCGCCATTCATTAAATGAGTACCGACACCAGGCTCGTAAGCTAATGTCATCTCAGTACCCGGTTTGATCTTATCCGGAAGTACGCCGATGAACTGATCTATTTGAGCTTGGATGGGGGCAGTATTATCACCTGTGGATTTCTTGAAGCCCGTCTTCAAAGCGCCGACCATCTTCTTGCGAGTTAGAAAGTCTGACAGCGTATTTAAGCGAATGGCCATTGCCTTATCTGCACCGATGACATCAGCAGCAGAGGCACCAGCATCGCCCGAATAAAGACTTCCTACATAAAGCTTGATGAAGAGTCGCTTACGTAAGCCGGCACCGCGCAGTGGCACATCTTCTCCACCAACAGTAATACTGTCATCTAACGTGACGCCTGCTACTTTGGCAGCATTGGCAGTACCCATGAAAAACAGTGCGCTGAACAACAGCGCACTGATTGACATAAGTCTGCTTTTCTTAGCGATTGCAGACATAGACATTACTCTACCGCCTGAACGACAGTGGCATCAGTAATCGGCAACAAAGCACCTTGAGAGGCTGCGAATGTCGCTGTTTGCGTCTGCATTTCTATCGTGGCTTCAAGGCTTGCCGCTGGGCTTAGGATAGACCCGTGATCACCTGCAGTGAATTTGACCAAAGCACTGCCGCTGGTTGTTGCAGCAACCTGCTGCAATCCCAGTAATCGCGCCAGAGGATCTGTGCCTGACAATGGTGCCGTTGGCACATTGTTAGGTACCACCGTATCACCGATGACTTCAATCAAATGGATCTGCGTGTTGCCAGAAGCAGCAAGCGTTGTTGCGTGATTGATCGGATCGCCTGAATCTACCAGCGTCTGAGCAGCAGTTAGGAAGGTATTGAAATCCGCTGACCCTTCTTCAATGCCGGCACCCGCAAGACCTGCAACAATCTCAGGGCCGAAAGACTCTGAGTTGGCGAGCAGTTGGGCAATTCCGCCACCAGGCATAGCCAGTGTTGCAGACTGAAACTCTGGAGAATAAGAAAGCATGGTTCCGCCGACAATACCGCCGAGAGAATGACCTACAAAGTTCAGGTTGCTTGCATCAAGCGTTAAGCCTTGCACCTGTGCAGTACTCAAACTAGCACTCAAGACAAATAAATCTGCGACTGCCTGTCGAAGGTTATCTCTTGAATTTGCGAGGTTAAGTAGGTTGTAGAAATGCGTTCCCGAACCATCGATTTCGCCATCGGCAGGTAAAACGTCGATATCGAATGTTCGCTCTCTTTCGTCAAATGGTGTGTTATCAGCGTGGAACGGGATCGTGTTGTCCACTAATCCGTGTAACGGCATGTCGATGCCAATGACTACGCGCCCGGCATCGGCCATAGCATCAGAAATGGCGAGCATTTGTGTTCTGTTGCCTGTGATTCCGTGCTGGAAGATAGTGACCGGCCAGCCAGTCGGTGGCATAGCGCCTGCGCCCGCAGAATTTTCATTGGGTACAGACATGATGACCGGAATAGTTTCTATAGAAGTTGCTACAGGTGCGTATTCCGGTGTGCCAGTTCCCCCGATAGCACCGACGACATTCGTAGAGGCATTCTGCCAAAAGCTGTTTAGAGCTGCCAGTGGGTTACCGTCTTCTCCGACTGCTTGCTGATAGTAGGGGATAGAAAGTGATCCAATGTAGATGTTTGCTTTACCTTGGCCACCAACACTGCTGGTATCGTTCTGAGAATCACCCAATACGAGCGGTCCAGCGCCGGACTGATCTTTTGTCGCCTGCAGGACTTCACGGATGGATTGCGTCTTGAAGACCCAAGATAGCGCAACGTCTTCCGGATTAACGCCTGCGCCTTGAGCGGCCAGTAGTTGACTGCCCGTAGCCTGCCGCAATTGTTCCAAAGAAGGATCAGCAAGAACTGTTGGGCTCTTGAGTAGGTCGAAAACAAATCCCGCTTCCAGGCCATCACCACTGGCATCGGTGATGCCGTTGGTTAGCACTACAAGATAACTAGTATTAGCTTTTAAAGGTACCGTAGGTACGAGTACCAACTGCCCATCAATTTCCTGTGCCGCTAATAGCGCAGGATTACTGATTTCGCCGGTCACTCCAGTCACCGCAATGCCTGCTTGAGTAGTCACTTCCAGAATGCGAATAGTATCGCCAACGCGAAGAGAGGCTGGATCAAGTGCTTCGCTAACAGGCGTCAGTATGGGTGACGTTGTTGAGAATCCGTCTTGCTGATTCAATGCCACTAGCGGGTTAGATAAGGTTTGGTCATCATCAGCCGCAATCGGGAAATTCAATGTCCCGTCAGTTGAGCCTACGAAGAACAAACTATTCGGAAAAGGCAGAACTGGTGCTGCCGGGTCCGGATTAAAGAGCGCCTGTGGTGGGCTGACCGCGGCCACTTCAGCGGCACGTTCTGCTTCACTAGCGGCAAAATCGTGATCGGAGCTACCACTACATGCGGCGAGCGCTCCTACAATTGGCGTCATTACCAATAATGGATGGAGTTTCATGTTCATTAGCCTCTAGTTGAACGCCCAGTTGATTTGCGCGCTGAGAATGTCAACGCTTGGTTCGTATTCCCCTCGAAGTTCAATCGCAGTACCGCCGGATTCAGGATTGATATTGTCGATAGCTGTATCGTCGAGAAACAAGTGGGCATAGCCAATGTCAAACGACAGGTTGTCGTTGACTTGATAGGTGCCACCAAAAGAAATCCAGGTTCTATCGTTGCCTGGAATACGAGCGGTTCTGCGTTCAACACTTGGGATTGCTTCTTCATCGAAGGCAAGACCAGTTCGTAGTTTTAGCTTGTTATTAACGGTGTAGTTAAGTCCTGCTGATATACGAAGGACGTCTTCCCAATCCTGTACAGCGAAAGTATCTGGTTGAACAGGGTTGTCGAAAACGACGCGAAGTTCTTCGAATGAGCTCCAGCCCGTCCACGTCACGTCACCCAGCAATTCGATAGCACCGTTAACTTTCCATGCGCCCGAAAGCGATAGCATGGCCGGTAGGTCTACAGCTGCAGATGCACCGACGTCGTTGAAAATGCCACTGGTTAGTGGAACACCAGCATCAACAGTGTTGCCGTCTAACAATGCCTGTAATTGAGGATTGACGGTGAAATCTGCATCTCCGTCTAGATCATGGCTGACTTCACTTCGGAATGCGACGCCAATCTTTAAGTCAGCAGTCGGTGTGTAAAGTGCGCCGATGTTAAATCCAATGGCTGCAGAATCACCTTCAATTTCGGCCAACCCGTCGTTTGCCAGGACGCCTGGTGTCAGACCGACATTGACGCAATCAGCTGATGTGAAGCTGGTTGCTGCACTGGCTGCTAGACCAAGACAGGTTGCGCCCGAATCCACAGCACTCGTCAATTCAGTTGACAATTGCTGGACGCTGATTCCGAAACCGACTTTGAATTTTTCAGAGATTTTGAAAGATACTGCAGGGTTGACATCGATTACGTTGATACCACTCTTGATTGATTCGTAGCGACCAATCCAATCTGAGTCATATTCAGTCGAAGAGCCAAACGGCACTCCGATGCTTAGTCCGTAGCTCCATTGGTCATTGATAGGAGCAACATAATAGAAATTGGGGAGGGCTGTTGTGCCACCCGGGTTAATCTCTGTGTCACCTTCCAGAGGGCCACGACCCAGCGCTGCGCCTAAGGTTGTTCCCTGATCAGTAAAGTCTGATGATGTCGACAATATGTGTAGTGCAAAGGCAGTTTCCCGCCCGTCCAGTTCTGCCATACCGGCGGGGTTGAACCAGACCGTGGACGTGTCTGAGCTGACAGCTGCAGCACCGGCATATGAATTACCAAGACCGGATGCCCCATGTTCAATCAGGGAAAAACCACCGGAGTGGGCCGAACCGGACATACCGATAAAGCCAGCAATGACGGAAGCCGTAACAAGCGGTCTTGCGCGCATGGAATATCGAAACATGAAAACTCCTCGAATGTGGTGATGTGGAGCTTGATTTAAGGGTAAGCGCTCGCACAAGGATGCAGCTCAACAGGGCCACAATGCGAGGATTATAGGCCTTTGACGGCGTGTTTGGCGACTTTAGCCTTACTTCTCTAATATTAATAAGAGTCCAGACGATTGGCTAGGGACCATAGTGATCCGAGATACGTATACAGGATGGCACCCAAACAATTTCGGCGTGCTTTCTTATTGATTCTTCCCGAAATGCAACGCAAATTAAACAATTCTCTAATTGGGGAACAAATTTAGGCGAATCAGAGTCTTAGTTGGGTGTCGTATCGCCGCAATCATGTAAAGTACTTGTATACCAGTTGTAAGAGATCTGATCATTCATCGGACTTACTGTCATTTCTATTTGTCAATCCGCATAAAGTGATCGGCAACCGAACTCAGTTAGGCAATAATAGGCAAACGTAAATTCAGCTTCATTTGTTACTCACATGTCCTCAATAACCTAAAAAGGTCAAATAAACGTCGCCCATGTTCGAGTGGTTGTTTAACTATCCGCTAATTGTTTGGAAAGAAGCTGTTCTGGCGTTTGACGCAGCATGGCCGGTAGAGCTGCTGCCCGTGCTTTTCGTGCTAGTGGGCATTGTTCTGTTGGTGACTCTGCGTAAGCGTCCCATTGCTACCGGCCGTCGTGCTGTCGTTTTTATACTTCAGTGGTTCGTCGCCGGTGTTTTACTTGTGATGCTCTGGCAACCCGTCCTGCGAGTGGCAACGTCAGAGAAAGGCGAGAACACCATTGCTTGGGTCGTTGATAATTCTCAGAGCATGCGAAAGGCTGACACCGAGTCTTCAGGTCTGCTGCAGAACGAAAATGAGAGCCGGATAGCGTCGGCACTGAGTATTGTTGAAGACTTTGCTCTTGATGAGCAGTCGGACTTTTCTGCCTCCTTGCATGCCATTGGTGAGCAGCTGCAGGATAGGGAATTGCTGGAAACGGATCTCATTCAAGCAAGTAGCGTACGAACAAACCTGGTAGACGGGATCGATTCACTGCTCAGCAGCGTAAACGATACATCGCTTGCAGCGGTGGTTCTTCTATCCGATGGCGCGGATAACTCCGGACAAATTCCATCCGAATGGTGGCAGAAAATAAAGGCATCCGGCGTACCCATCCATACGGTAGGTATTGGTCAGCCTCACGACTCGGAAGACCTTGAACTGGCGAATGTCACGGTCTCAGACAGCGCTCCTCCAGAGACACCCATGACAGCGCGCCTGCACATACGACATGCGCAGGGAGCCAAGGTAAGAGTGAGAGTGACTTCTGGCAAAGAGCTTCTCGCAGCGTCCGATATCAACTTATCTCCAGACCAAACTGAAACCTTAGCGTCTATCAATTTCAATAGCGGCGCGAGTGGCGTCCGCCAACTGGAATTTGTCATCGAACGGTTTTCAGACACAAATTTAACTCCAGCGCCAGATTCCATACCGGGGAACAACCGGCAGGCACGCATCATTCATGTGCTCGATTCACCTCGGCGTGTCTTGTACGTAGAAGGCGAGCCGCGCTGGGAATTTAAATTCATCAGACGCGCACTAGAGAATGACCCAGCCGTTGATCTCGTGTCGATGCTCCGTACATCGTCTAACAAATTCTATAGACAAGGTGTGGAGTCAGCTGCGGAGTTGGCAAATGGCTTTCCCGATAATCGACAAGACTTATTTCGATACGACGCTGTCATTATCGGCAGCCTTGATGCTGTTGAGCTGAGCACCGATCAACAAAGTCTGCTTCGGGACTTCGTGAGCATTCGTGGCGGTTCTTTGCTGATGTTGGCGGGGCGACAGGGACTTGCTGATGGTAGCTGGGGACGATCGGTAACAGCAGCGGTGTTGCCTGTCACGCTAAGCACCCGGGTTAATAACCAAACCTTCGAGCGCGGACGCTGGCAAGTGATGCCAACACTGGAAGGTTTTCGCACGTCCTGGCTGACCTTGTCTGAGGATTCGTCTGTCGTTGATCAATGGAAAACCTTACCGGCGTTGGCGGATGCGCAGGACATCGGAGAACCGAAACCCGGCGCTGTTACTTTGTTATCTCGAGTCGCAGAGGCAGATCCCCTTGGGCAGGCAAAGCCGTTGCTTGTGACACAACGTTATGGGAAAGGCAGAAGCTATGTCTTCGGAACAAGTGGTACATGGCGTTGGCAGATGAATCTTCCTTCGGTGGATGAACGGCACGAAAAGTTTTGGCAGCAATTGATGGGTGCACTAGTTGAAAACAGCGTGCCTAAAATTAATGTAGCGATGGATCAAACCGTTGTCAGAGATTCCGAAACGGCAGTGGTCAGCGTGACAGCTTACGAAAATGATTTTTCACCGTTGCAACAAGCGGTTTTTCCTCTTCGACTGACTTCACCGGATGGTGTTGTGAGCACGGTCGATCTGGCTGCCGACTTGTCTAACCCAGGACGCTTCACGGGTCAGGTGCCTGCAGATTTAGCCGGTGCGTATGCGGTGGTGGCCAGTACTCCGGTGCAAGGCGAGTCTCCCACCCGAGCGCCGGACACCGAGGAGCGTTGGTGGTTGTCAGAAAAAGGTAATGCCGAACTTTACAACAGCCAGTTAAATGCCGATCTGTTGATGCGCATCTCCGATGCCACCGGTGGAAGCTATTTAGATGTCTCGCAAGTTGATCGTTTGCAGGAGATTCTTATCGGCAGTAACGCGGCGTTAAAGCGTGAAAATCGTTTGCCGCTTTGGAATATGCCGTTTCTGTTCCTCTTGATCATTCTGCTGAAACTACTTGAATGGTTGTTGCGCCTTACTTGGAAACGCCTGTGAATAAACGTCTGCGTCTTCTAGTGGTAACTGTGTTGCTGTGTCTGCCTGCACAGATTGTTCTGGCGGGTAATTTTTCTTTGGTGGTTTCTGGTTTGGGGGGAGAGCAGTCCTATTCAGAATCGTTCAGTGATACAGCATCTGCTGTGTATGAGTCATTGCAAACTCTGGATGTCGAGACGGATCGCATAACGTTACTGGATGAGTCGGCAACGCGAGATGATATTTTGCAGGCCTTGT
>CAZCKD010000122.1:0-5395 GCA_964498925.1 uncultured Granulosicoccaceae bacterium
AGATCAATAAACACCAATACTTCCCGACGTGTGGCCTTTTTTATGCCGTTGTTTTTCTGCATAACAACGAGTTTCCACGCCACGAATTCACTAGCGGTAATCGGTGGAGAGCCTTGTACAAGCACGATCGATTATCAACACCCTGAAACACCCCTGTCCTTTTCCCGCACGTTTTTCGAAGTATCCATCCCAAATGAGTCAGGACAAGACGAATCAATCGTAAATACGATCTCCAGAACTCGTTACGACATCCGGCTCACCCATGAGCAAGGGACTTACAGTGTTTTCGATCACGAAGGCATTCGGCATGATTTCATTCAAAACATGGACGGTGTGTATGTACCAGTAACCGAGAACTCGGGGCACTTATCTCAAGCAGATGGCGACTTCATTTGGGTGAACGAAGAGTCAGATAGTCATGCCTTTCAAGGTTCTTATCTCACCCAAGTAATCAATGCAGACGGCGAATCGGTTTCACTCAATTACACAAACCAACGCGTTCAGAGCATCACCGACGAGGCGGGAAGTAGCCTCAACCTTGAATATGACGAGTCCGGTCCCTCGACACTCATCACGCCTGAAGGCAATGCGATAACGCTATCGAGCGAAATCTGCCCCAGTGACGATGATTCACACACATGCGATACAAGCGCTAATCCATACCCACCCATCGAGACAAGCCCCCTGGGCTCTTTCGTAACTGGCCTGGATCTCCGCCCACAATCATGCGAAAGTTATTTTGTCGAGTACTTTGGCACTGAACGCGGATCCAGAATCGAAGACGGTTTGGCTGAAACCGAGCCGTACGGTTCGATGGATGCGACTGTGCGTTCTTTTCCCATCGTAGACTTTATTGATGGGGACAGATTCATCGCGGTTAGAAGCCGTGATCTGTCAACCCCCTCATTTAATAACGATTCTAATCCAAACGCACTTCTCTACCGGCTCAATCGGGATGGGCAGGAAATTTACAACTCCTTCATACAGCCGCTGAATGAAAACGGCTTCATCTCGACAACCGAAAATGGGGACACCACCACGATTATGGACAACGGAGAGGACCGTTCGGTCGTTCTGCAACTACTGATACGGGACGAAATAGCCACCGCTTCCCACTGGCAACAAATCACCCAGGCGCGAGAAAACCTCGCCCAGAGATACCAGATAGTGCTCGAAGTCGTCATTATCCCGTGAAATCCTTCACTTAGGACCCGCATTTGCCGAAAACCCGATTGCAAAACACTAAAGAGTGGAGTATTTTCCAACTTAGTAACCAACTTCGGGGCGGGGTGAAATTCCCCACCGGCGGTAGGGTGGCCTCTCATTTGGGAGTGTTGCCAAGCCCGTGACCCGTAAGGCAGTAGCGTTTTCATTGCCAAGCGGTGGATCTGGTCAAAGTCCAGAGCCGACGGTTAGAGTCCGGATGAGAGAAGTTGAACACTGGTGCTACGCGGCCTTTTTGGGTGCGTGGCAGTACCGTTGCTCTGTCCGGGCTTGCGGTACAGCAGTGCGCGCTGTCGCCTCGAATAAATGATTTTTATAGTTTCGAGGATTGAATAAGCAGTGCCAGCACACGAACCCTTCATGCAACGCGCCCTAGAGCTCGCCACACGCGGAACTGGCTGTACCAGTCCTAATCCGCTCGTGGGCAGCGTGGTCGTGCGTGATGGTGTGATCATCGGTGAAGGTTGGCACGAGGTTTACGGTGAAGCTCATGCAGAAGTTAATGCCATAAATAGCGCATTGGATTATTTGGCGAAAAATTCAACACCGGCTAGCGATGCAACCACCAATACAGCCAAGTTAGATAGCGCACCGTCGACAAACAAAAAACCACCGCTCAGCGATGCCACTATCTACGTCACGCTAGAGCCTTGCAATCATCACGGTCAAACACCACCCTGCTCTCAACTTGTCCTCGACTCCGGTATTCGACATGTGGTCTATGCAGTGTCGGATCCCAACCCTAACGCGGCAGGCGGCGGGCAATGGTTAGCTGAACGCGGAGTCAATATCACCTCGCACGTTCTTGAAGGTGAAGCCAAATACATCAATCGATTCTTTCTTACATCCGTTGCACATAAGCGCCCTTGGATAATCGCCAAGTCTGCGACAAGCCTCGATGGAAAAACCGCAACGCATTCCGGCCATAGTCAATGGATCACCGGTAGCGAATCAAGACAGAAAGGACATGAACTCCGCCAAGCGGTCGATGCCATTGTTGTTGGCGCTGACACTGTCATCAACGACGACCCGTCGCTGACCGTTCGCCTTCCAGATTCTGTCTGCGCTGCGAACACTATTAGACATCCTCGTCCAGTACTCCTCGATAGCGCCGGAAGAATTCCACTTAACAAAAAATTGTTATCGAAAGGACTACCCACTTCAAGTCTGGTCATTACGACCAACAAAATGCCCGATGCACATAAAGAAGCTATTGAAGCTAACGGACATGAAGTGCTCGTAGTTGAAACCAATAAAAGCGGCTCCGGCGTGTCCCCTCAAGCGGTTATCAGTACGCTAGCCAATAAAAATATACAGAGCGTTCTACTGGAAGGTGGAGCCTCAGTGCATGGCTCTTTTCGTGACGCCGGGCTTATTGACGAATACTGGACGTTCATGGCGCCGATGATCATTGGCGGCAGCCACGCTAAAACGGCTTTTAGCGCCAGCGGCTCAAACACCCTGGACGATGCAACACGTCTCAATGATATTCACATTGAGCATTTAGGCAACGATGTACTTATTAGAGGTTGTACTCAATCAATTACGGCATCCGTATTGAACACAACCGAACAAACCAAGCGTGTTGGTGAAAACCAAACACATTTACAACCATAGCTTCGCAGGCAAACGAGACATGTTTACCGGAATAGTAGAAGAACTGGGCACCGTTAGAGAGTGCCAACCAGACGGAGATGGCTTTGCATTGTCTATCAATTGCAAAACTGTTCTTGAGGGCACCATTTTAGGCGACAGCATATCGGTGAATGGTGTGTGCCTGACTGTCACGGAAATAGATGACAAAGGTTTCGTCACAGGACTTGCACCCGAAACTCGCAAACGAACCAACCTTGATGCTTTAGTCAGTGGCTCTAACGTCAATCTCGAAAGATCGGTGACACCCACAACACGCATGGGTGGTCATTTTGTTCAAGGGCATGTAGACACTACAGGTACGGTTAAGTCATTCAAGCGCGATGAAGATGCATTATGGGTTGCCATCACTGCTCCTGAATCAGTTATGCGCTACATCGTCACTAAGGGCTATATCACTCTGGATGGAACCAGTCTGACCGTCGTTGATGTGGGCAGTGACTGGTTTAGCGTGACACTGGTTGCCTACACACAGGCGCATATTGTTCTGCCACAAAAACAAGTGGGCGACAAAATCAATATTGAAGTGGATGTGCTCGGGAAATACGTTGAGCGACTTATTCAGCACGGGCAATTAGCAAATGCTGTTGCAGGTCCTGAGTAGCATAAGAATAAAAGATAGAGAATGAACATGAGTAACTCAGAACTATCATCAGTCGAGGTGGCAATGGATGCCTATCGTCAAGGCAAGATGGTTATCATCGTTGATGATGAAGATCGCGAAAACGAAGGCGATGTTGTACTCGCTGCAGATTTCGCAACGCCCGAAGCCATTAACTTTATGGTGACACATGCACGTGGCCTGGTTTGTCTCGCGATGCGCGGTGCGCTGCTTGATCGACTGAAAATTCCTATGATGGTGCCGCAAGCTCACAACCGAAGTGGATTTGGTACAGGTTTTACCATCTCTGTGGAAGCGACCAATGGTGTATCTACCGGTATCTCTGCTGAAGACCGATCGCATACTATTCGCACGCTGATAAATCCAAACACAACACCCGACGATATTGCAATGCCGGGTCATATGTTCCCTTTGCGCGCACGTGATGGCGGCGTGTTAGAACGGCGTGGACAAACCGAGGCTAGCGTTGACCTTTCCGCACTGGTGGGGTTAACACCTGCTGGTGTCATCTGCGAAGTTATGCGCGAGGACGGAACCATGATGCGCCTGGACGAGCTTAAAGAGTTTGGACAGAAGCACGGCTTACCCATCATCTCAGTTGAACAACTCGCCAACTTTCGGTTGACTTTAAACCAAGGCAATATGGCAACGGCCGTCGATACAAGCTCCAAAGCAGCTTCAAACGATGAGAATGTTGACAACAATCCTGGTTTAGAAACTTCGGATTCTGTTAGCGCATCGTCTGACGCTACTGACAATGCAGCAAGCCATACAGAACTGGTCACAGAGATCGGACGTAGTGTCTTGCCGACTGATCACGGCAACTTCGACATCATTATATTTCGGGACCAACAAGGTTTTGAACACAGTGCTCTTGTTAAAGGTGATATCGAGGCCGACTCGTCCCTCGTCAGACTTCATTCTGAATGTTTGAGTGGAGATGCTTTCGGCTCATTACGTTGCGACTGTGGACCACAGCTGCATGCGGCCATGCACCAGATCGAAGAAGCCGGTCACGGTATCGTTTTATATTTACGGCAAGAAGGTCGTGGCATTGGTCTGGGCAACAAAATTCGTGCGTACTCACTTCAGGATAAAGGAAGGGATACGGTTGATGCTAATCATGAACTCGGGTTTCCAGCCGATGCAAGATCTTATGAAGTTGCAGCAGCGATGTTAGGCGAACTAGGCGTTTCCAGCGTACGGCTACTCAGTAATAATCCAGCTAAACAAGAAGCCCTGCAATCATTAGGCATCGATGTCGCCCAACGCTTGCCATTGGTAATTGAAGCGCAGACACACAACGCAGACTATCTCGATACCAAAGCTAAACGCATGGGTCATCACTTTAACTAATTCATTAATACGCGGCAGAAAACAATGGCAAAAGTAATCGAAGGAAAACTGGTTGGTACAGGTTTAAAAATTGGCATCGTCAGCACCCGCTGGAATGACTTTATGGGCGATCGTATGCTTGAAGGTGCTAAAGATGCCCTCATCCGACACGACGTAGCCGATGATGACATCACTATTGCTATGGTCCCAGGCTGCTACGAAATTCCACTGGCAGCGAAGAAAATGGCCGAAAGCGGCAAATATGATGCACTCGTTTGTTTAGGTGTACTCATCCGTGGGGGCACCATTCATTTCGAACTCATCGCCGGTGAAGCCAGCAAAGGCATCGGAAACGCAGCATGGCATTCAGGCGTGCCTGTCGCTTTTGGTGTCATCACAACCGAAACGATGGAACAGGCAATAGAGCGAGCTGGCAGTAAAGCGGGTAACAAGGGTGCCGAAGCTGCATTAGCTGCAGTTGAGATGGCAAACCTACTTAAACAGCTATAGCCCGTCAGCAGTCAGCAGTCAGCAGTCAGCAGTCAGCAGTCAGCAGTCAGC
>CAZCKD010000122.1:5495-10471 GCA_964498925.1 uncultured Granulosicoccaceae bacterium
ATAGCCCGTCAGCAGTCAGCAGTCAGCAGTCAGCAGTCAGCAGTCAGCAGTCAGCGATGGTAGTTCAATTCAATCGCTGAACATCTGCTTCATATCTATGTTGTTATCATATTCATTGGAGAAGCATTCGCTTCTCCCTATTATTACAAGCCTTTGTCTACTTCACCAAACGCGGCTTAGATGACTTCGGTTCTCGCCCCAAAGCATAAAACTCATCATTAGGCAGCATATCGATAAGGCCTGCCATCCGATTTGATAGAGCAAAAAACGCAACGATGGCACCGATGTCCCAGATATCTTCTGCGGTGAATCCATGGTTGTAGAGCTCTTCATAATCTTCGTCGGATACTTCTGCCGCCTGATCACATACCAGGCAAGCAAAATCAAGCATGGCCATTTGTCGAGGTGTAATTTCAGCGCGCGTGTAATCCGTCGCCAGCTGATCAGATAAGCGAGGATTTTTCTCGCGAATTCTAACGATGGCTCCATGAGCCACCACGCA
Source organism: uncultured Granulosicoccaceae bacterium (assembly GCA_964498925.1). GTDB lineage: Bacteria > Pseudomonadota > Gammaproteobacteria > Granulosicoccales > Granulosicoccaceae > Granulosicoccus. The sequence goes on from CAZCKD010000122.1 coordinate 5,998, forward strand.
GTACAAGCAGTGATTCATGGCCGAGGTGACAACCACGATCATTTCGCGCTCACCCTTAGTAAGACCACTCTCCTTTTCCATCAACGCATCGTGGTAACTGAAGAAAGCTCTGAATTCATCAGGGCGATGAGCCAACGCGGTAAATACATTGGGCACAAAGCCTGACTTTTCAGAAACCTCTTCTATTCGGGTACGAATATCGTCGGGCAAAGTGTCCAAAGCCGGCGTTGGGAAACGAGATTTAGATTCTGTCATTTGCTGACTACACCATCGGTTGTTTGGTCTATTGTGACCGGCTTGTCTGTCGCTGTCATCTTTCTTTCAACCGGAGCATTAAAAGGTGATCATGTTTTGGTTTTTTGCCCATAATCTTTAAATCGCTCGACGACACGTTCCATTTCATCATCGGGCAGAATCACCATGTCACCGGCCAATTTGGCGTAATAATATTGTTGGGAGAGCGTTTCCAATTCAACAGCGGACCACATGGCATTGTCCAAATCGGTGCCCGCAGCGATCATCCCGTGATTAGCCAACAAGCAGGCGGTCCTATTTTCCATTGCCTTAATGATGCTGTCGGATAAAGCGGCTGTACCAAAGGTTTCATAATTGGCGCAGACCACATCATTACCGCCAAAAGCGGCAATCATATAATGGCAGGCAGGTATGTTGCTCCTACTGATGGACACGATGGTGGCAAACATAGAGTGTGTATGCACGATAGCGTTAAGGCCGGGTTTCGACTGTAAAATATCTTTATGAAAGCGCCACTCTGAGGACGGCTTACAAGGCCCATCCCACGCTTCATCACTATCGTCGCTCAATGACATTTTTGCCAGATCAGTAGGTTCCAACTGCTCATAGGGCACACCGCTGGGCGTGATAATCATGTCGTTACCGAAACGAGCACTGATATTGCCCGATGTGCCTTGGTTAAGCCCGGTCGCATTCATTTGTAAACACAAGGCTATAATCTTTTGGCGAATGTCGTTTTCTGTCATGGCTGTACTTAATTATCCCGAGTGCACGCCCACTATAATTACATGAATCCTCCAACACCAGCTACACCCGCCCCACCCCGGCTATCCACGCTCATTCTATTGACAGCCCTATCGACGGTTACGCTCAATATTTTTGTGCCGTCTATGGTGAATATTGCGGCCGACTTAAACAGTGACTACAGCGTGGTCAGTCTTTCGGTAGGTATCTACCTGGCGGCCATGACCATCGTACAACTGGTTGTAGGCCCGCTATCAGATCGCATCGGTCGTCGTCCTGTGTTACTAGGCGCTCTTGTTTTTTTTGCGGCTGCCTCAATTGGCTGCGCGTTAGCGCCTAACGTTCAGACGTTTCTGTTTTTTCGCATGCTGCAATCGATCATGGTGGCAGGCTATGTGTTGAGTATGGCGGTGGTTCGAGACACAACCAATGAACAAGACTCTGCCAGTCGCATTGGCTATATCAGCATGGCCATGGCGATGGCCCCCTTGCTGGGCCCGGTGGTCGGTGGACTGTTAGACACACAGTTCGGCTGGCGATCTATTTTCTACACACTTGCAGGTTTAGGCGTGGCATTGTTTTTCTGGTGTTTAAAAGACCTTGAAGAAACCAAAGCTGCGCCAGTGGTGAGTGCCGATTCAAACAACGAAACCATCTGGGACCTTCTAAAAGAAAGTCGCTTTTGGGCCTATGCTTTGTGCACAACCTTTTCTACTGCAAATTTATATATCTTTCTTACCGGTGCACCGTTAATCGCTGAGTTAGAGTTTGGCATTTCAACGACGGAAATGGGACTGTACTTAGCCACAGGCACTGCAGGCTATATGTTTGGCAGCTACCTGTCAGGCCGATATGCATCAACAACGGATCCCCTACTCATGATGCTTTCAGGTCGTGTTATCACCGTTATCGGTTTGTCGATCGCGTTAGTGGCAAGTTTGCTTAATGCTCTACCGGTCTGGTTATTTTTCGCAAGCATTGTCGCTGTCGGTATTGGCAATGGCCTGACAATGCCAAGCAGTAACGCTCGGACTATGTCCATTCGTCCTGCATTAGCTGGCGGGGCTGCAGGTGTCAGTGGTGCCGTTATTGTGGCTATCGGTGCACCACTGTCCATGCTTACAGGAATATTGCTTCCCGATGAAAATGCCTCCACGGCATTGCTTATACTGATGTTGTTGGTCACGATCATCAGCCTGCTGGCTGTCTTCTGGGCTAAACACATCGAGAAACGACAGGATGCCGTTTCATAAATAGCTAACAGTTCTGTCTGTCATTAACGGTTGCATTTCACAACAACTGTAAATATACTCAGGACTCACCAATGAATGGATGATTGCCCATGCAGGATCTCACTAAACGGCAGCAGGAAATTCTGCGTATGATCCAATCGCATATTGATCGTACTGGCTTCCCGCCAACACGTACTGATATCTGCGAGCATTTCGGATTTCGTTCACCCACAGCTGCTGATGATCACCTGCGTGCGTTAGAGCGTAAAGGCGCTATAGAACTCATCCCGGGTACCTCAAGAGGCATACGGGTCGTTAGTGAATTCGAAGAAGACGGCATCCCATTAGTTGGCAAGGTGGCCGCTGGTGAACCCATCATGTCCGATTCCAATGTCGAGGAATATCTTCCAGTCGACCCCGACCTCTTCTACCCTCACGCCGACTATTTACTAAGAGTCAACGGCACCAGTATGCAAGACATCGGCATACTCAACGGTGATCTACTCGCCGTACATGCAACAGAGCATGTCGAAAACAATCAGGTTGTTGTAGCACGCGTTAATGACGAAGTTACTGTCAAACGTTTCCGCCGTCGCGGCAATATTGTCACACTACTGCCAGAAAACGATGAATTTGAACCCATACGAGTCGACCTTCGGGAAGACGAATTCCACATAGAAGGTGTCTACGTGGGCGTTTTGCGCCGTGACTCCTAGCCGGCGCTTCTTTTTTCTTAACAACGTAGCCATTATTCGATGTGGAGCAATCACAGATTGCGCGTACACACATGGACCCTGCACTCGACGCTCTATTAAAGTCACAACCCGCGCTCTGGCGCGGCCGTGAGCGATACACTGACGAAGATTCTATCCCCACAGGTTTTGCATCGCTAGACAATGCATTGCCAACACGTGGTTGGTGTATTGGTGGTGTCACGGAAATTCTATCCAGCCAACAAGGTATTGGCGAAGTCAGCTTGCTATTACCCGCCTTAAGTAAAGTCACTAGAGAAGATCAGTGGGCTGCATTCATTAATCCACCGCATGTACCTTATGCACCAGCATTGAGTAACGCCGGTATTCGTCTCGATCGTCTACTCATCATCGATAGTAAAGACGATATCAATACATTGTGGGCAGCCGAACAAGTCTTAAGAGCCGGATTGTTTGCCAGTGTTGTTGTTTGGGTGGAACGTAGCACTGCGCAAAAACAGCGTCGTCTACAACTGGCTGCAGAGACCGGCAAAACCTGGGCAACCGTTTATCGACCATTACGCGATGCCAAAGAACATTCTCCGGTTTCCGTGCGCTTACAAGCCGATATCGTTCATGCCCAACTGACACTCACTCTGATTAAAGTGCGTGGAGGCCATGAACAAACCGTTGTTATCGATCCCGCCGAATTCGACGAGTCTCAAGGCGTGGAATGGCCAGTTCCAGAGGCAACGGTTAGCAACTAATGTGGCTGGCACTACACTTTCCCCAACTGCCCATCGACCGGCAAAACGAAGGCTCCGCTGACGAACCTCGTGCCGTGGTACTCAGTGAAGGCCCACGACGACGCATCATGGCGTGTAACGAGTGTGCGTCTGCCAGTGGTGTCAGTGCTGGTCAGGCACTCAAAAATGCTTATGCATTGGTCCCTAATCTAATCACCAGCGATTTCGACGAAGTAGAACAACAAGCACATCTGGAACAGCTCACCCTATGGGCCATGCAGTTCACATCTTGGGTAAGCCCTGAACCACCGGATATCATTCTGTTAGAAATTGCTGCAAGCCTAAAGCTCTTTGGTGGTCTGGACGGCTTGTTATCAGAAATTTCGAACAGTGCACGAGAGCAACATGTCAGTATCTGCGCAGCCGTGGCACCAAACCCGAAAGCTGCCGAGCTATTCGCTCGTGCTGGTATGCATAAACCTATCACGACGCAAACAGCTTTAAACAAAATACTCAATCGTGTACCGGTTAGCTATCTTCCACTGGACGAATTCACCTTGAAAGGTCTTCGCCAATCCGGATTAAGAACATTAGGCGAGCTACTCGCTATTCCTCCAGCAGCCCTCACAAGACGCTTCGGCAGTGCCTGTACAGAACTTCTCTATAAACTGGATGGGCGTCTGCCGGATCCTAAAGTGGCTTACAGGCCTTCCGAAACATTTTCACAAGGTATCGATTTACCACTGGAAGCACCCGATACCGCGGCATTGGCCTTTCCGCTCAATCGTCTGTTCAGTGCATTAGG
>CAZCKD010000123.1:0-10455 GCA_964498925.1 uncultured Granulosicoccaceae bacterium
CGTCCCACACGGCAAGGCCGTCATCGTAGTTAAAGTGCAATTCCCAACCTTGTTCGCCAACGTAAGAGATTCTAAAGGCCGCAACCTTAGCGCCGTTTATCTCGATTGTTTTGACACTCATGTAAGGGTGGTTTTCATGGGTGACAGCATCTGCATCGCTGACAACCTTCTGTAACGTTGTGCGAGCATTAGGCCCCCAAAGACCTAAACAAGAAAATTCAGTGGTTCTATCTGTAACCGTGGCGTTAAGTCCACGATCATCGCGCATGCGTTGTAACCAGATAAGATCACGTGCACCGGAGTCTCCACCATCCATGACACGGTAGTGGTTGTCTGCCATGCGGATGACGGTAAGGTCTGCTCTGACACCGCCAACATGATCCAGAAAGTGTGTGTAAATACCTTTGCCAATCGGTGTGTCGGTACCCACCTTGGCAACGCAGACATACTCCATCAACGCTTCTGCATCGTCTCCCGTGACATCGATGATCGCAAAATGAGAGAGGTTCACCATGCCCACGTCTTCAGAGATTTGTAGATGCTCTGCATTGGACACACGCCAAAAATGGCGGTTATCCCATTCGTGTTCACGCACAGGGACTTTATCGCCGAATTTTTCTAGTAGGTGTTCATTGCTTGCGTAGCCATGGGCACGTTCCCAACCTGCGGCTTCCATAAAGTATCCACCGAGTGCTTCCTCTCGCTCATAGAAAGGACTCTTATGAACACTTCTTCCTTTGCTATAGGGTTCTCTGTTGTGAACGGCCGGGTTGTAAATCTTAAAGGCTGTCTCGTAGCATCGGTCGTGAATATATTTTTCTTCTTGCTGAAACGGATAGTAGCGAGCGACATCAACACCGCTATGGTCAATCTCGGTTCTGCCATCAGTCATCCAATCGGCTATCAATTTTCCGGTACCAGGTCCGTCTTTAACCCACACACTCACGGCATACCACAAGCCGCGAACTTTGCTGGATTCTCCTAAGGATGGTCCGCCGTCTGCGGTGACTTGTAATAATCCATTGAACGAACGTTTTTCATCGAAACCTAATTCTCCCAGAATAGGCGTCAGTTCCATTGCGCGCTCTAATGGCTCCATGATCTGTTCCATCTCCAAGTCTCGTTGGGACGGTGACAGTCGAGCTTCTTCTTTTTCGAGTAGATCCCGTGGATGACACATTCTGGGTTCTTTCTCTTCGTAGTAACCCCATTCGATCATCCCACCTTCAGATGTTTTAGGGTCTCCGGTATCGCGCAAGTAGGCGGAGTTGCCTTGATCGCGCAGCAGTGGATAGCCAATGTCTTTTCCGGTTCCTTCAAATTCGTTATAAGGGCCGAACCACAGCAGTGGATGATCGACAGGCATGACAGGGAGATCTTCATCGGCCATTTGCGCGATGAGTCGTCCCCAAAGTCCGGCGCAGACAACGACGTGATCGGCGGCAATATAGCCTCTGCTGGTTTCCACACCGACAATGCGACCGTCTTTAATATCCAAAGCATCAGCCGTGGTATTGGCAAATACCGAAAGCTTCCCGGTTTTCTCGCAGGCCTCCACCATCTCTCCAGTGACCACTTGTGAGCGTGGGGCAACCAGGCCTGCATCAGGATCCCAAAGAGCGCCTTGAATCATGTCTTCTTCAAGCAAGGGCATTTTTTCTTTCGCTTCTGCCGCGCTGATCATGCGCGCATTGGTACCGAAAGCTTTGCCAGAGGCAACTTTGCGTTTGAGTTCGCCCATGCGATCATCGTCGCCAACTCTTGCGACCTCTAATCCACCGACTTTTTCATAGCGTCCCAACTTTTCGTAAAAGTCGATGCTGTACATCGTGGTGTGACACGTCATGTTGTCGTGTGCCGTGGCGTAGCAAAAATCTGACGCATGGGCGGTCGAACCGACGTCAGTAGGAACTGCAGACTTGTCGATGCCCACAATATTGTCCCAACCGCGCTCAATCAGGTGGTGGGCTACGGATGCCCCCACGATGCCACCTTGACCAATAATGACGACCTTCGCCGTCGATGGAAAACTTGCCATGAAAAAGAACCTGAATATTAAGATGATGGGCTATCGCGATACGATGCCGTCGTTAAAGGACTATATCGCGTAATTCTATTGGAAATGCCCCAATCACACAGCCTGAGGCGGCGTTCGGCTTGCCAGTTGCGACAGTGGCGCCAGTTTGGTGAGAATGGGGATACGCATCAAAACTCACAGGCTGCGGCAGGGCTGTTGTCGTGATGCCTGAGAAAGGGTGAGTCGAGTTATATCTGAATAAAGGCCGTAGCTAGCGGTAAATCAGCACTTGCCGGTAGGAATCTGAGGTTTGCCGCGGTTAACAGAGGAATTTATTGGCCGGTAACGCTGCCTGTATCCATCTGTGCGTTTTTCTGACTGGAGAGTGGGTGTTAGTCAAAATATTCGCTTAATCTGCGCATAAAATAGTGATGCCGGTGAAATTTGTTATACCTGCCAGGCTTTCGGATAATTCTTCTACTTTTAAGGTCTGAAAGAGCAGAGGGCTTTCTCCCGCCTTAATCTCGGTGGAGACACCGCGCACCACAATCACACTCTGACTGAATGCTATTTTTATGAAAATAAGCTCTGCACAAAGTCGTTCGCTGGGAAGCGTTGGACTCTTGCTGTTGCTGGCAGTCATTATCGTGGGATCAATACTCTTCCCACCTTCTGAGTGGATACCGGCTGAAGCATGGGGGGTGATGCTTGAGGAACGGGGCCTCTCTGGCATGATTCTGTTTGTTGTAGCAGGCATGCTGGCAACCTCAGTTGGACTACCTAGACAATTAGTAGCCTTCATTTCCGGTATTGCCTACGGCGTATCACTGGGTGTCCCCCTTTCCTTGTTGGCCGCATTGTTGGGATGTTATTTGACGGTTCGTGTCTCTCGGTTGTGTTTAAGGGAGTCTGTACATCGTCGATTTCCGAACATGATCGAAAAGCTCAATAACTTTGTCAGAGAGGATGTTTTTGCCAAGGTGTTGGTGTTGCGTCTTCAACCCTTTGGTACCAATTTAATCACTAACGTCTGCGTCGGATTTACATCAATACCCATCAAGGTTTTTATGGCGGCATCGGCGGTGGGTTATATACCGCAAATGCTTGCTTTTGCATTACTGGGTTCGGGAATCCGGTTGGGGTCCAGTTTTCAATTAATACTCAGTGGAGTTCTTTTATTACTGTCTATCATCATTGGCGTGGTGGTTTACCGACGTCATCAGCGCAGAAATTGATGTAAGTCATTGATCTCTTATCGGTGTAACGTGGTGGAGAGCTCTAAGCTTCTGTTCTTGTTGACTCTTACGCGCTAAGAGCCTTTAATGGAAATGCAGATATGTGATGTAGATCACGCTGCAACCTCCTCCAAGTGGTACTTGCAGGTAAGGAGGCCCCAACGCAGCCAGGGACGGCTATCTTTTTCCAGTCTCTTGAGTGCATCTTAAGCATTCGATATGGCTAGCCACACCGCTTATCTCCCATCTCATCCCTGTTTCCTCGTTATTGAGGTGCCGTGATTGGCGTATTTTTTATTGAGCTATTTCTCAAAAACGGGCCAATTGGCGTGTTAAATGCTCAGTAACCGACTTTCGAATCAGAAAGACGAGTCTCAAGAATGTCGGGAATAACACAACGAGCCTTTGCACTAGCTTTAGGGCTAACTAGCACAGTATTAGTGTCTTCACCCAGTGCGGCAGCAACTGGCGCTTGGTATGTCGGAGCAGGCGGGGGTATTTCCAAGCTGAGTCCGGATACGACAGGCAGCCCTTTCACTCTTGAAGATGATCAAGGCACAGCGACGACCATCTATTTTGGTCTCGATATCAATGATTGGTTAAGCGCAGAAGCAGCTTATACCAACCTCGGCGATGCCATGCTCTCTCAGAACCAGGCGATCAGCTACACAGCCGCGTCAGTGGGAGGCATTGCTTATGTCTATAAGAATCGCGGAATGGAAGCCAGGCAAGAAGGCTTATCCGGTTACCTAAGACTGGGTTTGAACTCCATCCGAAATAAGTCTGAAGTGTTGCTCAATGAAGCTGATAACACAGCTGTATGGATTGGCGCAGGCCTTCAATACCCACTGGGTCGACGTATTGGCATTCGTGCTGAAATTGCCAGCATTGATGGTGATGCTCAGGTCGCTCTAGCTTCCCTCTACTGGCGTTCTAGAGAAGACGGTGGCCAAAACGGTCGCATTGTCTCTGCAACGACAGCAGGTAATGATGAGTACTCAAACGATTCGAACGATGGGTTTCAAGAACAAGTCGAAGAATTTGACGGTTACAGCGAAGACAACAACTTCGATATCGCTGGTGATGACGGTTTTGATTCCGATGAATTTGGCGACGAATTTGATGATGAGTTCGGCGATGAATTCGATGACGAGTTTGGCGACGAGTTCGCTGATGCAGATGATGAGTTTGATACTGAAATGTTGGGTTCGGATGATGAATTCAACACAGCAATGATCGACTCCAACAGTGTTGATACTTCATTCGCTTCAACTGCGGAATGTAACGAGCCTGCAGCAGGCGAGCCAACGGATCCTGCGGGATGTGCTCTGTTTACCGGCATTGTCGAAGGCGTAGATTTCCAGTTTGGTACTGCTAACCTGACACCACAAGCCGAGCTTGCTCTGGATAATTTGGCTTCACGATTGCGCCAATACCCTAATTTGGTTGTCGAGCTTCAAACTCACACTGAGCAATTCGGACAATCTGGCGTTGCGATGCAACTCTCGAGAGAGCGTGCCTTGGCAGTTGCTCGTTATTTGACAGAACAATCAGTGAACGTAGAACGTCTACGAGCAAGAGCTTTTGGCTCAGCACAACCGCGGTTTGATAACGATTCTCCAGAAGGTCGTGAAATGAATAACCGTGTTGCACTACGTGTGATGTGATGCACTGGCACAAAGCGCTGATGACCCCCTTCGGAAGAGGTAGATGCCGAACGATAATGGTTTCGGCGCTTTGTGTTGTCTTGACTGCCTGTCAATCGGTAGCAAGGCAGGGCGGTAGCGAACAGCACGTTGAGAGCCCAGAGCTTCTCAACGTACAGCCCAACAACTCTAACCGCCTAAAAGAAGACCTTTCCCAAGGCCTGTCGGTAGAAAATAACTCAGGCTATGTGTCTGATGACACCGGCCATTCTTCAAGGAATATGTTGGTGTCAAATGCTGCCAGCGTAGATAATTGCGAAATAAACATTCCGGATGAACTCTCTACTAAACAGGGCGTTTACTCCACAGAAGCGCTTTTAAAATGGGAAGTTGCCCGACTTCATTTGCAGCTTGATTGCATGAAAGCGATGCAAGGCTTGGTACCTGTCAATGTTAAACCAGAAACTGCTACCGTCCCTGTAGTACCCATACAATCCAAAAACACATTAGCTGATCGATGGCGGCCTGCGTCGCGATCGGATGATAGGGATCTTGATGGTGTTCTGGATCATCTTGATCGTTGTCCTGATACTGAAGAATCCATTACTGTAGGAAAAAATGGTTGCGGCTTATTTGATGAAATACTTCACGACGTAAAATTCTCTCGAGCCTCTGTGTTTTTAAGTAACGAAGCGAGAGCGCAGCTTGATGGTGTCGCTGAGATGCTTCTTGCGTTTCCAGAAAGCGGTGTACTTATCAGAGTTCATACAGATTCCACAGGGACGCCAGCCGAAAACTTGGCTATCTCTGCGCGCAGAGCCAATATCATTGCGCAATATCTGCTGAGCAAAGGGGTAGGTGAGTCACAACTTCGAGCTTCCGGACTGGGAGACCTAGAACCTATTGCCTCGAATGACACTGAAGAGGGGCGGATAAAAAATCACCGTGTAGATCTTGTGACGTTGCCGGACAGAGACACAGAGCAGGGTCAGCAATTGGCGGAAATTGCGGTAGCTGTTGCGAAGGCCAAAACCAACACAATACAAGTGCAGCAGCCTGACGTGCAGGCAACAACATCGGCGTCTATCGCTACGGTTTCTACACCATCGGCATTACGTGTGGTTGATGAATCTGTAGCTACTGTATCGGTTGAACATGCATCTGATTCTGCAGGACAAACGTTTGACGGATTGAGTTTGGCTGCAAATAGAGCCGCTGACCGACGCAATGTAACACTCGCGGTTAATTCTCCTAATGAGATAGAAAAAACCGCCGTGACTGTTGTTGCTCAGGTAAAGCCGTTGGTGCAAGCGGTAAATCCTCAGCAGGATGACACCAAATCAACTAAAAATGAGACAAGCGCTAAGCAAGTGGAGTCTGATTTTGTGCAAACGAGTGCAACAGTTAAGGCTTTACCTGTCCCTGGGCTCGCACCGGGAATCGAACTTGCAGGGGTAGTCGAAGACGTGACGTTTATAACCCGCACAGCCGAGCTGAGCACGCAGGGTTTACAAGCGTTAGAAGTGAAAAGAAGAGTGTTAATGGATAACCCTGAAGTCGCAATTGCTGTGATGGCACATACGGATGACGTCGGGGAAGAATCTTTTAACCAGAAGCTGTCGATGGAACGAGCGGAAACGGTTATTCGTTTTTTTGAGCAAAGCGGTATTGATGGAAGACGTTTGAAGCCAGAAGGTTATGGCGAATTATTACCGTTGGTACAAAACATGACTGACGAAGATAGAGAAAGAAATAGAAGGATCGAGTTTCGAGTTTTAAACGAATGGCCTTACTAGTTATTTAGTCGTAGCAAGTAACTTGAAATGGTTGTTTAAGTAAGTGTGTGTAGGTTTAACGTTGTTGTTATCCAACAGGCTATTGGTCTTGAGCGTAATAAATCGTTAACTACGTGTAATTGTGTCGACTGTGCTTGAGCGTGTTGTTTAACTTAACTGATATCTTGGTATGAAATGCCAGAACTGTTTTTGCGTTTCGGCCAGTTGAAAGAATTTTATTGAGGACCGACTTTAGGTCAGTAGAAAATTGATGATAAATACAAATCTGCTACGAGTTTTGAAAGGATCAGACAAAAAACTGTTACCCACTATTCTTGCGGTGGCTATCGGTATGTCTCTCGGCACCGTAGGGCCAATGTCCCACGCACATGGTGCTGACGATGAGGAATTGGCTGAAATACTAGCTAGAGACGATCAAGGTCCTGATACTGATGGTGACGGCATTCCTGATCTCATTGATATTGATGATGACAATGACGGCATCACCGATGAGGTCGAAGGTATTATCGATGCAGACGGTAACGGAGTCGCAGATGCGGAATCAACTGACACCGATGGCGACGGTACACCCGATGGTTATGACCTCGACAGTGATAACGACGGTATTCTCGATATTGTCGAATCTCATACAGATTTAGATTTAATCGATTCGTTAGATATCGTTTTGAACGGTGCTATCGACATCGGCATTCCAGTTGGCGCTAACGGCCTGGCGGATATTATTGAGACGTCTGTTGATTCAGGCATACACCCGTACAAGCTATCCGATGTCGACGGCGATTTCGTCCGCGACTTCCGAGATCTTGACAGCGATGGTGACGGCATTTTTGATGTTATCGAAGCAGGAGGCATCGACTCTGACGGTGATGGTATTGCAGACGGATTTGTCGACTTAGACGGCAAGGGCGTTAATGATTTGCTTCAGATCGCAGCACTTCCATTATTCGACACTGATAGTGATGGGCAGTTAGATTTCCGTGATACGGATTCTGACAACGATACTTTGCCTGACAGTGTTGAAGCTGGCAGCGATCCTAGTTCTCCAATCGATACAGATAATGATGGCGCTGGGGACTTTCGTGAATCCGATAGTGATAATGATGGCGTAGACGATATCGTCGAAGCTGGCGGCAATGGCGCAGAGCCGGTAGACAATGACAACAACGGCGTTCCTGATTTTCAGGATCCCACCGTTATTACAGACTTAGGTAACTCAGGCAATACGCTGGAAGATCCGGCTGATGTGCTTGAAGATCCTGCAACGCAACCTGATCCAGGTGCTCAGGACCCTGTAACACAGCCTGATCCAGGTACTCAAGATCCTGTGACTCAACCTGATCCAGGTAATCAGACTCCTGTTACACAACCTAATGGTGGCACTCAAACTCCAACCGGTGGGCAATCTGATTTTGATGGTGATGGCGTCGCAAACGTTAATGATCTTGATGATGACAATGACGGTATTCTCGATACTGAAGAAGGTGTTGTCGATGCAGATCAGGACGGCATTCCAGAAGCCAACTCTACAGACTCAGATGGCGATGGTGTACCGGACGGCTATGACTTAGACAGTGATAACGACGGCATCCTGGATATCGTCGAAGGGCGTCTTCCTGCCGATCGTGTTAATCAAATTGATCCGAACGGCACAGGTTCTGCCGCAACTAACATCCCGGTAGGTAACAACGGTGTTGTCGATAGTATCGAGACTGCTACCGATTCAAACACTATTTTTACACCGATATTAGATACTGATAACGACGGAACACCTAACTTCCAGGATATCGACAGTGACAGTGATGGCATCGTTGATTTAGTAGAAGCCGGTGGTGTTGATAATGATTTCGACGGTCGGGTTGATGACTTCCAAGATAATGACAACCGCGGTGTTGATGATGACATCCAGGCTGTCGGCTTGCCTATCTTCGACACAGATAACGACGGCATTCGAGATTTTATGGATCTGGATTCTGACCAGGATTCCATTCCTGATCAGGTTGAAAGTGGCGGCGTATTCATAACACCGGTTGATTCCGATCAAGACGGTGCAGCTGACTACAGAGAATCAGACTCAGACAATGATGGTGTATCAGACACTGTTGAAGCGGGTCCCAACCCACAGCTCCCCGTCGATTCTGACGGTGATCAAACGCCTGATTTTCAGGATAACGGAACCCAGTTCCAAGGTGGTGGTTCAACACCAGTCCAGCCAGGTGCTAATGGCAATGACGACACTGACGGTGATGGAACGATAAACTCTGAAGATGCGGACGATGATAACGACGGTATTACCGATGTCATTGAAGGCACTAACGATAACGACAGTGATGGTGTTCCAAACTTTCTCGATAGAGATAGCGACAACGACGGTGTCTTTGATAGCCGTGAAACTGCTATCGACAGCGATGGTGACACGGTCCCTGATTTTCTTGACTTAGACAGTGACAACGACGGTGTTTATGACGCAGTTGAAGCTGGACGCGAAGGGGTTTCAAATACAGGCCGATTACAAACGGCTGCCAACGTCGATTCATTTGGTCTTGCGCAAGGTGCTAGCGATTTAAGATTAGAAACTGACGGGGACGGCGTTGTAGATATGCTCGACTTGGACACTGATAACGATACATTGCTTGATGTTATCGAAGCAGGTTTTCCACAAGCGGGTGTTGATGGTCGAATAACACCATTTAATGATGCTAACGGTGATGGTGCGGATGATTCCATTCCTACACGTAGCACAACTCTGATTGATACTGACGGTGACCGGGTACCTGATATCCGAGATCTAGATAGTGATCAAGACGGCTTGTCAGATTTGTTGGAAATGTCTGGTCCGGTAAGAGACCAGGACAATTCAGGCGATGTTGATAACTTCACTGACGCTAATGGTGACGGACTGGATGACACAGTTGCAGCTAATCCAACACCGCAGATAGATTCCGATAATGATCAGAACGCTAACAATCTCGATTTGGATAGTGATAACGATGGCATCAGTGATCTAGACGAAGCGGGTGGCGTTGATGCAAACAACGACGATCGCAACGATCTTTTGAGTGATGCAGATCTGGATGGCATTCCTGACCAGAACGACGTAGATGTTACTGGTGGTGCCGATGTCGATGGTGATGGCATTGATGATACTGACGACGTTGATTTTGTTGCAGGCGCTGACAGTGACGGAGACGGCATTGTAGATTCGCAAGATCCGGATAGCGATGGCGATGGTTTTGCTGGTCCAGCTAACGATGGCACGGGTACGGGTTTTGGTGACCTCATGGAAGGTCAACCTATCAATCTTCCTGATGCAAACGGTGACGGTATTTCAGATATCACTCAAAGCTCTGGCGGCGGTGGTAGCGGTATTATCGAAACGGGTCTGGATGCATCCGGTGTAGGTTGCAGCATCAGCACAGTGTCCGGTTCATCTAAGACTGATCCGACAGTTGCCTTCTTATTAGGCGGTAGTTTCATGTTCTTGGTTTATCGTCAGCGCCGTCGCAAAGTTGCCAGAGTTGCAGTTGTAGCTGGTAGTGCGATGTTGGCAGGCTGTAGCACGCTGGGTCTGGATTTCGATCTTGATCCGGGTCGACTGATTCCTAACGATCCTAATTTTGAAAAGCGTCTATACGTTGGTGCCGGTGCTCTTGCCAGTCAATTGAATCCGGACACAGATCAGGTAGCCGGTGTGTCGGTAGCTGATTCTGACGGATCAGGTGGCTCAGTAACTATTGGTTATGACTTTACAAATCGCATCAGTT
>CAZCKD010000124.1:0-10418 GCA_964498925.1 uncultured Granulosicoccaceae bacterium
TGACTATAAAGAGCATCAAAACCATGCAGGCAACGCAGTTGCTCTAGAACATCAACGACCTCACCTTGAGCCGTCTGAAGTTTTCCCCCAACGCTTTCAATGGAAGCAGACAGCGCCTTAAGCGCCTGCCATTGGGCGTGCAGATGAAAAAAGGAAGATTCTTTAGCAAGAAATATGGAAGGCTCGAATACAAATAACGGCAGCACACGTTGCCCTTGTGCCAACGCCAACAAGAGAGCCTCGTTGTCAGTCAACCGGAAATCGCGCTTTATCCACCAGATGACACGGTCGTGCCGACGATTCATTGCGAATTACCAGTCTTCGTTCTGCTTGGCACCATCATTAACACCAATAAATTCAGTGATGTTCGGCAGGTTGCTATCAAAATAGGTTTGCATTGTCGTGGCTCGCTAAAACGCACTGATATCCAGCGCATTGCTTCTAACTTAGCCTTGTACGCCTTTGAGGGCACTTTCGATCCCTTCCAAATCAATACAAGAAGACATTGGGGATTAACGAGGGGTACACTGAATCCACCGGACGGATAACCCGTCTAGTCAACCACGGAGATTTTCATGGCACTCTCATCCCGCGCAATAGCGCTGCTCGGCGTAGCAACAGCATTTTCGATCGTATCGAATGTTGCTCAAGCTGAGACCTTTAAATGGGCCGGCAAAACCGACCCTCAAACTATGGACCCTCACGCCACCAATTCGGCTCCGGTTCTCGGCTTTTTAAACAATGTGTATGAAGGCCTCGTCCGCCGGAATAAACAGATGCAAATCGAGCCTTCCCTGGCAGAAAGCTGGGAGCAAATAGGCAGCGAAGGCTGGCGATTTAAACTTCGCGCAGGTGTAACCTTTCATGACGGATCAGCGCTAACTGCCGATGATGTACTTTTCTCTTATGAGCGTGCATCTTCTGAAGAATCTGATGTCCGATCCTGGTTCGCACCGGTAAAGAGCGTCTCGGTCGTCGATGACCTCACTATCGATTTTCTTACCAATGCGCCTAACCCACTGTTTCCAGACTCCATAGCAAACTTCATGATTATGGATCGTGGCTGGAGCACCGACAACGAGGCTGCCCGCCCTTCTAAAGAAGCAGAAAATCACGCGACTCGAAATGCGAACGGCACAGGCGCATTCACAATCACATCGCGCGATCCAGGTGTTAAAACGACATTGGCCCCTTATGACGGATGGTGGGACACACTGGAAAGCAATATCACTGAAGCGATCTTCACACCGATTGGCCAAAGTGCAACGGGCATGGCGGCTTTACTATCCGGTGAAATCGATTTCATATCACCTATCCCACTACAAGATGTACCACGCATGAAAGAACGCTCGGGCTTCACTGTCCATGAAGGTGTAGAAGCACGTGTTCTGATGTTCGGCTTTGCTCACCAGGCAGACGCTCTCAAATTTTCTGATGATGTAACGGGTAAAAATCCGTTCCAGGATGCTCGTGTTCGTCAAGCGGCTTATCAAGCTATTGATGTTGACGCGCTCATCAAGAAAGTTATGCGAGGCAGTGCTCAACCAGCATCACAATTAGTCTCTGATGCGATGAAGGGATACTCATCAGCCAATGCCGATAGAATGGCTTACGATCCTGATGCTGCAAAGCAATTGATGGCTGATGCAGGCTATGCAGATGGGTTTAGTTTTGGACTGCAGTGTCCAAACGACCGATACATAAACGATGAGGCTATCTGTAAGGCGGCGGCTTCAATGTTTGCCAAAGTCGGACTCAATGCAAAACTTACTTCAATGCCTGTGAGAAACTATTGGCCTGAATTACGTGCAGATAATTTCGACATGTACTTGCTAGGCTGGTCTCCCGGTACGTTCGATGCCGAACATCCTATTCGCTTCCTTGTAACAACACCTAATAAGGAAAAGAAGCTGGGCAGCTGGAACTTCGGGGATTATTCAAATGCGCGCGTTGACGAATTGCTTCCGATCATTCAAACCGAACTTGATCAGGACAAACGTCAAGGCATGATTGATGAGATCACCAAGACCATGCAAGACGAAATCGCCTACATACCGATGTATGTTCAGCCATTGATTTGGGCTTCTAAAGACAACGTGGAACTTACTCAACGGACAGACAATTTCTTTATTCTTCGCTGGGTGACTGTCAACTAGGCCATCTTCACGTTCTAGCAAGCAAGTGCTGCGGGTCTGACTCTAAGCCGTGTTTAAGAGTCAGACTCGTAGTTAAAAAATACAGGCGACTAATCAGTAGCGTTGTTCAAATCGGACTCTTATGAAAACGCCAGCATTCGAACTCTTTGGGTGGAATACTCCTAACGGTCAGAAAATACTCATTGCTCTGGAAGAGATCGGTGAGTCTTATATTTATCAACAGATAGATATTACTAACGGCTCTCAGCACAGCGAGGACTATCGAAAAATTTCTCCCGATGGAAAAATCCCCGCCCTTATTCATCACGATGACGCAACTGTTACGCTGTTCGAATCAGGTGCAATACTTCTCTACTTAGCTGATTACTTTCCAGCTTTAGGTGGCAGTAATAGGGTTGAGAAGGCCAAAGTCACTTCCTGGACGTTCTGGCAGGTCGGTCAACTTGGCCCCTTAGCCGGACAATTTGGTAGATTTCAAATTGCAGAACCCGCGAATCCAGCTGCCGTTTCCCACTTCGAAGCTCTTGTGTGGCGTTGTTTAAATGTGATGGAAACGCAACTTAAACAATCCGATTATTTGGCAAGCAATCGATTCTCGATTGCTGACATAGCCTGCTTTCCGTGGATTGCCTCAGAACAAAGTTACTTACAACGATATGCATTGGAGTGGCGAGAACAATGCCCGGCGTTGAGTTGGTGGGCAGACAAAATCATGCAAAGACCATCTGTCATTAAGGCGCTTGGAAAAGCGGCATCTTAAAAGAATTCTAAGTGCGAACGTAAGCACTAAGCAGCCTATTCTTGCTGCTGCACATTGGCCAACGACGGTGTTTCGCTCAGCAGTAAGCGGCTGTAATCTTCCGTTGGATTATTAAAGAACTGCTCATTCTCAGCAGTCTCCACCAACTGTCCTTTTCTGAGAACAACCACACGATCTGCCATTTGTCGTATAACCGCAAGGTTATGACTTATGAATAAGATCGATAATCCGAAAGCTTGCTGCATATCCTTAAGCAAGTTCAACATTTGCGCCTGTATTGATACGTCCAACGCTGACGTTGGCTCATCACAGATGAGAAAGTCAGGTCTTGCCACCAAAGCGCGCGCAACAGCAATACGCTGTCGTTGACCACCGGAAAACTGGTGTGGGTATTTAAGCATAGCGCGTTGCGGCATCTCTACCAGATCGAGCATGGACGCCACCAATTTCCTTATCGTCTTATCATCATTGGCGAGACCGTAGAACCTAATAGGACTGGCAATAATCTGTTCAACCGTGAGCCGATTATTCAAGGAGGAGTAAGGGTCTTGAAACACCATTTGTATCTGACGTCGTACCGGGTGCCTTCTCGACCGTTTGCTTCCCTTCGGTAATTCATCGCCTCTATAGGTCATAGAACCTGCGGATGGATCCACTAGACCAACTATCGCTTTGGCCAAGGTGGATTTACCGCTGCCGCTCTCTCCAACAATGCCCAGAACTTCACCTGGAAATAGATCTAACGAAATATTCTGTAGTGCTTTAAACCCCTGTTTCCGACCAAACCAAGACGGCTGACCGCTGTGAAATGTCACAGCAAGATTTGAAACACTCAACACAGGCTGTGAGCTGTTATCGTTTGCTGGCTCTGTTGCCTGGTGCCTGAGCAACCACTCGGATGCATGGCTTGCTTCGGCTCCCGGGACTTTCCAGGTATTGTCTTCAGCACTCAACTCATCATCACTGACAATATTTTTGAATCTTTCTAAACGTTGATCCAATCTGGGCACGGCAGCCATCAGCGCTTGAGTATAAGCATCTTGAGGATGACTTAGAATGTCGTTTGTGGCACCGGCTTCTATCACACGTCCGGATCGCAGAACGGTCACCCGGTCGCTTATCTCATTGATAACACCGATATCGTGAGTGATTAAGATAATGCCAATTTTTCGCTTATCACAAAGGCGACGAATTAAACTTAAGATTTGCTTCTGTACTGATACATCCAGCGCTGTCGTCGGTTCGTCGGCAATGATGAGCTCCGGATTTGTACACAACGCCAAAGCAATCACCACTCGTTGCCGCATCCCTCCTGAGAATTGGTGAGGGTACTCATTCATACGGCTTTCTATATCATGCAAGCCGGTCTCTTCCAACAAAGCCACAGCTTGCTTATAGGCTTCCGAGTACCCCACATCGGAATGCTGCCGAATCGTCTCCACCATTTGATCAGAGATCGTCAACAGCGGATTAAGACTCGTTTGTGGATCCTGAAAAATCATACTGATTCTCTGACCACGCAGTGTGTGGTACTCCTTCTCACCGACTTCCCGCAAATTTTTATCAAGAAATCGGATGACACCGGACGAGATATAACCCGGAGTTTGCAACAACCCCATGACGGCCGAACCGACGGTAGATTTTCCAGCCCCCGACTCTCCTACTAAACCGTGGATTTCTCCCGCCTGTACATCGATATCTACAGAGTCTAAAGCGGTGAACTCGCCAAATCGCGTAGGGAATTTTACGCTTAGATTGCGAATGCTTAGAAGGGTACCCTGGCTCATTCAACGCAACCTGGGATTCAACGCATCGCGCAAAAAATCGCCGAGAATATTAATGGCAATGATCATGGTAATCAGCATGCCACTGGGGAAAATAACGATCCACCATTCCCCGGAAAACATATACTCGGTACCGATACGAATCAGCGTCCCCAAGGAGGGTTGATTCGGTGGCACGCCAATGCCGAGAAAAGACAGTGTCGCCTCTAAAAGCACAGCAACAGCAAGATCCACCGTCAGTATGACCAAGATGGGGCCCATAATATTCGGAAGTATCTGGAATAACATAATGCGCAGAGGGTGCATGCCAATAATGACACTGGCTTGCACATATTCTTTATTGCGCTCAACAAATGTCGATGCCCGCACTGTACGAGCAAAGTTCACCCATAAAGACAAACCGATGGCGACGGTTAAAACAACAATCATCAAACTATCGTGTTGTTCTCGCGGCAATATACCTCTGGCTATTCCGTCAATAAGTAATGCCGTTAGGATAGCTGGTAGGCTGAGCTGAACATCGGCAATACGCATGACTATCGCATCAAAACGTCCGCCCAGATAGCCAGCCATTAAACCTAGCGTCACACCAAGAACGCTTGCAAATCCTATGGACAACAAACCAACGGTAAGAGACAAACGAGTACCGTACAAAATGGCTGACAGTAAATCCCTTCCTTGATCATCCGTACCAATTAGAAATCTTGGATCGCTATCCGCATTCCAGACAGGAGGAACCAGAGAGTCCATAATATCAATGGAGGCAATATCATAAGGGTCGGTTGGTGAAATAAGCGGTGCTAACGCTGCGCCACCTACACATAAAAGTGCAATCACAGCAGCGATCTGAACCACTCGATTGTGAAGAAAGAGATAGAGGATCTCGTTCTCAATCGCTTTTCGGCGCCAAGAATTAAACATGATTGCAATTAACCATGGGCAGCCTTCAACCTCACCCGAGGGTCAATGGCAAAATAAAGTAGATCAACAAACAGGTTGATGATCACAAACATTAACGCGATCAACACCAGATAAACGGACATGACGGGAATATCAACGTAGCGAATAGAATCGAGAAACAACAACCCCATACCCGGCCACTGAAAAACAGATTCAGTAACGATCGAAAACGCGATAATGCCACCTAATTGAAGACCGATAATAGTGATAACCGGAACCAATGTATTCCTAAACGCATGATTAAAATACAAGGACCGATAGTTAATTCCTCGGGCTGTGGCAAATTTGATGAAGTCCGTTTTGAGAACATCCTGCATTTCCGCGCGCACTAAACGCATAGTGAGTGTCAGCTGATAGATACCCAGAGTGATTGCAGGCAGCAGTAATGCTTTCCAGCCATCCACTGTAAGAAAACTGGTTTTCCACCAACCAATCTCAACCGTTCCACCTCGACCGAACGTTGGCAGCCAACCTAGCTCTACGCCGAATAGATAGATAAGAAAAATACCAATAACGAACGTGGGCACTGAAATACCAACCAGTGTCGCTATCAGAATGGCATTTGACAGTACCCCTCCACGTTTTAGAGCTGTATAAATGCCTGCTGGAATTCCGACAATGAGTGATATCAAAAGGGACACGACACCCAGTTCCAACGTCGCCGGCATTCGAGAAAGAATCATCTCACTGACCGGTTGCCGGGTTCTGTAGGAAAATCCAAATTCGCCTTTTGACAAATTGCCAATAAATCGCGCGTATTGCGTGGTCAGAGGATCGTTTAATCCTAAGCGCTCGCGTAAATTTTCTTGATCTTCAATTGATGTTTCCTGACCGACCATCTGCGCAACAGGATCGCCCACAAAACGAAACAATGAGAATGCAATCAGGCTCACTGCCAACATGACAAACACGGATTGCAGAAGCCGCCGTAATATAAAATTCAGCATGGCGTCATCGCAAAAAAGGCAGATTGAGGAAAGCAGCTTTTCACATTAAATACATTCGATGAACAGCTCTCAAGAGTTCTTAGTATCTGATACTAACCGGATTAGCGACAGAGCGGATTGCGTTTATAGACCAATGTTTGGAGTCTTTTTTCTCAGCCTCGCCATTGTATAGGCCTGTTCCAGCTCCTGCTTAATTTCCCAACCACCCACGAGCTCATGGCTACTTTACAAACGATAAACGACTTCAACTCTCGGCAAGTTCACGCCCCTTCGCCCACTAGACTGCCTGGATGTCAGCACTATCAGTGCTGACAGAGTGGCCAAATCGTGGTGGCGGGTTGTTAAATATGCATCGTTGGATGAGCGAATAATTCCTTAATTCCCGCTCCCCGGTTACAAACCAACCTCCAGACTACTGACAACCAGCCAATTTATGGGTCTTCCAAAAATTCCCGCCAAAATTGGCATATAGCTGTTTACAGGACGTTTCTTAGTGCAGTAGACTGGCGCTCTGCAACCGGTTGCAAGAATTCAGCAAATCAGTATTTGCCATGCAGAAATTGGCCTGTATTCGATACACATAGTTGCAGACATGCTTATCAAATAGGCGTTAACGGTACAGCGAGAAATTAAAGGAAATCAGTTGCCCAGTTTTTCTGTCAATCATATGACGATGGCCAAGGCTTCTCACGAGGAGCTGCTTGACGTAGCTAGCGCCCTCAATTGTGTTGGGGTAGAACTCAGAACAGATCTGGCTAGCTCTCAGTTCAGCAGCTCCATCGCCGAACAGGCAAGCAACTCAGCGCGAGGCAAAAATCTACGCATTCTGGCTCTATCTGAAGTCTCGGCTTTCAACGACTTATCGACAGAGAAGATAAAGCAGGCTGAGTCGCTGATGACATTAGCTCGAAGTTGTGGTGCTGAAGCGATAAGCCTGATTCCCCGCAACGACGGTTTATTTACAGAAAAAAACGTTCGATTAAAACATCTACGCCAAGCGCTGATTGAGCTTACGCCCCTACTCCAGTCCTACGATCTTATCGGCATGATTGAGCCCCTAGGATTTGAAGAAGCATCGATTAGATTCAAGTCCGAAGTTATAGACGTCATCGAATCGCTGGGCTGCGAAAAGCACTTCAAGATTGTTCACGACACATTCCACCATTACCTTGCCGGTGAAGAAGACATTTATCCCGTGCATACCGGAATCGTTCATATATCAGGCGTTGTGGATTCAACGCTGACCAAGAGCGAGATGCAGGATTCGCATCGTGGCCTTGTCAACGAATTCGATTGCCTAGATAACATCGGGCAAATCAAAGCACTGCTAGAAGGAGGCTATGAAGGACCTTTTTCCTACGAGGCATTTTCACCCGAAGTACACGCTTTTACCGACCCAAAGACACAACTTTTTGGATCATTCAACCACATTACATCAAGCTTAAACTGATGTGATTTTTTAACGGCCCAATTGGGCATTTCCGGCAATTACATAATCGTGCGCCGGACACAACCATACGGAGAGAAGAAATGAAAAGAACATTACTCGTTGCCGGCATAACAGCTGCGCTGTTATCCAGCCCAACATATGCTGAGACACTAGGCGTATCCATCGCAAACTTTGATGATAACGGCCTGACTATCATGCGTAACGGCATGACATCTCACCTTGAGTCACTTGAAGGTGTTGAGCTTCAGATGGAAGACGCTCAGGAAGATGTTGCTAAGCAGCTAGATCAAATCAACAACTTCATCGCATCCGGTGTTGATGCAATCATCGTTAACGCGGTTGATACAGATGCAACAGCTGCGATGTCAAATGCTGCAGCTTCTGCGGGTATCCCTTTGGTATACGTTAACCGCCAGCCTGGCAACATGGCAACACTGCCTGACGGCCAAGCTTTCGTAGCGTCAAACGAAATCGAATCAGGTACTTTGGCAGCATTTCGCATGTGTCAGGATTTACGAGCTGCTGGAAAATCCGGTGGAGCTACTGCTTACATGCTGATGGGTCGTCTATCAAATCAAGCTGCTGTTCAGCGTTCAAAAGATTTTCATGACGTCATCGGAATGGATATGTGTAACTTCATCACATTGATCGATGAGCAAACAGCTAACTGGTCTCGTGACGAAGCACAGGACATGATGTCTAACTGGATCGCTTCAGGCGAGCCCTTCGATGCTGTTTTCGGTAACAACGACGAAATGGCGATCGGTGCTATCCAGGCAATGAAAGCTTCAGGCATCTCAATGGACGACGTCGTCGTTGGCGGTGTTGACGCAACGCCTGATGCGCTGGTTTCTATGCAAGCGGGTGAAATGGACGTGACTGTATTCCAAGATCTTGCTGGTCAAGGTGCAGGTTCTATCGATACAGCGATCAAACTGGCAAATGGCGAAAGCGTCGACAAGACAGTTTTCATCCCATTCAAGTTGGTTACTCCTGAAAATGTTGAAGACTTCTTATAAGTTGACAATGTAAGTGTGTTGAAAACGGCTGCCACCAACGTGCTTGGTGGCAGCCGTCCTACTCACAATCAGGTTTTTCATTTATTTAGGAGACTGGCCTTCCATGGCTGATTCAACGCAAGGCACCGGCAATACCAGCTTTGATAAAAAGAAGCGGTCTTGGCCAAATGAGCTGAATATTCTTATTGCGTTGATCATCATCATCGCAATATTTGAAGCGCTCGGGCAAACGCTGCCCTACATGAAAGATCAAAGTTTTCTATTTGATACCCGCGATCGTTTCGATTCTATTTTTAATGAGGCGCGACTGCGCATCATCATCCTTCAAGTTTCTATCATCGGCATTATTGCGTTAGGAGTAACGCAAGTCATTATTTCCGGTGGTATTGATCTATCGTCCGGCCCCCTGGTGGGAGCAACGGCAATGATCGCAATGTCTTTCGCTCAAACTGAACTGGTTAACGGCGGACTCAATCCAAAAGCCGTATTTGGACCATGGGCCTTTGATTTACCGGTGCTTATACCGGTTCTAGTCGCCTTACTCTTCGGCGCAATGATAGGCGCCATTAATGGCAGCCTTATCGCCTTTACCCGAATTCCACCCTTTATAGCGACACTGGGCATGTTCCTGATTTGTCGTGGTATTGCTCAGGCATGGACTCGAGGCAAGCCTGTGTCGTTTCCGACAGAAGGTTACGCTTCACTCGGTAGCGGCATGATGCCAGTGTATTGGTTTGTGGGGCTTGCTGTGGTCTTTCACTGCATACTGAAGTACACGGTGTACGGCAAACATACTTACGCCATTGGCTCTAACGAAGATGCTGCACGCATGTCCGGCATCAATGTTCAAAAGCATAAAGTCATGGTGTACGTCATAGCATCCATGTTGGCGGCCTTTGCAGCCGTCATATTAAGTTCTAAAAATCTGACTGCACAGTCGGGCATGGGTATCTTCTACGAGCTATATGCTATTGCCATGGCTGTTATCGGCGGTGTCAGTTTGACCGGCGGTAGAGGGTCTGTGGCTGGTACGGTTCTCGGTGCCATGGTCTTCGGTGTTATCCAATCAGGTTTTACCTACATAAAGCTTGATGCCTACTTCCAGCTTATGGCAATGGGTACCATTATCATTAGCGCCGTCGTACTCGATAAGGTACGTCAGGAACGCGCGGCGTCGCGTAAATAGGAGAACACAAATGACTGATGATACGCGCGAGACGATCTTAGAAACCCGAGGCCTCACCAAACACTATGGTGGTGTTCATGCACTTAACGATGCCGACTTCGTGCTTCGTAAGGGCGAGCACGTAGCTATCATGGGTGACAACGGAGCCGGTAAATC
>CAZCKD010000125.1:0-10351 GCA_964498925.1 uncultured Granulosicoccaceae bacterium
CCCGCCGACCTCACGTCCACCCATGGCATTGGGTTGTCCGGTGACAGAGAAGGGCCCCATGCCGGGGCGTCCTATACGACCTGTAGCAAGGTGGCAGTTGATAATGCTGTTGACGGAATCGCTACCGTTTTCAGATTGATTAATGCCTTGGCTATAGACAGTGACCGTTTTCTCGGTATTAAGAAACGAGCGATAAAAGGTTTCGACGGTTGTTAGGCTCAGTCCAGTTTTCTCTGCAACATAACCTAAGCTGCAAGCTTCAGCATTTTCCAGTGCTTTCGTGAAACCTTCAGTATAGGCCTCAATGTAATCTGATTGCAGCCCGTTGTTGTTTGCTATGTACATTAATAAACCTGCAAACAATACGGAGTCTGAGCCGGGGTTAATGGCTAAATGAATGTCTGCCAATTCAGCAGTGGCGGTTCGTCGAGGATCAATCGCAATAATTTTTAGGTTTTTGTTTTTATCTCGGGCGGCTGTTATGCGTTGGAACAAAACCGGATGACACCACGCCATATTGGAACCGGTAAGAATGACAAGGTCCGCTTCTTCTAAATCCTGATAACAACCAGGTACCGTATCACTTCCAAATGCACGCTTATGGCCTGCCACACTGGAGGCCATACAGAGCCTGGAATTCGTATCAATATTGGCAGTCCCTAAATACCCTTTTACAAATTTATTGACCACATAGTAGTCTTCGGTGAGTAACTGGCCTGATACATAGAATGCGATAGACTCCGGGCCGTGTTCTTCGAAAGCTTTGCTGAGCGCATTGCTAACGGTGTTCAGGGCGTTGTCCCAGCTGCTTTCTTTTCCGTCAACAAACGGAGATAAAAGGCGCCCTTCGTAGTCCAGAGTTTGGGCAAGGTCTGATCCCTTTGAGCAAAGACGACCTCGGTTAGCGGGATGGTCCGGATCTCCCGTTATTTTTAGGGTGGCATCGCTGTTATGTTTTGCCACCACACCGCAACCAACACCACAATAAGGACACGCGGTTTTGATTATTTCCGGTGCAACGTGTTCCTGAGTGCTTATGGTGTCAAAGCTCATCGCTATTCGTCTGTATCCGGTAAGGCAACCGATACAATTTGCTCATGGATTTTAACGGGAAACGTATTTGTCCGGCCGCTGTCCGCGCCTTGTGCTTTTCCGCTCTCCAGCGAAATGACCCAATTGTGAAGCGGACATGTCACGCAGTTATCGTGCACGATACCTTCACTGAGTGGACCGCCTTTGTGAGGACAGCGATCGTGCAGGGCGTACACTTGATCGGTTGCTGTTCTGAATACTGCAATGCGAAAACCATCGTGGGTAAACCGTCGTGACCCTCGTACGGGTATGTCTGACAGCGAGCCAACTTCCTGCCATACCAAAGTGCTCATACAACCTCCTGGGCAATTTTCGGATAGATGACGTTGAACTCATGTTGATGCTCGCCTTCAACTCTGGCTGTCCATGGGTCAACTTGTGCGACTCGTTGACTCGCTTGGAAACGTCGAACGTAGTGCATACGCTTATCGCTGTCTTCCATGATGATGCTTTGTATTGCTTCAACGCCAACACGCCTTGCCCATTTGTAGATACGTTCCAGATAATGGCCTTGCTCTCGATACATCTGGAGCAGAGCCATGATGTATTCCATGACTTCTTCCTCTGTATCGACGTGTCCCAGAATTTCAGTGCCTTTGATATCCAATCCGGCAGCACCAGCGAAGTGGATGTCATACCCGGAATCCACACAAATAACACCGATGTCTTTGCAGGTGGCTTCTGAACAATTTCGGGGACAGCCGGAAACAGCTAGTTTTACTTTTGCCGGTGTCCAGGATCCCCAAAGGCCTTTTTCTAATTTGATACCTAGACCTGTTGAGTCTTGTGTACCGAAACGACACCACGATTTACCAACACAGGTTTTTACGGTGCGTAGACCTTTCGCGTAGGCGTGGCCCGAGACAAACCCTGCCTTCCCCAAGTCCTTCCACACTGCCGGGAGATCACCTTTTTCGATACCCAGCATGTCTATTCTCTGTCCGCCAGTAACTTTTACTGCCGGGATATTGAATTTATCGACAACATCGGCGATAGCACGGAGTTCTGATGACGATGTCATGCCTCCCCACATTCTTGGGACAACTGAGTAGGTGCCGTCTTTTTGAATATTGGCGTGAACACGTTCATTGATAAAGCGTGACTGATAGTCGTCTTTGTACAATTCCGGCCATTCACAGACCAAATAGTAATTCAATGCCGGTCGGCACTTAGCGCAGCCGCAAGATGTTTTCCACTCTAGAGCCTGCATGACTGCCGGTATACTATCCAATGCATTTGCCGAAATAAGCCGCCTGACATCATCATGTCCTAGGTGGGTACATCCGCACAGAGGTGTTATTGCGGAAGGGTTGTAATTCTCACCTAGCGTGAGAACCATGATTTGCTCGACAAGGCCCGAACACGTTCCGCAGGAGGAAGATGCTTTGGTATGTGCCCGGACTTCGTCGAGTGTCGTTAGATTTTTTTTCTGTATGCCGGATACGATAGTGCTCTTACATACGCCGTTACAGCCACAGATTTCAGAATCATCCGGCAAGGCTGCAACGGCTGCCGTAGGGTCCAGCATTTCTCCACCCTGAAAGGCTTGGCCGTAGATCAACGACTCGCGCATCTCTGCGATGTTTGTCGATTTTTTCAGTAAATCGAAGTACCAAGGGCCATCGTCGGTATCACCATAAAGCACGACTCCACAAATGGTATCGTTTTCTAAAACTAATCGCTTGTAGATACCCGATTTAGCATCTCTAAGTATGATTTCCTCTCTATCAGGTGAATCACTGAAATCACCGGCTGAGTACAAATCAACACCACTAACTTTAAGCTTTGTCGCTGTGGCTGATCCGAGGTAGCTCGCAGGCTTATCCAGTAGTCTATTTGCGAGGACGTTTGCCATCTCGTAGAGCGGCGCTACTAATCCGTAACAAATTTCCCGATGTTCTACACACTCGCCGAGTGCAAAAATATCTTGTGCCGATGTTTCCATCGCATCGTTAACAAGAATACCTCTGTTAACCGCCAGGCCCGACATTTCTGCCATCGCCGTTGACGGTCGGATACCCACTGCCATAACCACTAATTCGCAGGGTATTTGTTGACCATCTGCCAGCGTGACACCAGTAACCTCAGAGTCACCGTTGATTTGAGTGGTCGTCGCCCCGGTTATTATCTTTATGCCTTTAAGAGCCATGGCAGACTGAAGCAAGTAACCGGCTGAGTCATCTAGCTGTTTCTCCATCAACGTATCTGCCAAGTGGATAACAGTGACACTCATGCCTTGAGCTTGTAATCCTGCCGCAGCTTCCAATCCCAACAGACCTCCGCCAATCACAACAGCGGAACCTTTGTTAGCGGCGACAGATATCATAGTCTCGACATCATCAAGATCCCGGTAGACCATGACACCTTTCAACTCAGCGCCCGGTAACGGAATGATGATGGGGTTGGAGCCAGTAGCCACAACAAGCTTGTCGTAGGAATGGCATTCACCCGACTGGGTTTTTACTCTTTTTAATTCAGAATCTATTTGTTGAATAGGAGTGCTTTTATGAAGCGTTATGTTCTGCTTTTGATACCAGTCATCATCGTGCGTTATGATGTCCTCGTAAGATTTTTCACCGGTTAAAACAGGGGAGAGCATGAGCCGGTTGTAGTTAACCCGGGGCTCTGCATTGAATATGGTGATATCGAACCGGTCGGGGTCCGCTTCTATCACTTTTTCAAGCATTCGGCCGGGTGCCATGCCGTTGCCGATGACGATGAGTTTTTCTTTCATGATTTACTCCTGCGTAGCAGAGACTGGCATTTCAATGTCCGCCTCGCGCAGTGATTGGGCCTTGAGTCTTTGTTCACGTTTGTCCGCAATAGCATCGAGTAAGGATTGCTCCGGGCTAGCACCACCTTCATAGGCTTCAAGAAAATCTAACAATTCTTCGCGGTATGCGTAGTAGTCCGGATGGGAGAGAAGGGCGTCTCTGGAGCGAGGTCTAGGT
Source organism: uncultured Granulosicoccaceae bacterium (assembly GCA_964498925.1). Classification (GTDB taxonomy): domain Bacteria; phylum Pseudomonadota; class Gammaproteobacteria; order Granulosicoccales; family Granulosicoccaceae; genus Granulosicoccus. The sequence continues at coordinate 4,044 of CAZCKD010000125.1, forward strand.
AAGTCCACCTTCATGATGTTGCCCACCTTTGCGTTGGGACCGTTGGACATCATGACGACTCTGTCGCCCAGCAATATCGCTTCGTCGACATCGTGTGTGACGCACACGGTGGTGACTTTTGTCCGTGCCCAGACATCCATCAATACATCCTGTAGTTCCCATCGGGTGAGGCTATCCAGCATGCCGAAGGGTTCATCCAGTAATAACAGTTTCGGTGATAAGGCAAATGCTCTCGCGATACCGACCCGTTGCTGCATACCATTTGATAAGTCCGCTGCGCTGCGATGCATGGCATCTGCCAAACCTACGCGTTCTAAATAGTATTCAATGATCTCCGAACGTTCAGCTTTTGAGGCTTTGGGGTATACGCGCTCAACACCAAGAGCAACATTATCGTAAGCGCTCATCCAAGGCATGAGGGATGGTGCCTGAAAAACCACCGCTCGTTCCGGCCCTGCGGTTTTGACATGCAGTCCGTCTAGAATGATGCTACCGTCGCTGATGGGATTCAGTCCGGCAGTCATGTTGAGTACTGTTGATTTTCCGCAGCCTGAATGACCGATCAGTGATACGAATTCTCCCTTATGCAGTGTAAGATCAAAGCCATCAACGACTGTTAAAGGGCCTTCAGGAGTGGGGTAGGTTTTGCTGGTTTCACTAAATTGAAGATATCTGTCAGTGCCCGCTGCTTCTGAATTCTTAGAGATAGTCTCAGGAATACTGACGCTTTTTGCCTGGGTGATCGGAACGACGTTGGGTAGCTTTTTTGTTATTGCGGCGTTCTTAGTGCTCTCATCACGCAGTGACAGCAAGTAGCGAGTTATGTCAGAACGAAGCGCAATGTACTCTTCGTCGTGATTGAGTTCCGAACGCTCACGAGGGCGAGGAATATTGACTTTGAATTCCTTCCCGAGAGTTGCAGCAGGTGCGGGTGTCAGCGTTAGCACTCTGTCAGCGAGTAGAATGGCTTCGTCAACATCGTTCGTGACGAGAACGATGGTACGTTTTTCCTTTTGGGAAATTTCTGCGAATTCATCTTGGAGTCTTGCGCGGCTGAGGGCGTCCAGTGCAGACAATGGTTCGTCCATCAGTAACACCGGAGGCCTCATTGCCAGTGCACGCGCCACTGAGACACGTTGACGCATTCCACCTGACAACTCAGCGGGTTTTCTCGTTGTTGCGTGTGATAGGCCAACCATATCGATATAATGGTCTACCAGTTCACTGCGTTCCTTACGATTCATATCTTTGCAGACGGCATCAACCGATAAAGCCACATTGCCCTTAACTGAGAGCCACGGTAAAAGTGAGTAGGATTGGAAGACAACACCCCGCTCAGGGCCTGGACCTGTGACTTCCTTTCCGTCGTAGATGACGCCGCCGTTGGTGGGGGGTTCTAAACCCGCGAGCATTGAAATCAACGTGGTTTTACCGGCACCGGAAAATCCAACGATGGCAACAAATTCGCCTTCTTCTACTTTCAGATTAATATTCTTGAGTACTTGGTTGTAGTTTGTACCTTGAACGTAATCTTTGTCTAAGCCTGAAAGTTCTAATAACGTTTTCATCAGCTCCACACCCTAGCGATTTGAAGTGAACGTAAACGCCTGCTGAAGCGTGTACATCAATCGATCGAGAAGAAAGCCGATCAGTCCGATGGTGATAACCGCTAACATGATTCTGGCGAGGGAGTTTGATGAGCCGTTCTGGAATTCATCCCAAACGAACTTTCCTAACCCTGGATTCTGAGCAAGCATTTCTGCTGCGATGAGAACCATCCAGCCCACACCCAGAGACAAACGCAAACCCGTAAATATCAGTGGCAGGGCAGAGGGTAAAACGACTTTCGTAATTGTTTGATGAGTTGGAAGTTGTAATACTTTGCCAACGTTCATCAGATCTTTATCAACAGACGCAACACCCAGCGCCGTGTTAATCAGTGTTGGCCATAACGAACATAAGGTCACGGTGATGGCAGATACCACTAATGATTTAGGTAACCAGCCGTAAGGGTCAACATACAGAGCTGATACCACCATGGTGACAATAGGTAGCCAGGCCAGCGGGGATACGGGTTTAAAAATTTGGATTAGCGGATTTATGCCGCCATTGAATGTTCTTGATAGTCCGGATGCAATACCCAACGGCACCGCGATAACAACAGCGATAATGAAACCTAAACCTACAGTGACCAGTGATGTCCATATTTGATCGAGATAAGTAGGTTTGCCTGTATAGGAACGATGTTTAACTTTATCTGCTTTGCCTTGTGCAATAAGCTTTTCGTTTCGAATTTGCTGGCGTTCTTGAAATTGAACAGCCTTTTGTCTCTCGTTTTTGTGGTCATCCCACAAAACGCCAACCTGATTCCAGACTTGTACAGGACCGGGTATAGCACCGAGAGAGGTATTAACCTTGGGTGCGAAGATTGCCCATGCGGCAATGAATAGCGTTAATCCCATGAGTGGAATTAGAAGCTTGTGCCGAAGTTCGGATAGTTGTTCGCTGACGTTATCGCCGGCGATGATTCTTAGTATGGGAACCAGCCAACCAAACCCGATTGCGTCAATGGTGGTTTCGCTTTTATTTATGAAATTGCGTAATTTCTGGCTTTCCTCGGGAAGATCTCCCGAGGTTACAGTTGCTTCGACACTCATAATTGCTACTCGATCACAGTCGTGTTAGGTAAGGTTGGCTGGTCGTCTTTTTTTATTAGCTGCCTGGCGCTGCACTGGCTTGCTTTAAGCCGATTTCCAGTGACTCGAGATAGGCGTTCGGTGCCTGGCCATCAAAAGTGATTCCATCGATAAATTCTGATGTCGGCTCTCTGTAGCCTGTCGTCTCCCATGGGAAGTCTGCTTCGTCTACAAAGCCTTCTTCTACTAAGAGTTTTGCTGCAGCGAGATAGGTATCAGGTAGGTAAACTGACTTGGCAACGTCGTGGTACCAACTGTCATCTTTGTGCTCATCGATTTGACCCCAACGTCGCATTTGGCTTAGGTACCAGATTGCATCGGAGTAGTAGGGGTAGGTTGCAAAGTAACGATAGAATACGTTGAAGTCAGGGATGTCTCGTTTATCGCCTGGTTCGAATTCAAAGGTACCTGTCATTGATGCGCCGATGACCGAAGCATCTGCACCTACGTACTCAGAACGAGCTAGAATTTCAACGGCTTCATTGCGATTCGCATTGTCATTTTCGTCAAGCCACTTGGCAGCGCGAATCAGTGCCTTGGTTAAGGCTAGCGTTGTATTAGGATTTTCTTCAGTAAACTCTTTTGTTAATCCAAACACTTTCTCCGGATTGTTTTTCCAGATTTGATAGTCAGTGATAACAGGGACACCGATGCCTTTTGCAACCGCTTGTTGATTCCACGGCTCCCCAACGCAGTAGCCGAGGATAGTTCCAGCTTCCATTGTTGATGGCATTTGTGGTGGAGGGGTTACCGATAAAAAGACATCTGCATCAATTTGTCCGGAAACATCACTGGTTGAGTAGAACCCCGGGTGAAGACCGCCTGCAGCCAGCCAGTACCGAAGTTCATAGTTATGCGTCGACACTGGAAATACCATGCCCATGTTAAAGGGGATGCCATCATCCGCATAGGCTTCTACAACCGGCTTCAGCGCAGAGGCGCTTATGGGATGGACAGGCTTTCCGCTATCATCATGGGGAACGTTCTTTTTCATGTCAGCCCATACCGAATTGGATACTGTTATTCCATTGCCGTTTAAGTCCATTGAAAAAGGGGTAACGATGTGAGCCTTTGTACCGTAGCCGATCGTTGCTGCCAGCGGTTGGCCAGCCAACATGTGCGCGCCGTCTAAATCGCCGGTTATGACGCCATCAAGCAGAACCTTCCAATTGGCTTGTGGCTCAAGTGTTACGAATAATCCTTCGTCTTCGAAGTATCCTTTTTCATAAGCGATTGCTAAAGGCGCCATATCGGTTAATTTAATAAAACCGAATTTCAATTCGTCCTTTTCCACGTCTAGAAACTGAGTTTCTTGTGCAGTAGCGTTGCCGATGCACAGTAACAATGCACTCATTACGATGCTGCACCGATACCGTGCTTTTTTTAGTGGATTGAATAACTGTATTCTTTTTATGGACATGTTCGCTCTCTGCTTTAGATTGTTAAGATCGAGTTCAGGATATACAGCAGGTTGAAATTTGACTCCTGCTAATCGTGCAGAGCATCGATGCACAAAATGCAGCGGTCTATTAATCCAGGGAGAGTGGTCATTCGTCATCAGTTGCCTTTACACTACATCGATGTTGTTGCAAGGGTGGGTTCCATCCGTAAAGCAGCAGATAGGTTGGCGATAACATCCACAGCATTGAATCGCCGAATACTGAGTATGGAAGAGGAGCTGGGTGTTCCTCTATTCGAGCGATTGCCAACCGGTGTTCGATTAAGCGTGGCAGGAGAACTGTTTGTCCATCACGTCCGTAAACAGCTGTCCGATTTACAGAAAGTAAAATCGCAAATTTCAGATTTATCGGGTGAGCGTAGAGGACATGTATCGCTGGTATGTGGTCAAGCCTTGTTGGAAAGCTTTATCCCCGAAATGATTGTTCTTTATCGTAAACAACATCCGGGCGTCACATTTGACGTCAGGGTGTGTAATCGATTTGGCGCTCGCGCACCTCTTGTCGATTATTCAGCCGATATAGCCATTGTTTTTGAGCCTGAATCCTTTCAGGAATTTCAACAAGTCATCGATGTCCCGCAAACAGTACGGGCTGTTTTTAATCAGAACCATCCCTTGGCAGTGAAAAAGTCGTTGAGGCTGAGTGACTGTATCGAATACCCGCTAGCGCTTCCGAGTCGCTCTAATGGCGTACGTAATTTGATAGAACAATCAGCGGTAAGACAAACACAACGTTTGAATGTGGTTATAGAGTCGGACAGTCATACGCTATTACGTCAATGTTTGACCGACAACGATGTTGTCTCTTTTCAAATTCCGATTTATGCGCCAAAGAACGACGAACTCAACGGCTTTACATGGAATCCTTTGAGTAGCAAGGATGTCGCTCCGGGGCGACTGGTGGCAGGGCAGCTTAAGGGACGCACTTTACCGGTTGCCTCTGCACGATTTTTAGAGCAGGTGAGTAACGAGCTGCATCAACGATATGGTGATTGATTACTTAATCAACGAAAGCTCTTTCCCAAACAAATGTGCCCGGTTCGTTAAGTGATCCTTGTGAAAATCCCATTGATTGATAAAGCTCTCTCATATCCAGGTTTACAGCTTTTGAGCCACAGACGAGAACACGATCGGTATCTGAATGAGCGGGATCGATACCTAACTGTTTAAACAACTTGCCTGATTTAATCAGTTGAGTAATTCTGGCGTTGTTGTCACCTGGCTCACGAGTCGTGGATCCGAAGTAAGTCAATTTTTCTCGTACCTGTTCTCCAATCATCTCGTTTGCTTTCGCTTCATCCACGCGCTCTTTCCCGTATTGTAGTTCCTGTTCGGTACGGCAAGTATGAGTCAAAACAATGCTGTCAAACTGATCGTACAATTCCGGTTCTTGAATGAGAGAAATAAAAGGCGCTAAACCAGTGCCGGTGGCATGCATGAACAGGCGCTTTCCCGGATGAATTGCGGTTGTTACAAGAGAACCAGTTGATTTTCTTTTCAGCAGGATTGAATCTCCGGGGCGAATCCATTGCAAGCGTTTTGTAAATTCACCGGTTGGAACCTTGATGGAGTAGAACTCCAGATAGTCATCCCAAGTGGCACTGCAAATGGAGTAGGCCCTAAACGTTGTTTTATCATCGTGCTCAATACCGAGCATGACGAACTCACCCGCATTGAATCGAAAGCTGGCGGGTCGTTCTATTCGGAAACTGAACAGACTGTCCGTATAATGTTTAACATCTATGACTTGTTGACGGGACACATTTTCGGGCAATTCTCGTAGCTTTGGCGCTAATGCTAATTTACTTCGGTAGGAAACACTGTCATTGGCGGCTTTCCAATGATCCGCCGGTTGGCGATCAGCGATTTCCTGCGATGTTTCTACTTCGTTAAACCCGCAATCGAGAGCGTACCGATATTGATCGCTTATCACCGGGCCATAGGCCCTCAGTGTGCCGTCATAACCCTGATTTCTTAGTTGCTTCGCCAGGCTAAACCCCCGTCCGTCAGCTGTGCCGGGAAAAGCAATTCGCATCGTGTGAATGCGATCGAAATGCTCATGCAGATTGGAAATGTCTGCATCGTTGGGTAGGTCTATCGCAATTGTTTCAGTCTGTGTTGTTAAATCTTCAGCCTGCAGAAACTCAATGGGC
>CAZCKD010000126.1:0-10276 GCA_964498925.1 uncultured Granulosicoccaceae bacterium
TCTCGGAGATATGCCGATAGTAGTGCAAATGAATTTTCGGCGGCAGCTCCGTAAGCACTTCAGCGGACAATTCCAGCGCATGAATGGGCGTGAGCGCCTCTATCCGATGCTTTTGTGAGCCACCGTTGATAAAGCCGGTTTCTCCAAAGCACTCTCCCTCACCTAACAGGCGGACAAATTTTCCGTTTAGCTCCATTTTGGCCAAACCGTCGGTGAGGATCATGAGCCGACGCTGATCATCACCTTCATCGATCAGTGTTTCCTTGTCGTCGTAGGTACGCACTGACACATGCTCAAGCAAGTGAGCAATTTCTAAATCTGAGAATGGTTCGAAGAACGGCTGCTGTTGCAACTGCCTGATAAGCCGTTGTTGAGCCGCCGGACGCTTTTCGACAACACCGAAGGTTTCTTCAAAAGGTGCCAAAGCATCGGCCATCTCCCGACCGGTTTGATAACGTGACTGAGGCTTTTTCTCTAATGCCTTGGCCAGTACATCGGACAATTCGACAGGCAAATCGGGCCGGATGTCCTGCAGCTTAGGCGCACGCTTGTGAACAACCGTCCGAAATAGATCTTTGACCTTTTTCGCCTTGAACAATTGTCGGCCAGTGAGCAACTCAAATAAAACAGTAGCCAGAGAATAGAAGTCGCTGGGCGGGCCTAACTCACGTCCTAAAATTTGTTCTGGGGACATGTAGTTGGGCGTACCTAGCGTCGGCCCCTTATTTTTCAAACCGCCACCGTCGCGGATGCCTACGGCAATGCCGAAGTCGAGCAGCTTAACGTCACCGTTTTCCGCCAACATGATATTTGCCGGCTTGATATCGCGGTGAAGAATGCCTTGTTTATGTGAATAGTCCAACGCACGACAGCATTCGGACACAACACGCAATGCTTCATGAACAGGCAACTGGGTTTTACCCTTGCCATATTCTTTGAGTGATTCACCTTCAACCACTTCCATAACCAGGTAGTTCAGATCTTCGAACTGCCCTGCATCATGGACGGTAACAATATTGGAATGCGTTAATCGACCCGCTGCAACAATCTCTGTTTGATAAGCACGCTGCGCACCGGGTACTTTGCCAGTCGATATGTGTGCTTCGCCAATAGGCGATAACTTAACAGCAACTTCACGACCTAAAAGATTATCTAACGCTTGATGTACAACACCACAAGTACCTGAACCTATTCGCTTACCGATGGTATAGCGATCTATCTCACCGGGAACCGTAATATCAAGCGGTTTTATCGGCGCATTAGACGCTGGTTTTTTGACGCTACTATCTTCAATGGCATCTACATAAGAATCATCCTGTATCTCTATAGATTCTTCCATAGCGCGCTTTGCAGCTTGCAGAGAAGGTGAATCGCCGTTAATGGTCACAGGCTCTAACTCTTCCTTACTCTTAGTAAGAGAGCCTTTGAGTGACATCGCTCTTCTGGCGATCTTTGTATGTACTGGCGTACGTTGTTGGAGCGTTGCAGACACGAAATCTTTTTATAAGCCGCTGTTGCTGGCAATGAGAGGATGATCATAACATTGTCGTACTCGATGCCACCAGCTCAAACGTACTGACTTGCTCAAAAGATACCGATGATGAAGCCGATGATGATAACGTGGCAGCTGGCGCAGGCACCAGAGTGGTAATAACAGAAGACCAAATATAAACGTAGACAAATGCAACAAGTATGCTGACAACCATCGTCACACCAAATGTATGTCTGATGACATGCGCAATCAAAGACAAACTCCAAACCAACATCACGAATAAAGCGAGTGCAGGAACTAACGATGGTTCAGTCTGAGCACCCTGTGTGATGCTTTGCGAATTTAGAGCAATGGAGTAAATCGGCCAACTCGCCAGATTAATGAATGCAGATGCCCCGCACAAACCACCGAAGGCTTGTTGAAGCCTTGCCAGTTTTCCTGTTTGACTAAGAACAAACCAAGCGAGTACGCCTGTTCCAGCCAAATCGAGCACGCCTTGCATCGCAGCCCTGCCAAATCCTATCGCACCTGACAAGGCGAGCACATACGTGACAAACGCCAACAGTATGCCGATTTGCATCTGGGCATTGCCGGCTGGCAAATCCTGCGGCTTTCCCATCAGGAAAGCGATATTGAAATAGTGTTTAAGCAGTTCGCGCACAGTTGAAAATACTGCTTTTTAAGATGATCCGATGGTATCACCTGAATCGAGGTGTATGATTCGACCTTAACGTAATATCACCCGTTCAAACACACCACTCTTTCGAGCACATCGCAGCACATGTACCAGCCCGGTAAACCCTACAGCCTGAACGAACGATTCCGCGGATATTTACCCGTGGTTGTGGATGTAGAGACAGGTGGCTTTAACGAGCGCACCGATGCTTTGCTTGAAATTGCAGCGGTCATACTCGATATCGACGAAAACGGCCAACTGAAGCCTGTAAAAAGCTACACCACACACGTGGTGCCCTTTGATGGCAGCAACATCGATCCTAAATCGCTAGAAGTGAACGGTATCGACCCCTACCATCCGCTACGGGCAGCCAGGGAAGAACATGCAGCCTTGTCGCACATTTTCACGCCGGTAAAAGCGGCCGTGTCCGCAGCAGGCTGCACCCGAGCCATTCTGGTGGGTCACAACGCGTTTTTCGATTTAAAATTCGTCAACGCCGCGGCTGATCGAGCGGGTATCAAGAAAAATCCATTTCACCCGTTCAGCTGCTTTGACACCGTCTCATTTTGCGGCCTGGCGTACGGACAAACCGTTTTAGCCCGATCAGCAGTTGCCGCCGGTATGGAATGGGATACCAACGAAGCACATTCAGCAATCTACGACACACGAATGACTGCTGACTTATTTTGCAATGTGGTCAATCGGTGGGAAGAACTGAATTCGGGTATTGAAGCGCCGATTGCCGACGGTTCAAAGATTCCAAGGTAATAATGAAGAGCGCCATCGGAAGCTAACGCTTACCGATGGCAAACTTGATTAAGAATTGCGGCCGATGTTCGGAGAACGACTCCGATCAGACGCGAAAACCTTGGATCCTTACTTACTTGCTGCCTGCTCTACCATCTTCTTGAGTTCGCCATTCTCGGCAAGCTCCATGGTGATATCACACCCACCGACCAGCTCTCCTTCAACATAGAGTTGTGGAAATGTTGGCCAGTCAGAGACTTGAGGCAGAGTTTCGCGAATAGCAGGATCAGCGATAATGTTGACGTACGCAAATTCCTGATTACATTCTTTCAGCGCTTCTACTGTCCGCATGGAGAAACCACACATCGGTAATTGAGGCGTTCCCTTCATGTACAGAATGACGGGGTTTTCCGCAATCTGTTGCTCAATGCGGGTTCTTACTTCTGACGCTTGATCAGTCATGATTTCATTCAATATCCGGTTAAAGTCAATCCGGCAATCGGTAAGCTATCGGCACAAAACATACCGATAGCCACAGGGATTGACTTGAAATTAAGCTGAGGTTGCAGCCGCAAAACGCTCAGATGTCTTCGCCCAATCAACAACTTCCAACCAGCCGTCAATGTAGTCAGGACGCTTGTTTTGATACTTTAAATAGTACGCATGCTCCCAGACGTCTAGCGCCAGAATTGGCGTAGCCTGCATATCAGCGACTTGCATCAGAGGGTTGTCCTGATTAGGTGTTGATGTGACAGCTAGCTTGCCATCCTTAACCACGAGCCATGCGAAACCTGAACCAAATCGTGTAATACCCGCTTGTTTCAAGCCAGCTTTCAGCTCATCCATAGAACCAAACGTGCTGTCTATTGCGCTTGCCAGATCGCTGCTTGGCGCACTGCCGCCGTCACACATGGAGTTCCAAAACATAATGTGGTTGTAGAAGCCACCGCCATTGTTTCGAACAGCTGGCGATGTGCTCGCATCGACTGAACCCATAACCGCTTCGAGCGATTGATCAGCCATTGGCGTGTCCGCTACCGCACCAGTGAAGTTGTTGAAGTAAGTGCGATGGTGACGATCGTAGTGAATTTCCATCGTCTGAGCGTCAACATGAGGCTCTAATGCTGTGAAGTCGTAAGGCAAATCTGGAAAAGTAAAAGACATAGTAAATCCTCATAAATCGGTCCCGGAAAACCAGGACCCGAATGGCGAAAAAAAGGGTTATAGGGACACAACTGCTGACTCAGCGAGCACCTTCGCCCAGCCTACCGTTGATCTCCGATGCCCTATGGTCTCACTGCGTGTTCCGCCTTTGCAAGCTTGGGGGAGATACGGTTGACCGTTCGGAATGGATTTGATTCCCCACTCATGGCTTGGCGTAAGGCTCGAACTGTAATAAAATTGACCACTTTTCCACAATAAAGTAAGGCTGCTCTCCATGGATTCATTAATGGCTGCCTATGGCCGTCTACCCGTAACCATGAAACGGGGAAAGGGCGCGCGCCTGTGGGACGATAACGGTGTCGAGTATTTAGATGCGCTCTCTGGTATCGCCGTTTGCGCCCTTGGACATGCAAATCCCGCCATCCGCGACGCCATCACCGAGCAGGCCGATGAGCTTTTGCACGTCAGCAACCTATACCGCATTCCCCAACAGGAAGCGCTGGGAGCCGAACTCTGTCGGGTGTCCGGCATGGACAAAGCCTTTTTCTGCAACTCAGGGGCAGAAGCCAATGAAGCCTGCATCAAGATTGCCCGCCTGCACGGGTCAAAAAAAGGGATAGAGACACCCACAATTATCGTGATGGACACCGCCTTCCATGGCAGAACCATGGCGACTATCTCGGCGACGGGCAATGAGAAGATCAAAGCAGGCTTTGGTCCGATGCTAGAAGGCTTTCAGGTCGTACCTTTCGACAATATCGATGCTATCAACGCCGTTGCTGAGCAACGAAACGATATCGTGGCGGTTATGGTCGAGCCGGTTCAAGGCGAAGGCGGCATCAATATTCCGACCGATGGCTACCTGACGCAGCTTCGCGACGTCTGCGACAAGCACGATTGGCTGCTGATGTGCGATGAAATTCAATCCGGCATGGGCCGAACCGGCAAATGGTTTGGTTTTCAACACGATGACATCCAACCAGACATCGTGGCTGTCGCCAAAGCCCTCGGCAATGGCGTCCCCATCGGTGCCTGTCTAGCCAGAGGCGATGCCGCTGAACTCATTCAGCCCGGCAGCCATGGCACTACATTCGGTGGCAATCCTATCGCTTGTCGCGTTGGACTGACTGTCGTATCTGAAATCGAATCCAACAACCTCGTAGAACGCGCCAACGAACTGGGACAGCGCTTTCTAGATGGGTTCAACAATGCGCTACATAACCAACCCATGGTCAAAGAAATTCGCGGACGGGGCCTGATGATCGGTGTCGAGTTGAACACCCCTTGTGCCGAGCTGGTCGGAAAAGCACTGGAAGCAGGCATCCTTCTTAATGTCACAGCGGGCAATGTGGTTCGCTTGCTACCACCCTATATCCTGTCAGATGACGAAGCTGACGACTTAATTCGTCGAGTCAGCGATCTCATCGTTGAGTTCATTCAGCAAAACGACGCTGCGAACAAGGCTTGATCGGACGCATCTAATGAGACATTTCTTATCTGAGCTGGATCTTACGGCCGAAGAATTTCGAGCCATAATCCAGCGCGGCAGCGAATTGCGAGACCAATGGGAAGCCGGCACTTGCGAGCCCACTTTACCGCGTCGTGTCCTCGGCATGATTTTCGAAAAATCATCGACACGCACTCGTGTCTCTTTCGAGGCCGGAATGGCACAACTGGGTGGTCATGCCATCTACCTATCTCCTGACAATACACATTTAGGTCGTGGAGAGCCGTTAGCTGACACCGCCAAGGTGCTCTCGCAAATGGTAGATGCAGTTATGGTGAGAACTTTCTCCCATGACAATGTTGAGCGATTTGCAGACATCGCGACTGTGCCCGTTATCAACGCCCTTACCGACCTGCTTCACCCCTGTCAGCTGTTGGCAGACATGCAAACCTACAATGATCATCGCGGCGATATCGCTGGGAAAAAAGTAGCCTGGGTTGGCGACGGAAATAACGTGTGTAATTCCTACGTAAATGCTGCAAGCCTCCTGGGATTTGAACTGCTTATCGCCTGCCCCGAAGGCTTTGAACCGGATGAGCAAATCATGGAAAGCGCTGCCGGCGCTGCCAAAATCACTCGCGTCGCTGCCGAAGCTTGCGAAGGTGCAGATATGGTGGCTACTGATGTCTGGGCCAGCATGGGACAGGAAGACGAACAAAAGGCTAGAGAAGAAGCGTTTGCCGAATATGAGGTCACTACAGATTTGATGAGCTTGGCTCATGAAGAAGCCATCTTCATGCACTGCCTACCGGCTCACAGAGGCGAAGAAGTCTCAGCTGAGGTCATTGACGGGCCGCAAAGTGTGGTCTGGGAAGAGGCAGGTAACCGCCTTCATGCACAGAAAGCTTTGCTTGAGTTTCTTTTAAAGCCTGAGTAAAACACTTCGCTGGTCGAGACACTTCGGCCAATCGATGTTACCTGCCAAGACTAACGTCCATGAAGGCGGTTTCAAAAAGCGGAAAGCTGCAGAGCAGCTCTCGAAGAGCGACGCCCGCAAAATGGCTCACTGTTTGCTTTTTTAGTCATGACTCATTCATGACTTCTAAAGAGGAAAACGGTGTCTGCATCACTAGATGGATCAAGCCTGGGATTATCTAAAAGTGCGGCATTTTCGCTGCATTTAGCGCTCAGCCTGATTATTTTCTCATCGCTGGTTGCCATGATGCTGCTCTTCTGGTTTCCCGGAAAGCTATTTTTCATTGATGGCGGCTGGCAAGGCTTAAAGCTCGTTGCCATGGTTGACCTAATTCTAGGACCAGCGCTAACGCTTATCCTCTACAAGCCAGGCAAACCAAAACTTATTTTCGACATGTCGCTCATTGCCGCCATTCAGATCGCGGCGCTGGCTTATGGTTTCTACACAACGCATCAACAACGCACCATTGCACTCGTGTTTTCAGAGAAAGAATTTTATACGGTCTCGGCGAGAGACCATTTGGATGCCAATGAACAACTCAAACGGTTAGCGCTCACGCCAACATCCATTCCCAATGCCAAATGGTTGTCTGTTCCGTATTACCTGACACCAACACCAACAGCGGAAGAGTTCGGTCAGCGTATGCAAGATCTTCTCAACGGATATCCCGGGCCGCAACAGCGAAGTGATCAATACATAACGCTCGCCGAAGGACACGATGATATGCAACGCTATCGCCTGACAGATAGTCAGGTGAACGCATTAAACGCAGTCGATGCCATCAGCGATTCGCTGAAAAAACACGAACTCAATCGAGAAGATGTCGAGCTTTATACATTTAAAGCAAGATACGCGGAAGGTGTTGCGGTATTTGACCCCATCGAGCTTCGGATAGTCGACTACATACCGCTAGAGCACGGTGTGGAATCACTATCAAAGGCAGATCTAGTAGCTGCGAACGAGCTCCAATAACGGCCAACCTAAGATCGTCGATCGGTACGGTTACGACTCAACCCAAGCAACGAAGTGATTGGATTGCTGGTGTCCACCCGTCAAACGCAAATTTATCGGGCGTTCGACTCTTCTACCTTTACAGACCGTTGGCCCGCGCTGCATCCCTGATGGCTGACGGCGGTCTGTAGGTCAACGCAAACAAGATCGCGTTGCTCTCTGCCGAGATAGGATCCACGCGTGCTTTTTGGCGTCTGTAGCGATAGGCCGCAGAGACTGTCCAATTGCGGGAATATTGCCATTCCACTTTCGGTTGGATACTAATAAAACGCCTGGCGAATCGGTCTGCTTCGTTTGCACCCAATCTATCCGGCTCGTAGGCGCGAGCCCTCAGAGACACTCTAAGATCAGACGACAACTCTCGATAAACGTCGCCAATGAGCTCCTGTGTTTCTACATTAGAACCTGAACTACTCGGCTGAACGTCAACACGGAACTGCGCAGCATATCGGGTTAAGCCCGCATCGTAGTTCAAGGACAGACTGGCCAACCAACCATCGGTATCTGTCTGCAGTGGATCTAGTCGTTCGGCGGGAATGATCTCGCCGGGGCGATCTTCTGCTCGCAGTGTATCGGTGGTGTCGGACGAATTTGAAAAGAGACCGACAGAGGCACCCAACAGTAAAGTACGCGTGACGGCTCTTTGATAGCCAAGCGTCAACGTCGAAGTGGTAGATATTGACTCGCGCCTTGGTCGACGTCGAATACCGGGCTCTCTTGAGTCTGCCGTTAAATTTTCAAACGGAACAATCGCGAACGGATCGATTTCAACGTCGGCAGTAAATCGGCTGAAGGCCGCCGTCAGCGATACGGTAGAGATAGGGTCATACTTGTATCGCAAACCGATATCAATTTTGCTTTCCTGATAGTCGTCCAGTTCGCCAGCTGGGCTGAATACATTACCGACATCAGCCAATGTGACTTGACTGAAAGACAGAACATCACCCACGACCTCGCCGTTCTCGTCTCGTGGCAATGTGCTCAGGTATTGGCGGTAAATGGCATCTTGAACTTCAGGAAGCTCGTGCTCAACGTTACTGAATTTTGCCTCTGAGCTTAATTCAAGACGTCTAGTCAAATTATATTTGAAGCTGGGCGTTATCGTTATTTCCTGACGCACCTCATTGCTGAACTGTGTTGGATTAAGTCCAGTGTCGGTTGCCGTACTTCCAGGGTCACTTAAATCGGCTGCAATATCACGACTTGGCGTATCTTGTTTAAACGAGACATTGATACCGTAAACGCTTCGTTCAGAACGGTTTCTCGCATCGAAAGAGATGAGCTGATTGGATTCCAGCCCTTCATCACCTGCGTCCGATTCAGTGGTTAACAGTCCGTCAATACGAACCAAACCCTTGATGAAAACGTTTTCTGATTGACGGCTTAGACCTAATTCGCCAACCAATCTGGTCGCGTTTAAATCACCGTCATCGGTGGGCTCAAGAAAATAGTTATCGTCGAATCGTTGATCGAGCGAGATCGATGGATCTAATACCCAGACGTCAGCAGCTTGCAACGGAGCAGCAGTTAAAGCACAACTAGCAGCCAGCCATCTAAGCGTTCTCAGTTCTTTCATGCGTACTCCTCCCTTTAGGGAATGAGGACGACGTCACCACTTTGCAGAATGATATTCTGTTGCAAATTCCGACCTCGCGAAACTGATCGGAAATCGAAACCGTATTCGACCTGTCGGCCATCCTGACGACGCAGTACCTTTATGTCACGACTATTGGCATAAGGAGTAAAACCGCCTGCGAGAGTAATGGCTTGGACGATGTCAACATATCGTCCCATTTTGAACTCACCCGGCTTCTTAACCTCACCCATAACGAATACTGTATAGCCGGAAATTTTGTCAACAGCAACATTAACTTGAGGGTTAGTCAGCACGCGTTTGAGGCGAGCACGAATTTCGTCTTGAACTTCTAACGGCGTTCTGCCGGACACCTGCACTTCACCGGCCAGCGGAAAGGAGATACCACCGTCTGGTCGAACCAGCACTTTTCGATCGAGGCTGTCTTCTTCCCAGACTGAAATATGCAGGATATCTTCAGGACCGATTCTGTATTCCAGCCCTGTTTCCTGCGCGAATGAAAATGCAGGAAGCAGCAGCAGAAACATCAACAATGCACGTTGAGTCAATGAATGGCGTAGCGTTGAAAAGTGACTTGAGGGCATTGGATCAAACTCCTGAGGGGTAAGTAAGGCTCACCGAATACGAGTACTACGGCCTTACCAAAGTTCTGTCGATGGCATTATAGCCGATCAAGCTGCGAATCACGTCCGCCACATGAGCCGAAGGCCCCAAGCCTTTCCAAATTATTGGAAAGTTTGAGTATCCGTGTCGATAACTTCGTCTCGGAGGCTTGTTCCATCATAGATAGTGCGGAACATATCCACTTGATCGACGACGTCACCCTGCGTAAATAATTGTTTCAGGTGACCGAAACTGAACGGTTGATAACGCAGTTCTGCCGATACCGTATAGCTTCCAGAGGTACCAACCGGTACGCGGTACGTGACCGTATCTGCACCACCCGTGAAATCCGGATCTTGCATGGCAACGCCGAATGTACCGAAACTATCAGGTAGAGAGGTATCTGACTGGATCGCGAATTTGTTCATTCCGGACGGTAACAGTCGATTGTCTTTCAGGTATTGACTACCGTCGAGCAAGGAATGGGTTCTATCGCCGGTATGGTCGCCAACGATGGACTGATACACCTGCACCTGAGTTGGCGAGGTGATGACGTCGTAATGTTG
>CAZCKD010000127.1:0-3752 GCA_964498925.1 uncultured Granulosicoccaceae bacterium
AGACAGACAGACAGACAGACAGACAGACAGACAGACAGACAGACAGACAGACAATAGTTCGTAATACAACGATTGGGTATTCAACAATCGAATTCGCGAATTGATTTAACACATTAAAACGGAATTTTAAGTAATGATGCAATCCAGCTACAGACAATCGCATCTGGCCAAAGGCTCAGACTACGATTCAGACCTAAATCTGGGTAACTTTGACTCTTACATGGTGATCCATGAGTCAAGAATATTGAAGGATGTTGTTAAGTCACTCTTTCCGAATAAGGTCGGTAGATATCTTGACTTCGCCTGTGGAACAGGCCGTATTCTGTCTTCTATTGAAAAGCTTGCAAAGACCTCAATAGGATTTGATGTTTCTGAATCAATGGTCGCTGAGGCCAAAGAGAAGTGTACTAATTCGACCTTTTACATTACCGATGTCACAAAATCTGCCCCACCGGAAGACCATTTTGATCTAGTCACAGCGTTTCGTTTTTTTGGCAATGCCGAACAAGAATTGCGTTCATCAGTTCTTCGTACACTGTCAGACGTAACCCAAACCGGGGGTTATTTGATCATCAATAATCACCGTAATCCCTGGTCGATCCATGAGCTTCTTTTACGACTGAAAGGAGAGTCAAATAACCTGGATCTTAGCTACGCAAATTTACGCGAGTTATTAGACACTCACGGTTTTGACATAGAGAAAAAAATCGGTATCGGGCTCTGGGTATATCGATACGGACTGCGCGATACGACGACTAAATCCGGATCATTCCTGCGCCATCTAGAACCCCTTTCCAGAATTGGTTTTTTAGCGCCTTTTTGCCCGGATTACCTTGTTGTCGCCAAAAAACGATGATTTTGGATTAATAAGACGAAAAAAGTAACCTACCCGTTAAGTAAGAACATAAGACTTGCGTGGATCTTGGATTAGCTCTCTAAGGCTATCGCTCTTGATCCACAACTTTTTTAACTGTTAAACGACACTTAGGCTCAGAGAATTCCATGACCAACTTGCTGACCATAGCCACTAAATAGATCTCACCATCCGTCTACAAACGTGCTTAAAACAATCGCAAAAAATATATTCTCGAACTATGTCGGCTTAGCCGGCTCGGTCGTGATTGCGTTTGTACTTTCTCCGTTTCTTGTTCATACCCTTGGTGATACCAAGTACGGAATCTGGTCGCTGGTATCTGCCCTTACGGGTTACATGGCTCTGCTCGATCTGGGAGTCAGCTCTGCAATATCCAAATATGTTGCTCGCTACAAAGCGCTAAAAGATTACAAATCCCTGAACAAGGTAATCGCATCTGGCCTTGTACTGATGATTGCAGTTGGGTTGTTATTAGTGTTTCTTAGCCCACTTCTAGCGACAGCTGTTGTCAGCCTGACCAAACTTGAAGAACCTCTAGCCAGTACGGTTCACACACTCATCCTAGTCGCTTCTCTGGACATTTGTGTTTTTGTCATCACGGGAATACTGGGCGGTTGCATGTTTGGATTTCAGAGATTTGAAATCATAAACGGCGTAAACCTCACAGTCGCTTTCATCAAAGCCATTTTGTTCTACTACGCGCTCACTCATGGTTTCGACCTTGTGGCGATGGGGCTGATATCTCTATTGGGTAATATCATTGCCGGCATCTGTATGTTTTTATCGGTGACGTTTATCGAGCCACAGGTAAAAATTGACCTGAAAAAAGCTGACCGACCCACCGTTGTGAGCATTTTTCACTTTGGCAGATTTACGTTTTTATCGATGCTTGCGATGCAACTGGTGTACTACAGCGATGCCTTCGTTATCGGATTTTTCATGTCTGCTGCCGCAATAACGTATTACACCATTCCATGGAGCCTGAGCGAGTACACAAACAAGTTAACGCTCGCCATTGCGCAGACTTTTACCCCGGTATTCAGCCAACAGGATGCAACTCAGGGTGACGTCGCAACCTATCAAACCTATGTAACCGGCACAAAGTTCATGCTGTTCATATCGAACCTGCTGTGTGTTGGAGTGCTCGTAGTAGGCTACTACTTCCTGGCCATCTGGATGGGCCCTACCTATGCGGAAAAATGCGGCACCATTCTAAGTATTATGTTCCTCACTCAAATGGTGAAAGGCCCACAGCTACTGAGCTACTCAATTCTTCTGGCAACTTCCAGACATCGTGTTTTTTCACTCTATAATTTTGGATTCTCCGTTTTGAATCTGGTGCTAAGCATCATACTCATCCAATCCTACGGACTCATCGGTGTAGCTGTCGGCACGGCCATTACTCAGATGATGTTCTATGGCATCATCACACCGATTTTAACCAGTAGAGTACTCGGTTCAAGCTTATGGGCGTATGGCCGAGACACTTATTTGCGTTCGATTCCCTCTGCCGTCATTCTGGCGATGTTGCTCATCTACCTGTCCGGGAACAATGCTCCTACTGGATTTTTAATACTGTTGGGTCAAGCGCTGGTGTCTGCCTCTGTGTATGCCGTTGTTGCCTACGTGACACTGCTAACAAAGGAAGAGAGGCAATTCGTTCTCAATACTGCCGGCGGACTCATACACCGCCTCAGGTCAACATAACAAGCGTTTTGTAAAACCCGAATACATCGTGTAGCACGGCAACGAATCGCTGCTGCGATACCCGAGTATTCGAGCGTTCAAATTCTGCTTAACCTCGCAGCAAGGTTCCACCTACCTGGTTTGGAAAGTAGTCTTCACAATTGCCTTCGCGGTAAACATCACCCGTTGCGCAATGTAGACCTCCACCAAACGGATAGGCATCGCGAAAAGGCATCGGTATGACATTCATACCTAGTTTATCCATTTGATCCTGCTGATACACTTCACTCGCTTCCACGACAACGGTTTTGTGATCCAAAATCAAACAGTTCATAGACAGCCATGTGCTGGAATAGCATAACGGCGGTGGTTGGTTATGCGACGGTGGGGCTGCATCGACAATCTCCCAGTCATTAGCCTCAAATATCTTTCTCTGTCCTTCAGGTAAGCGACGATTTGGATTATTAATAATCAAACCTGGACGCAACGGTACAAACGTCGCATCAATATGAATGGGATAAGGGTCGCCCGGAAAATTAACCGCATGTACCCGGTGATCAGGAAAATGACGCTGCAACCACTCCATGCCACGCCGGTTAGTAGTGAGCCCATGTTGTACAAAAAGATCTTTGCCAAGACGACAAACATCTGCAGCATCGAACAATGGCTCGTGTTCTGTCGTGACAAAATCAAGCGCTGCAGTTCTTTGTAAGCGTTCATCGATGGTTATCTCATCGAAATAACCTGATTGGAAAGATCGTTCGTCCAATCGCGGACGCGGTGCCTGTTCCCAGCGAAATTTCGGATCTTCATCAAAATAGCGCTGCATTAAGTCGTGATACGCCAGGTACTCGAAATAACGGCATCGAAACGACATGGGAGCAGAAAGGATTTCGCTACCGATTGTGAGCAAAACATCTCGAGGTGGCATACAACCAAATTGGCTGGCTGTCGAAAAATCCGGAGTGTTTACCGCTTGATTCCACTGGATGGGCGTTGGACGATCTACCGTAATTCCCCGCTCTTCCAATGTTCGCGCTAGATTATCAAGCTGTATATTGGCTTTTTCTACGGTTTCCAGTGGACGTGGCCCCCACATACCGCGCATATCACTGTCTTCGGGCACCTTTGCCTCTGTAGCAGGCTCACTGGGAGGGATGCAAGTGTGGTCCGCGCGCCCAACAATGACATG
>CAZCKD010000127.1:3852-10267 GCA_964498925.1 uncultured Granulosicoccaceae bacterium
TCGGGCGCAAACAAATTGGCATGTATTTGGGTGTAATATTTGAAGCTTGCCAACTCGCCGAGAAACACATCCCTAGTCAACCCACCACACGTATTAACAAGTACATCTGCGAAAGCGGCCATTGTTCGAGAAAGGCTGCCGACGGTTTTGTTAAACGTGGTCTCGTTTTAATCGATGGGAAACGTGCAGAGCTGGGAGATAAGGTGCCTGCGAATTCTCAGGTGTCTGTTGATGGAATAATCGTAAAACCATTGCCTGCTGACGAAGTCGTTTTCATCGCATTGAATAAGCCGACTGGAATCGTTTGTACGGCAACAGAGTCTGTTGCAGAGAACATCGTCAATTTCGTCAATCACGATGTCAGAATCTACCCTGTTGGAAGACTGGATAAAGCATCGCAAGGTCTCATGTTTTTAACCAACAGATGCGATTTGGTAGATAAAATTTTACGGGGACAAAATCAACATGAAAAAGAGTACTTGGTCACTGTCAACAAGCCCGTTACTGATGAGTTTCTGACCGGTGTTTCCCAAGGCGTTCCCATGTTGGGCACCATCACGAAACAGTGCCGAGCTTCCCGCGTATCAAACTTCGAGTTCAGGATAACGCTTGTGCAAGGCTTAAATCGGCAAATTCGTCGTATGTGCAAGCACTTCGGTTATAGCGTCAAAAAACTCGAGCGCGTGCGAATTATGCATGTCAGCTTGGATGGTTTAGCCATCGGGCAATGGCGCGACCTATCAACACAAGAATTTAACGAATTAGTCCAATCCCTTGAACATGAGTCGCCCCGTTAAACGAGGCGACCCGTTTTCATGAATTACGCTTGAAGATCGAAACGATCAGCGTTCATCACTTTAGTCCAAGCTGCAACGAAATCGCGAACAAACTTTTCAGCGTTGTCATCCTGAGCATAAACCTCAGCATAAGCACGCAAAATGGAGTTTGAACCAAACACGAGATCAGCACTGGTCGCAGTCCATTTGACACTACCACTGCTTCGGTCACGAATTTCGTAACTGCCGTCAGCCTCGACCGGATGCCAGCTATTACCCATATCCGTTAAGTTAACAAAGAAGTCATTCGTTAACTGACCTTCGCGGTCGGTGAAGACACCGTGCTTGGAACCACCATGGTTAACGCCTAGTACACGCATACCACCCACTAGCAGAGTCATCTCAGCAGCTGTCAGTCCTAATAGCTGTGCTTTGTCGAGCATCAGCTCTTCAGGTCCAACGGCGTATTGTTCTTTTTGATAATTACGGAAACCATCGGCAATTGGCTCGAGAACGGAGAAGCTATCAGCATCTGTCATATCGTCAGTTGCGTCCCCACGTCCTGCAGAGAATGGCACGTCGACGCTGTGACCAGCGGCCTGTATGGATTGCTCCAGACCAACATTGCCTGCTAAAACGATAACATCAGCTACCGAGGCACCCGTGTCAGCAGCAATTTGCTCCAACGCAGCTAGTACAGTGCCTAGTCGCTGAGGCTCATTGGCTACCCAATCCTTCTGTGGCGCTAAGCGAATGCGAGCACCATTAGCACCACCACGCTTGTCCGACCCACGGAATGTTCTCGCACTATCCCAGGCAGTAGCGATCATATCGGATGCTGATAAACCAGCGGATGCAATCTTAGCTTTTACTGCGGCTACGTCGTAAGACGTGGAACCTGCTGGTACAGGATCTTGCCAAATCAGATCTTCACCTGGCACGTCAGGCCCGAGATAGTTTGCCTTTGGTCCCATGTCACGATGAGTCAACTTGAACCAGGCACGTGCAAAAGTATCTGCAAAGTACGCAGGATCAGCCATGAACTTTTGACAGATTTCGTTGTAGATGGGATCAACCTTCATGGCCATATCCGCATCAGTCATCATAGGATCATGACGAATTGATGGATCGGACGCATCAACCGGCTTTGCATCATCAGGCATGTTGACAGGACGCCATTGATTAGCACCGGCAGGTGACTTAGTCAGTTCCCACTCGTAGTTAAACAGGTATTCGAAATAACCCATATCCCATTGAGTCGGGTTTTTGGTCCACGCACCTTCGATACCCGATGTAAACGCATTAGCTGCTTTACTCGCATGCCCAGGGTTATCCCAGCCAAAACCTTGTGCTTCCATACCAGCGCCTTCAGGCTCAGCGCCGATGTTGGCGTGATCACCGCCACCATGTGCTTTACCGACTGTATGACCACCACAAGTCAGCGCTGCTGTTTCTTCGTCATTCATCGCCATACGTGAGAATGTTTCACGTACGTGCTTAGCAGTTAGTGCCGGATCAGGGTTACCGTTCACACCTTCTGGATTGACGTAGATCAGACCCATATGTACTGATGCCAACGGGTTGTACATAGTTGAAGGCTCATCAAGGTTTTCATAACGATTTGCGCTGTCAGCCAGCCATTCGTCTTCTGCACCCCAGTTGATATCTGTCTCTGGTCCCCAGATGTCTTCGCGACCGAAACCAAAACCGAATGTCTTGAGTCCCATGGACTCATAGGACATGTTGCCAGCCAGAATAATGAGATCGGCCCATGAAAGAGCATTGCCGTATTTCTTTTTAGCAGGCCATAACAAGCGACGCGCTTTATCTAGACTTGCGTTATCAGGCCAGGAATTCAATGGCGCAAAACGAATGTTGCCGGCACCAGCACCGCCACGTCCGTCTCCCATTCGGTAAGAACCCGCTGAGTGCCAGGCTAAACGGATCATCAGACCACCATAGTGACCCCAATCTGCTGGCCACCACTCCTGACTATCAGTAAGCAACGCTTTAACGTCCGCTTTGACTGCTTCGTGATCCAGCGCTTTAGCGGCTGCACGATGATCATAATCGGCATCCATTGGATTGGTACGGGCACCGTGCTGATGCAGGATGTCCAGATTTAAGGAGTTCGGCCACCACTTTGTTACGGGCTTCTCCAATGATGTATTGCCGCCGTGAGCGAAGGGGCAGCCCCCTTTTACTTCAACGTTCATAAGGTCTCCTGATGAGATAGGTTCAAACGGTTAATGATTTACTGATGGTTAGTAGGTATTAAAAGACGTTTTCTAGCTGTTACTGCTTATTGGTATTTCTACAGAAATATTCAAAATCGATGAATATCTAATCATTTCTGGCAATCCGGGCAGATCCCCCAATAGATCACTTCGGCCTCGTCAATCTCGTAGCCGTGGTCGTGCTCAACGTTTAAACAAGGTGCCTTGCCGACTGCACAATCAACGTCTATCAACGATGAACACTCTCTGCATACCAGGTGATGGTGATTGTCGACACGATGTTCGAACCGTGCTGGAGAACCTGCTGGTTGAATCCGCCTAACGATTCCGTGTTCCGACATGGCATTCAACGCATCGTAGACAGCTTGACGTGAGATGACGCCCAACTCTGCCCGGACCGCTTGGCAGATTTCGTCGGCGATGGCATGCGGATAGGCTTCGACCGCACGATACACGGCCAGACGTTGCGCCGTGACTTGTAGGCCTGCAGCCCTTAGGGCATCAGACACATCAGGTTCTTTGTGATTATCGAGTTGATCAGCCATGGATTTATATTGAGGCCAATTCTGTACAATGTCAAGAATCGGGAGTAAATTCAGTTGCGACTTCTCTGCCCGCATTGCGGGTCTGTTCGCAAGGACGGTATTAGTACCAAACCATTTAGTGCCAAGCGCTTACACTATGACGTTACTAACGGCCCTGTCCGGCTCAAGACTCACGGAGACTTGATGAATACGCATCTACCCGTATCCCCCAAGCTTGCACTTAGCTTGATTACCAGCGCCTTGCTCATCTATGGCTGCTCGGGTTCTAGTAGTACTACCAATCCGAATGGCACAGATGCGCCAATGAACAACTCTGGCGGGAATGACGTCACGTTGCCGGAAGATCCAATAAACGATCCTGTTGTCACAGACCCGCTTGCGCAAAACTCAACCGAGGTGAATTTTGATATCACGGTCCCAGCGTATATGTCCGACGCACTTCAAGTTAGGCTTACCTGGGGTGATAGGGATTTGACAGCTCAATGGATTGGTGATGAACTTTGGTCAGCCAGCGGCACCTTCCCAGCCGATACGGAAAATACGCTAACGATAACGTTCAGTGATGATAACGGTGACATTGTGCTGGCAAACTTTGTTCAAAGCTTCAGAACAAGTGTCAATGACTTAACCGTTTTTACGGTCAGCGCGGATCAATTTAATAGCGAACAATTTGATGCTGACAATGATGGCTTTAGCAATCTAACAGAGCTGCTCGCCGGAACAGATGCATTCGAAACACCTCGCGTATTGCTCTTTAGCGAGACACAAGGGTTCCGACATCCTTCTATTCCTGATGCGCTGACAGCTCTTGAAGAGCTTGCTAACGCCGAAAATATTTCTGTTGATCGTGCCAATGACTCCACCGGTGTTTTTACAGATGCGAATTTAGCTAATTACGATGCAGTTGTCTGGGCCTTGACATCCGGTGATGTATTAAACGCTGACGAACAAGCTGCATTTGAACGCTATATCCGGTCGGGTCGAGGATACGTCGGCGTTCACGCTGCCAGCGACACTGAATACGATTGGCCTTGGTACGGTGAACTTGTCGGCGCTTATTTTAGCAGGCACCCAGCCATTCAACCTGGCACCCAAGTCGTAGAGAACGGCTCGCACATATCAACAGCACATCTCGGATCAACGTGGACCCGAACGGATGAATGGTATGACTTTCAGAGCAATCCAAGAGAACGCGTCAATGTTCTGTTGTCTCTCGATGAAAGCTCCTATACAGGCGCTGAAATGGGAGAAGACCATCCTATCGCGTGGTTTCATGAATATGACGGTGGTAAATCCTGGTACACCGGCGGCGGGCACACGAGTGAGAGTTACGCTGAACCGGAATTTCGTCAACACCTAATTGGGGGTTTACGATATTCGATCGGTCGTTTATAAAGACGTATACTGATAAGTAGTCAAATCATTGTTATTGCAGTCCTTATAGACGTCCAGCAGTAAGGGACTGTTAAGTTTCTACGCTTAACACTGTGCTCATATCTTTTGTGACTGCACGGGTTTCGTACCTGTGTAACGTCGATTCAACCGAGCTTAACCACCCAATGGTCAAACAATTTAAAGCTTCTTTAATTGGACTTTCTGTCGCGTTTTTTATCAGTGCCTGCGGCGGTGGCGGTGGCGATACTGACGGACCGAACAGTGGAATACCCGACGACGATCCAAATGCGCCCGTCCCTATCGACCTGACCAACAACACAAGTTGTGATGTCGATGTTCAAAATCAGTGGGTGTATAACAACATGCAGGATTATTATCTGTTCTACGACCAAGTACCGAATATTAATCCTCAATCATTTGACTCACCCGAAGAACTACTTAGGGCAGTACGCTTCGAAGAACGCGATCCGTTTAGCTCTTTAACCGATGCTGCCACCAGCACTTTGCAATTTGAAGCAGGCAGAGAATTCGGATTAGGTTACGGATGGGCTCGAGACAACAATGGCATACCACGAATAGTTATAGTCGAACCTAATAGCCCTTTCGGATTAGCCGGTGTGGAGCGCGGCGACATTATTGTCGATCTAAACGGTATTGCATGGAATGAATTTCCGAACGAAAATTTCGTCGAGAATATTTTTGGAACACCGGATGCACCAGCCACTTCTGTGTGGGATTTCAGAAGAAGGAATACCGGTGAATTGTTCAGAGTAGAAGTCACCACTACTGAATACCAGATCACCACCGTTATGGCCTCAGAGACACTCACCCATCCTAGCTACAATGGAACACTAGGCTATCTGCTATTCACACGATTTCTAGAAACATCCGTTGAAGAGCTGCAAAGCGCGTTTACAACTTTTAGTGACAGAGGAGTAACTGATTTAGTCGTAGACCTCAGATACAACTCGGGAGGTCGTGTTTCGACAGCTCAATTCTTAGCGTCGCTGCTCGGCGGTAGTTCCCGCTCAGGAGAATTGCTCTACCAATATGAGTACAACGATAAATACACGTTTGCAAACTTCGATTTAAGAACACTGAACATCACTGGCGATCTTGGACTCACCCGGCTTATCTTCCTGACACAAGGACGCACAGCCTCGGCCTCTGAAATCGTCATCAGCGGTTTGAGCCCCCATATGGAAGTGCTCACGATGGGTTCAACAACATCAGGTAAGCCCTATATTCAATCTGGACGAAACCGTTGTGGCCAACAGTTAAACGCCATCGAAGCAGAAGGATTCAATGCCGCTGGAGTAAGCGTTTTTGGTGGTATTCCCGCAGACTGCATTGCGATAGACGACCGAACACGCAATTTCGGATTTGATCCCGAAACTCGCGCTGTAGAAGGCATGCTCGAAACCGCCTTGGACTATCTACTATTCGGCACATGTGACGTCCA
>CAZCKD010000128.1:0-10264 GCA_964498925.1 uncultured Granulosicoccaceae bacterium
CGCAGAACGCAGAACGCAGAACGCAGAACGCAGAACGCAGAACGCAGAACGCAGAACGCAGACTACTGAATAATTTACAGCGAGAGGTAATTCTCGATTCCGCTGATTTTATCTTCCGGATGGTGGTTGACGTATAACACCGAAGTCTCAGACCCAGCGCAAATGATCTCAATTAACGCGAGCACGCGTTGCCTGTTCATGTCATCAAGGCCTAAACAAGGTTCGTCAAGAATCAACAAGGGCGGATGTTTAACCATGGCCCGCGCGATAAGAAGAAGTCGCTGGTCGCCGTAAGATAACTGATTAAAAGGTTGGTCTGCCCTATCCCCCATACCCAGCACCGCCAACCACTGATCGGCGATTTCACGCTGCCTTTCGGTGTACTTGCTGTATAGACCGATACTGTCAAAGAATCCGGATATCACCACGTGACGCAAGCTGGTACTGACCCGGTATTCCCACTGCAATGCCGTGGAGACATAGCCGATGTATTGCTTGATTTGCCAAATGCTCTCGCCCTGTCCTCGCTGAAAGCCAAAAACAAAGATATCGTTGACATAACACTGCGGATGATCACCCGTTATTAGGGACAGTAACCCTGTTTTTCCGCTGCCGTTCGGCCCGGTTAATTGCCAGTGCTGATTGGTTTCAATGGTCCACGATAGATCCTTAAAAATCACCGTGTCACCGTATTGAATGGTGGCATCCTTGATTCTCACCAAGGGCTGAGCAGGATCTAATGGCGGCAGTTCGGAAATAGGGTCTGCTGGAGGAACGCTGAGATCAGTCGTCTTTAAATGTAGAAGCTGAAACAGTTCGTTGTAAGCGTCTTGATCGCTTCGAGATACCTTGTGTGCAAGTTGACCCTGATCCAGATACGCAATATGGGTGACGAAATCCGGACATTCATCGAAGCGATTAAGCACCAGAACCATCGGCGTATCGTTCGCTATGGAGGCCAGATGAGCACCGAGCATGCGATGCGTATCAGCGTCCAGACCATCGAACGGTTCATCTAATACAAGCAATTCCGGGTTGCTGGTCAGTGCACGAATGAGCAGCACTTTGCGCGTTTCACCCGTCGATAGTTTTCGAAACGATCTATCGAGAAGTTTAGAAATACCAAATTGCTCGATAAGCTGATCGGCTAGCGGCTTATCAACACAAACCTGATCGATAATTTCTTGCACAGGCGTGCCTTCAGATATCACATCCAGGATATCCGCATCATCTTTCTTGAGCTCTTCTTCGATGAGCTCCCGCTGCGCCTCGTATGACACTAGCGACACTCGCGCAGGTATCCCCTGAACCGTACCGGAGAGATGATCACCGACACCAGCTAGCGATGCTGCCAGTGCTGATTTACCGGAACCGTTGGTTCCGGTAATCATCCAGATTTGATCAGGTTTAATGTGCCAATCGATATCACGCAATTGGAACTGACCATCGAAATCGATGGTCAGCTTATTCATTTCGATTGACACAGACATAACAGAATCAGACGATTCGCTTCATATCTGCCATGTAGCCACGAAGCTCACCACCGATGTCTTCAACCGGATGTGTGCGTATGGCATGGTTTACTTCGATAAGGCGCGCATTATCAACACTCATGTCATTAAGATTTAAACCACGTCCGATGACATCGCTCTTGATATCTTTCATGAAGTCGCCGAGAAGCGGCACGCAAGCATGGTTGTACAGATAGCAACCGTATTCGGCAGTGTCAGAAATAGTTGCGTTCATTTCGTACAGCTTTTTACGCGCAATTGTGTTGGCAATCAGCGGCGTCTCATGCAGTGATTCGTAGTAAGCAGAGTCAGCAATGATTCCAGCTGATGTCATTGTTTCAAAGGCAAGCTCTACACCGGCTTTAACCATCGCAACCATCAAAATACCGTTATCGAAATACTCTTGCTCTGTAATCTCAACATCGCCTGCAGGTGTTTTTTCATAGGCGGTTTCTGCTGTGTCAGCACGCCATCCTAAAAGCTCAGCGTCATCGTTTGCCCAGTCAGCCATCATCGTTGCAGAAAAGTGACCCGTCATGATGTCATCCTGATGCTTCTGGTACAGAGGACGCATGATGTCTTTCATCTGCTCAGACAGTTCAAACGCTTTAATTTTTGCAGGGTTTGAGAGACGGTCCATCATGTTAGTCACACCACCGTACTTCAGCGCTTCGGTGACTGTTTCCCATCCGTACTGAATCAATTTAGAGGCGTATCCAGCATCAACACCTTCTTCGATCATTTTGTCGAAACATAGCAGTGAACCGGTTTGCAGCATGCCGCAAAGAATGGTTTGCTCACCCATCAAATCTGATTTTACTTCAGCGATGAAAGAGGACATCAGTACACCGGCCTTATGACCACCAGTGCCAACAGCGTAAGCCTTAGCCAGATCTAAGCCTTCACCCTTAGGATCGTTGTCTTCATGAACAGCGATCAATGTAGGAACACCAAAACCACGAACATATTCAGCGCGTACTTCAGAACCCGGGCACTTAGGTGCAACCATGATGACGGTTAGATCGTCACGCACCTGCATGCCTTCTTCGACGATGTTAAAACCATGCGAGTACGATAAGCAGGCTCCGTTTTTCATCAATGGCATGATGGCGTTAACCACGGCTGTGTGCTGCTTGTCAGGTGTCAGATTAAGAACCACATCAGCAGTCGGGATCAGCTCTTCGTAAGTACCGACGGTAAAGCCATTCTCTGTGGCGTTTTTCCATGACTGACGCTTTTGCTCAATGGCTTCAGCACGCAGCGTGTACGACACATCCAGACCACTGTCACGCAGGTTCAGGCCCTGGTTCAGCCCTTGAGCACCGCAGCCGATGACAACCATTTTCTTGCCTTTCAGCGCGTTTACGCCGTCAGTAAATTCGTTCATGTGCATGAAACGACATTTACCGAGCTGCTCGAGCTGAGCTCGCAGCGGCAGTGAATTGAAATAATTAGCCATATCGGGTCTCCCAAGGGTGTACGTCTGTTGAATTGTGCGCAGTCTATCGCTAGATAGTTATCTCGTAAATTGATATATTTGAAATATATCGTTGCATATTATGCAACATTCATAATCGACGATGGCGTCATGAATACAAAAGCGCTTCAACAGTTTCTCTCACTAGCCCAGACGCTGCACTTCGGTCGAGCCAGCGAAGCCTCCAATATCAGTATCTCAGCACTGTCTAGAAATATCCGACAGCTGGAAGAGGAAGTCGGAACCACCCTCTTTACTCGCGATAACCGCTCAGTTTCTCTCACCGCAGAAGGCAAGGTGTTTGAATCCTTCGCACGCGAAACGTTGTCACGGCTAACGCAATTGCAGCGGGACTTAACCGATCAATCAGAGAACCTCCATGGCGAGATCAGTCTGTATTGTTCAGTTACAGCCAGCTACAGCATTCTCTTCGATCTACTGAATCAGTTTCGCCCAACCTATCCTGAAATCGATATCAAATTAGAGACCGGCGACCCGGAACACGCCATCAATAGAATTTTGTCCGGGCAGGAAGAAATCTGTATCGCAGCGCTTCCCGATAGTTTGCACAAAACACTTAACTTTCTGCCGATCACCAAATCGCCGCTTGTTTTTATAGCCGCCAGTGAACATTCCGAACTGAACTCGAGCACCGTGCTGCCAGATAACATCGCATCATGGGCCAGTGTGCCAATGATCTTATCGCAAGGCGGTGTTGCTCGCGCACGCGTCAACCAATGGTTTAAAGCAATGAACGTGTCACCCAGAATTTATGCACAGGTAGCCGGCAATGAGGCCATTGTCAGCATGGTGAGTTTGGGATTAGGTGTCGGGGTCGTTCCAAAAATTGTTTTGGATAACAGCCCATTAAACGAGCGCGTACGCGTACTACCCGTCACGCCTAAACTCGAACCCTATGAGTTAGGAGTTATCGTGAAAAAGCAAAGCCTCAAAAACCCCTTAGTCAGAGCATTTTGGTCAACCGCAGAAGCTAGTCAGCAATGAATAGAGTGCGCAAACTTGCGCGCACTGTATTCATTAAGCAATGCGACTGAGCAGTTACAAACAACCAATAACAACTCAAATTAGTGCTTTTTAGACAACTCTTACTGTGCTTCGCAAGTAAACGATATCAAGCCAAGTCCCAAGCCGGCATCGACCTCATCACTCCGGGCAAAACAATCGCCTTGATTGACCGTCACTTCTTGTTGCAAAGACACACCGTTGCTGACAACGCCTGCCGAGATAGACAGTGGACCGTTATTAATAACTCTTGCAGAGCCATCGACTCTATCCACAAGAGACGTACCGGCTGCGGCTTCAACCGATAGGTTCGCGACGGCCTCTGCACCCAGACCTTCGATTAAGTTCAGGAAGTTACTGACGGTGAAAGCTGCACCCAACGCACCATCAAACGTAATCAAGTTATCTGCCGCGCTGAGAGTGACATCCACTGTCGATAGTGAAAAGGTCAACGCTTGCACCTGATTGACGTTAATCGTCAGTGGAGAACCACCTAAACCAAAATTCCGCAATTGAACCGTTGAGGTGTCGGCATTCAAATTTAAACTGCCCGTCAATCCAGATAAGTTGATTTCAGACAACAAGCTGCCATCTTCATTGTCACTGAGATCAGCGACAAGCTGTAACGCTCCCCAATTGACATTGGCAACAACATCGTTTGTTGCAGCATCGGTGGTGATCTGAAAAACCGTTGAAGGCTCGAGGCTTAACCGTGCACCGGGGTCATCCGCCGGGCCAAAATTCAACGGCTGTGTCACTTCTAATAGGAGCTCGCCTGCCTCTGATCCAAAGTTCTGATTTGTCATCGACGTGGTGAGCTTGATAGCTCCACTGGATACAAACCCGGAATCGGAAACGCCTGATAGCTCGTTAGCAAATTGAGATAGTTGCTGCATGGCGGACAGGCGAAGTTCGTAACTCGTAACAAGTTCTGAATAATCGACCAGTAGGATTTCCTCGTTTTGGAACTGGTATGAAATGGCACCCGAGTTATTGCTGCGCGCGGTGATATCAACCAACATCTGCGACATCACTTCCTGGCAGTTGGACCCGTCGTAACCCGCAGCTTCCAGGAATGGATATTCACCCGCACACACTTCGGCATCATCAGGATCAATGCTAATGACATCGCCATTACGCACAACCCGTGCATTTGAGCCCTCAAGCCCAAGCGTGTTGACGATAAAATCGCTGTTTTCTTCGCTCAGGTCGGTCAGTCTATCCAGCTGGTCCGTATCAACGACGCGTTCGACGACAGAGCCTTCTTCAACGTCAACAAGAGCGTCTTCACTAAGACGAGACAGTGTTTCCAGATTGCTGCCCATGCCGTTAGTGGCAAGTTCAGCGGCTCTATTTTGAATAGCTTCTGTTGAAGCCGTCACGGTGCCGGAGCCAGAATTCCCTGTTCCTCCGGTATCAGTACCACCACCGGAATTTCCAGCGTTACCCGAGCCACCGGCATTTCCTGAATCTGCGACGCCATCAGCGGCTCCGGAATCAGTTGACCCGCTTGTGCCTCCAGCGTCACCTGAATTGCCAGCATCTCCATTGCTACCAGTGTCACCCGAGTCGGTGGCGCCGCCGTTGTTGCCGGAGTCTCCTGCACCATCGGAGCTTCCCGCATCTCCTGAGTCTACCGAGCCATTCGCATCAGTCCCACCAGCAGAATCACCCGCGCCCTGTCCGTCTTGAACGAGGCCATTGGTGTCGTCATTAGCCGGCACAGATGGGCCCGAGTTATCGCTGTTACACGCGCTAAGAAGCAGCAAAAATGCGCTTATCCATGCGCAGCGAATAATGCTGCCAAAATTACGTCCTTGTTTTTCGATACCCGTGTTCATCATGATGACCTCTAGCGTTCCTATTTCTCAGAGCCGTTCGCCATCGAGCCATGAGTCTTGCCGAATCCTTGAGCGGACTACGTCAAAATGGTATCACTACCCGTTCGATGCAGTCCGCTTCACGCACTTTAATCAACAATGCTTTACAAAGCAGGATATTACAGCGAGCAGTTCTCAGCATAGGCATTAGAACGCTGCTTAAGACCCACAGATACAATCTTGTTGGTTAACACGTCACCCTCTTTGACAACTTCCCGGACATAAATATCCTGAATCGGGTGGTGACTTTGATCAAACGCAAAACTGCCGCGTGTGGAATCAAAATCAGCGGCTTCTAAGGCCCTACGAAATGCATCAGCATCACTGACTTCAGCTTTCGACATGGCAGATAAAAGAAGCTTTGCCGTGTCATAGCCTTGAGATGCATACAGTGACGGGAGTCGGCCGTACGCTTCCTGAAAATCAGCTACAAATTTAATGTTGGCAGCGTTGTCTAAGTCTTTGGACCATTGCGATGTGTTCTTCACACCCAGAGCGGCCTCACCCACAGCACCGAGGATGCCTTGATCGAAAGAGAAGGCTGGCCCCAGAACAGGTGTATCTATTTCAGCTTGTGCCCATTGCTTCATGAAGCTGATACCCATGCCACCAGGAAGAAAGAAAAAGACACTGTCCGCATCTGATGCCCGGATTTGCGCAATCTCTTTTGCGTAGTCTGTCTGCCCTAACTTTGTATACAGCTCTCCAGACAACTCACCCTTATAGAATCGCTTATATCCAGTAAGGGCATCCTTACCAGCCGGGTAGTTTGGTGCCAGAATGAAGGAGTTATTAAACCCTTCTTCGTTTGCATATCCGCCTGCAGCTTCGTGCAAGTTGTCATTCTGCCAGGCGACATTGAAATAGTTTGCATGACAACCCTTGCCTGCCAATGCAGACGGTCCGGCGTTTGGCGACAGATAGAACTTACCTTGATTGACCGCAGCCGGAATTACCGCCATGGCCAAATTAGAAAAGATGATGCCGGTTAGCACATCCACTTTTTCAGACTGGATCATCTTGTCGGCCAACTGAACAGCAACGTCGGGTTTACGCTGATCGTCCTCAACGATGAGTTCGATATCTGTGCTGTCTTTAATAGCCAACATAAAGCCATCACGCACATCGATGCCCAAGCCGGATCCACCACCGGACAAAGTGGTAATCATTCCCACTTTGACGGAGCCTGCTACGGCTGACATTGAAACCGTGCACAGTGCTGCCACTAGGGTCGCAGCTACAGTCCTCATTTTCATTCTCTTTTTCTCCAAAGGTACGCGTTTGTTTTCTCTAAACCCCACCATAGCAAGGCTTAGCAACGAGTTACAAATCAAACCAAACAATCAACTCCACGAAAATTCCACAGAGGCAACTTATTAGTCAGATGCAGGCTCTACCGGAAGGTGGCTCAGGCTTCCCCATTCTGTCCATGATCCGTCATATAGCGACAGATTCTGCCCCCCGATTTTCTCCAGCGCTAAGGTCAAAATTGCAGCAGTGACACCGGAACCGCAGCTTGTGATCACAGGCACGCTAGGGTTAAAACCGGCCGCTTCAAAAATCTCCCTAAGCATGGAGTCCGACTTTAAGTAGCCGTTTTCCACCAACTCTGGAAAAGGCACATTCTGACTGTTAGGAATATGCCCGCTGCGCAGTCCCGGTCTGAATTCTTTTTCTGTCGCATCAAAACGGCTCGCCGTCCTGGCGTCCAGAACCAGAGCGGCCCCTGATGTCGATGCATTAAGGACTTGGTCTGAGTTCGCTGCCTGAAACCGTTTATCGTCGGTAACAGTCGCTTCAAAGACTGCTTTAGTCGGATTAGCTTCTCCAGATTCAAGGGCTAAGCCCATTGCTTTCCAAGCTGCGAACCCACCGTCGAGGACACTGACGGAAGACAAACCAAAGTGGCGGAACATCCACCAAACTCTAGCTGACGAAAACCAACCGCTGGCATCATAAACCACAACATGATGGTCGTTAGCGATACCCAATTCGCCGACATATTCTGCAAACTTCTCAGCACTAGGCAATGTATGAGGCAGATCACCTGGCGTCGCACAGGCATCAATATCAAAATACACAGCGCCGGGAATTCGAGCCTTTAGATACTCATCTTTACCGACGATACCTGTTGGCGGTAAATGCCAGGATGCGTCAACCACTCTGACCGCATCATCATTGACGTGTTCGCTGAGCCATTCGGCCGACACCGTTGAAGAAATACTCACGTGACCTCTACCGTTTGTTTATTGTTCTACACACCCTTTTCCGAGATATAAAATCAGCTCGGCATTGGAATCGAATGTCCGTTTTCCGGCTTGTCGTATCCAGCTACGACACCCGGTCGTTCGGCCATTTGCACATACCAACGGCGCACATTCGGGAACTCATTTAAGTCGATACGCTGAAAATCAAAGCGTGATGTCCAAGGCCAGATAGCGAAATCTGCAATTGAAACCTCACCGGCTACATACTCATTTGTTGACAGCTGTTTGTCCAATACGGACGTGAGTCGTTTGGCTTCGGCGCCGTAACGATTCTCGGCGTATTCGGAGAGTCCGGGATTAAACTGAAGAAAATGGTGAGCCTGTCCCATCATGGGTCCATAGCCGCCTTTCTGCCACATCAGCCATTCCATTGTCTGCCAGTATTCCGGTGTCCCCTCTGCAGGTAGAAAGAGTCCCGATTTTCGTGCCAGATACATCAGAATAGCGCCCGATTCAAAGACCGTTTGCTCACCATCACGAATAGCTGGAATTTTATTGTTAGGGCTCATCGACAGGAAATCCGCACCGAATTGCTCGTCTTTGCCAATGTTTATCGAATGAACTTTGTAGTCCAGCTTCATTTCTTCTAACGCAATGGATATTTTGCGTCCGTTAGGAGTACCCCACGTGTAGAGATCGATCATGCAGTGTTGCTCTTGAAACCAGTTAATCCGAAAGATTCACACACCCACCCATTATTTACAAGCTTCAGGTCCCAGCGTACCCTGCAGAAAATTCAAACGCGTAACCTGCACAAGCTTCAAAAATGACAGACTCTGGAACGTAAACTCTATGAACGCGATCTCATGAATACTGATGTACTGATCGTTGGTGCAGGTCT
Source organism: uncultured Granulosicoccaceae bacterium (assembly GCA_964498925.1). Taxonomy (GTDB): domain Bacteria; phylum Pseudomonadota; class Gammaproteobacteria; order Granulosicoccales; family Granulosicoccaceae; genus Granulosicoccus. The sequence continues at coordinate 9,000 of CAZCKD010000128.1, forward strand.
CTCTGGTTTGCGCACGGCCCACCTACTTTCACAGACCCAAAGATGCGTGACGCTGTTGGATAGCCGAAGCAGACTCGGCGGACGCATTCTATCGGCTGATTTTGATGCGCAGTTTCAGCCGGCGCATCACCTCGATATGGGCCCCTCTTGGTTCTGGCCGTGGCAGCGCCGAATGCAGACCTTAATCGATGAGCTAAACATTCGTGATCTTGTCTACGAGCAATTCAGCCAAGGACTGTCGGTGGCTGAATATCGAAACGGGAAGCTGGAACATCAACACGGCTTGGCATCGATGGCAGGATCACAGCGAATTGAAGGAGGTATGACAACCTTAATCGACCGTTTGCATCAACAAACGCTCAACGATTCCCCGACATTCTCTGTTTCAACAGATACGATCGTACATAAGGTATCAAACGGCGCTCAAGGTCTAGCAGTAGACATACAAAAGAACGGGCAGCGAGAGACACTGACAGCCAATCAAATCGTTTTCGCTGCGCCGCCCAGGATTGTGCTGTCCCATATTGGTTTTGAACCCGCGCTTCCTGAACAACAGCAGAATCTAATGTCAGCCACTCCGACATGGATGGCGGGACAGGCAAAGTTTGTCGCACTTTACGATGCACCATTCTGGCGAGATAAAGGACTATCAGGAGATGCGATCAGCGAGATCGGACCCATGGGAGAAATTCATGACGCCTCCTCAAGCCTGGGTTCCACCCATGCATTATTTGGATTCCTCGGCGTTCCTTATCAAACGCGCATTCAGCATGCAGCTGAAATGACAAAGCTGTGCACTGAACAATTTTCCCGCATCTTCGGAGACGGTTCAGAAAAGCCTTTAGCAAGCTGTTTTAAAGATTGGGCTGCTGATGAATTCACCAGTACCGCTCCGGATCAAACAGGAAGAGGCGGTCATGCGCATCAAGTGATCGACACAGACCCTTATTGGGAGAACCGTCTGTTTTGGGCCGGATCAGAAACCGCATCAGTGTCTGCGGGCGAAAACGGTTACCTGGAAGGAGCACTTGCTTCGGCGGAAAGAGTGACAGAACAAATTCTTAAGATGTAAATCATGTGAATCATCAATCAGTACAACCATCGGGTTGCTCTTTTTTTAACGCGGACCAGTAGGTGCTCAGCTTGCCTGTTTTATGCACTTTGTCCGACTCACTGTATCACGCATTCACCGATTCACTGCTTAACTCACTAACTCACTAACTCACTAACTCACTAACTCACTAACTCACTAACTCACTAACTCA
>CAZCKD010000129.1:0-10212 GCA_964498925.1 uncultured Granulosicoccaceae bacterium
TGGATACAGGCTCGTTTGTATCCTATCTTTCCAGATGCTGCAGTTTATCGGGCTTGTCTTCCCAATCTTTTGCATCCGCTGGAGGGTCTTTTTGGATAGTTATCACTGGCCAAACAGCAGATAGTTCTGCATTTAACGCCAGATACGGCTCATCCTCAGGTTTCATATCTTCTTCAGCGACGATGGCATTAATAGGGCATTCAGGCTCACAAAGTGAGCAATCAATGCATTCCTCAGGGTCGATAACCAGAAAGTTGGGGCCCTCGTGGAAGCAATCCACAGGACACACTTCTACACAATCTGTGTACTTACATTTGATACAGTTTTCGGTAACCACGAAGGTCATGAGCAGATCTCTAAAGTTGGCTTAACAGTTGCAAATATTAGCAAAAAGGCACCTACAGTAAACAGCGGTAATGTGACCACAGGGGCAAATTTCGGTTGTTTGTAGATGTTAATTGGATCTTAATAATAGCGCAGTGCTCAGGAGTACTGCACATAAGTAATGAGTGGGACTAGGACGATCATATGAAAGCTATCAAGAAGGCAGTTTTTCCAGTGGCAGGGATGGGAACCCGATTTCTTCCGGCCACCAAAGCCAATCCTAAGGAAATGTTGCCTGTTGTTGATAAGCCGCTGATTCAATACGCTGCAGAAGAAGCTGTTGCAGCTGGTATTGATACGCTCATTTTTGTCACTGGACGAAACAAACGCTCCATCGAAGATCATTTTGATACGGCCTATGAGCTAGAGCGTGAGCTTGAAGCAAAGCAAAAGGACAAAATGCTCGAAATTTTGCGCAATATTTTGCCTAAGCACGTCAATTGTGTGTTTATTCGCCAATCTGAAGCACTGGGGCTCGGACATGCAGTGTTGTGTGCTCGCCCGGTGGTTAACGATGAGCCGTTCGCCGTTATTCTTGCTGACGACCTTATTAACTTCGCTGAAAAGCCGTGCTTGTCGCAAATGGTTGATGTCTTTAACTTCCAGTACTGTTCTGTACTCGGTACCCAGAAAGTACCTATGGAAGATGTCAGTTCCTATGGTGTTGTAGATGGACTGGAAGTAAAGCCAGACCTAATGGAAGTGTCCGGCATTGTCGAAAAACCGGCCGTTGATAAAGCCCCGAGCAATGTCGCTGTTGTGGGTCGTTATATATTGACTCCACGTATTTTCGATTTGCTCGAAAAAACGCAGAAAGGTGCAGGAAACGAAATTCAGCTAACAGATGCTATTGCTGAGCTTTTAAAAGAGCAGCGTGTGCTGTCATACAATTTCAAAGGCCGACGTTTTGATTGCGGTAGCAAGATGGGTTATCTGAAAGCGCAGGTTGAATTTGCTCTTGATCATGAAGAGGTCGGCGAAGAGTTCGCGGAGTACTTGCGCGAACTGCATGAGAAAGGCACTGACAATGTGATTAAAATCGCTAAGTAGTGCAGTGACTCCCTAGCTTGACACCTTAGTTCAGTGATTTGTGCTGATGTACTGGACGTGCGGCATTGGTTTGGCTCCTGGCTGATACGTGCATCGCTGTCAAAGTATGAAGCACTAACAAGTGTGGGGCATTAATAATTAAGCTCAGCAGTGACTGACAGGTATATGCTTACGCCCTTGTTGCGGCTTAAGTTTATATCGAAGATCTCATGCGCCTAAATTCAGCGGCGATTGCCATATTTCTGGTTTTTTTCTTTGAATCCTCTGTTCTCGGGCAGTGGATTCCTAGAATCCCGGATATCAAAACACAGCTTGCTTTATCCGATGCTTCTTTGGGGCTTGCCCTTTTAGCGCTGCCGTTGGGAACTGTTCTGGGCTTTGCTATTGTCGGCAAAATCATTGAATCCTTTGGATTACGAACGTGTTGCCGTTGGTTTCTAGTGATTTGGGCCTTGTTGTTTATGGGGCCTGCACTGGCGCAAAATTTCTGGCAACTTTTTCTAGCGTTGCTGGTTGCCGGGGTCGCGGTAGGTACCATCGAAACAGCAATGAACACGGAAGCTGCCCGTATCGAGCGAGTCTCGGGTATCAGAATCATGTCCCGTTGCCATGGTTTCTGGAGTCTGGGGACCATGTTTGGTGCTCTGGTTGGAGGGGCATTAGGACAGTGGGGCGTTTCCGTCCTTACGCATTTTCTTATCGCAATGCCCATCATTGCTATCTGTGGTTATTTTGCAGCCGGTTATCTTCCATTATCCAACTCTTCTGAATCAGATAAATTGGTTGACGATGACAAAGCGCCGTCTTTCGATAATGAAGAGAGCTCGAAACTATTTCGTTGGCCATCACGTTCCATTTTACTTCTGTGTCTAATGCCTATCGGCATCATGATGGTTGAAGGTGCGTTTATTGACTGGTCTGCGGTTTTCATGCGAGACATCATGTCTGCCGAGCCATTTATTATCGCAGTCACCTATTCGGCGTTTTCTCTAGTGATGGCCTTAGTAAGATTGTTTGGCGACTATTTGGCGACACGGTTTAGTGATTTATGGATCATCAAGGTATCTGGAATTGCCACGACGATTGGTATTACCGGTTTTGCGTTAGCGCCAAGTATTCCGTGGGCATTTCTTGCGGCAGCAATTGCAGGGGCAGGGGTTGCTATAGTGTTTCCTTTGGCCGTTACGGCTGCTGCTAATCGACCGGGTAGGTCATCTGCAGATAATGTCGCTGCACTTAATATGATTGCGTTCAGCGCGTTTTTCTTTGCGCCACCGATAATAGGTTTTGTCTCCGAGCTATTCTCTTTGAGAATAGCGTTGCTGATGCTGGCGCCGGTTGCTCTGGCTACCTGGGTGTTAGCGAAAGAAATCCTTCCTCAAGAACAACACTGATTGACTCACACTTCAATCAGGTGGTTGGGTAGTTCGTCAGGATTACGTTGAGATGCAGGGAAATGCTCCCACGTCACAACGCGACAATGCTCTATCGTTTGTTCGAACCCTTCGGCAATATTGCCGTTTCGAACCTGCTTGATAAAGTCGTTGACGGTGTCGCTCCACGTATCATTGTTAACAACGTCGGCAATTGCAGTATCAACTATGATTTCTACATAGTGCTCAGCGACCGATACAAATAACAGGATGCCCGTTCGCCCTTGGGTCTCATGTAGGTTTTGAAGGAAGAATTGTTCTCGAGCATGACGCGCGGCGCGTTGTTGCTTAATACTCGTTGGAATCATCCAGACCCGCAGTTTGGAATTGAGAAAAATAAGGCACAGTCCGAAGAAGACAAGTACTTGTATTGGATAGAGCCACTGAGAGCTGGACAAAGACTGCTCAGTCTCAACCCAGCCTCCTGATATTGAAAGCGACCAAAGGTAATGCAGGCCTGGAATACTCAAAGCGATCAGTGCTGCCCACAAGGTCGGAATGTAGCGGTATCCATCGCTAGCTTCTGCAATGACTGTCACTATTTCAGCCTCGGTACCGGATTCCGCGTGCTTGATAGTGGCGATCAGGGATTGTTTTTCTTGTTCGCTTAGAAAGGCCATGCTACCAACTCCCGGAGGCGCCGCCTCCGCCGAAACTACCACCACCACCGCTAAAGCCACCGCCGCCGCCCATGCCGCCGGATCCAAAGCCACCTGCGCGATCGTGGCCACGACGCCCACCTTTACCGCCTTTGCCGCCTTTCCCATCGCTTGTTAGGTAGACAAATATAAATATCGCGATGGCTGCGCCAATACCTAATAGCAAGCTATTGAATGCCATGGTTCCGAAGAGACCTGAAAATCCACCCGTCAGAGCCGCGTTGGATGCGCGTCTCAAACCCCTTCTTCTCAAGAGCTCAGGAACTCCCACCATGGCAATAAAAATCAGAGGGATATAGTTGCCGTATTTTTTAGAGAAATTATCAACTTTCTTAGCGTCGTCAGCCGCCACATACTCGCCATCGATCGCTTGTAAAATTGCGTCTACTCCATTTTGAATACCGCCGGGATAATCATTTTTCCGAAAAGAGGGGAGTATTTCGCGCTGGATAATCACACTTGAAAGAGAATCGGTTAACGCACCCTCGAGACCATAGCCCACTTCGATTCTGACTTTTTTTTCAGCTTGAGCGACGACCAACAGCACACCGTTGTCATTTTCACTCGTACCTATCTCCCAGTGACGGCCCAAGCGGTTGGCATAATCTGTTATTCCATATCCCTTTAAATCAGGTGTCGTAACGACAACAATCTGATTGCCGGTCTCATCTTCATGTGCTGCCAGAGTCGCAGTAATAGAGGCTTCTTTTTCGGCATCAAGTAGGTTTGCCAGATCGACGACCCGACCCGTGAGGGCCGGGAAGTCACTCTCTTGTGCGTAGTTGAGGTTTGCACAACACAGTAGAGTCAGTGCGCAAAGAACACGAACGAATTTTCTCGTCGCGGCCCTTTGAATACTGTACGTGTCTAATGCCATAGTCATGGTTGAACCTGTGCAAACGAACTTAAAAAAATTAATTAATTGAAGTTCACAGTAGGGTTAACTGCATCTTCTGCACTGATACTGAAGTTTTCTTTTTTAACCATATCCGGGTACATAAAGCGAGCCCACCAACGACCGGGTATTGTGCGAAGTTCAGTGTTGTATCGCTGCACTGCTGATATGTAGTCGCGGCGCGCAACACTGATACGGTTTTCTGTGCCTTCCAGCTGCTGCTGCAGAGCGAGAAAATTCTCATTCGATTTTAAATCCGGATACGCCTCAGCCACCAACATGAGTTTTTGCAAGGATGCGGTCAGCGCCCCCTGATTTTGTTGAAACAATTGAAAAGCAGCTGGGTCGGTAAGCATTTCCGGAGTGATATTCATCTGAGATACACGTGTGCGAGCCTCTGTCACCTCTGTGAGAACTTCACGCTCTTGAGCGGCAAATCCTTTAACAGTACTGATCAGATTCGGAACGAGATCTGCACGTCGTTTGAATTGATTCTGAACTTCGCTCCAGCGCCCGTTAACAGCTTCATCAAATGTAGGGATATTGTTGATTCCGCATCCGCTCAGGATAGATGCGATGAGTAGTAGGCCGTATAAACGTATGGTCTTTTGAATCACAGAGATTTCCTCAATGGTGTAGTCACTTTCAGGCTGCGATAATAACAGAACAGATATTGTCCGCTGTTTGGCTTTGAACGCGTAAAATCCTATAAATGCTTAGTTTTAATGAAATTGCGTGTCGTCGAGACGGCAAAAGTTTATTTACAGAAATTAACTGTGTCATCCATGCCGGACAGAAGGTAGGGCTGACGGGTGCCAATGGCTGCGGAAAATCCAGCCTGTTCGCCATGATTCAGGGTGATTTGGAACCCGATGTCGGCGTCATATCAATACAACAGCACGTCGGCATCACGCATGTTGCTCAGGAGACGGAGTCATCAGAGAAGTCGGCACTCGATTATGTGATTGACGGAGATCGTCAGCTGCGGTCTGTTCAGCAGTCTATTGAGGAGTGTCCTGAGAGCGAAGGCGAGCGTTTAGCCACACTGCTATCAGATCTGGACCAGGCAGGCGGGTACACCGTGAATTCGCGAGCGGGTGCGCTGTTAAATGGCCTTGGTTTTACCTCGGCTCAACATGGCTGGTCGGTTTCGCAATTTTCCGGTGGTTGGCGTATGCGTCTAAATCTAGCGCAGGCGTTAATGAGTCCTAATGAGTTACTACTTCTCGATGAGCCGACAAATCATCTGGATTTAGACGCCGTGCTCTGGCTGGAATCCCTACTAAAGCAACGGGAGGGGACTCTCATGTTGATATCTCACGATAGAGAGTTTCTAGATGCTGTCACTAACGTGACTTTACATATTGAATCAGGAACTGCTGATTTAGTGACCGGTAATTATTCGGCTTTTGAGCGCTGGCGTGCCGCGCGTTTAGGAAGTCAGCAGGCGGCCCATGAAAAAGCAGTCGCTCGCCGCAAAGAATTGCAAAGTTTCGTTGATCGATTTCGTGCAAAGGCTACCAAAGCAAGACAGGCTCAAAGCCGATTAAAAATGCTTGAAAAAATGGGTGAAACTGAAGCCGTTCGAATTGAATCTCCGTTTAAGTTCGGGTTCAAAAAACCGGAGGCGATGCCCAGCCAGTTGGTGGTATTGCAAGGGTGCGACCTCGGATATGGGGACACCAATGTATTGAAAAAAATCTCTATGTCTGTATTAAGCGGTGATCGAATAGGATTGCTCGGCGTCAATGGTGCGGGCAAATCAACGTTGGTCAAAGCATTGGTCGGGGACTTAATTCCGCAGGCTGGCGAACGTATACCTGCACAGCGATTGAAGGTCGGTTATTTCGCCCAGCATCAAGTTGATCAACTTCGATCAGACCATTCTCCTCTTGAAGCGATGCTCGCTCATGATCCCATGATGAGAGAAGCGGAGGCACGAACGTTTTTGGGCACCTTCGGTTTTCAAGGGGACCAAGCCTTGCAAACGGCCGCAACCTTATCCGGTGGAGAAAGAGCTCGACTGGCGTTGGCGCTTATCGTTCACTCGCGACCCAATCTACTGCTGCTTGATGAACCGACCAACCATCTTGATATCACGATGAGACAGGCATTGGCTGATGCTTTGGTGTCCTTTGAAGGCGCGCTGCTGGTTATTTCTCATGACAGAACCATGCTAAGAGCGGTCGTTGATTCCTTGTGGTTGGTGGCCGACGGATCGTTGAGCCCGTTTGAAGATGATTTAGACGGGTACGCTAAATGGTTGGCATCCGGTCGGCAGCAGGCACAATCGGCACAGAAAACAGCCGATGCACTCGCAACAGGGGGATCAGAGACTACGGATCCCGTTAAAGCTGAGACTGTCGATAAACGTCAGCAGAAAAGAGATAAGGCTCAAATCAGGGCCAAACTAGCGCCCCTGACCAAAGCTGTATCAAAACACGAGGCGTCTTTGGAAAAAGCCAGCGCACAGCTGGCGAAAATCAGAGAGCAGCTAAGCGCTGACGATATCTATTCGGAAAGCAACAAGGATCGGCTAAACGACCTACTCAGCAAAGAGGTTGATGCCCGGAAACAGGTCGAAAATATTGAAGAACAGTTACTCGAAAGCATGGAAGCGCTAGAACAGGCTACAGTTGTGGGTAACGACTAAAAGATATTTTCGGAGTGAACATTATGTTGACGGGCGCTAAGGCGAGAATTGGATTTCTTGGTTTAACACTGAGCTTGGCAGTACCTGCCGCGAGTCATGCGACATCGTTTGATTCTTTAGAGTTATTGAGTCAAGACAGATTTTTGGCGATTTCTGAAAATCTTGCCGCGGCTATCCACTACAAAGGTGTCGGACCGGCAGAGCCACTCGGTCTTATTGGCTTTGATCTAGGGATCGAAGTCTCTTCAACTGAAATTGATGAAGCGTTGTTTAGTGAAGCTTCTTCGGGTGGTATAGATCAATCGGAATTGATAATTCCGCGCCTCCACATCAATAAAGGACTGCCGTTTGGCTTGGATGTAGGAGCGGCGGTGAGTGCTGTTCCGGGCACGGACATCAATATATTGTCTGGTGAGCTGCGATACGCTTTGATATCCGGCGGTATTGCCACTCCGGCGGTGGGTATACGAGCCAGTCACGCGATACTTGAGGGCGTCTCTGAAATCGATATGAGCTCCTCGGCGTTGGAAATTACTGCCAGTAAAGGATTTATTCTATTAACCCCATACGCTGGTGCAGGTATCGTCAAAACGACAGTGACGCCTAACGATCAAGGCACACTGACAGAAGAAAGCTTCGACCAGAAAAAACTCTTTGTTGGTGTGACCATCAATTTGGGTTTTGCAGTAACACTGGAAGCGGATCGCACCGGTGATTACCGTACTTATTCGGCAAAGGTGGGCTTTAGATTTTAATGACTGATAAGGATAGCGAGCCGGGCCAAGCAGGGAGTTCGCACACTTCCGAACGATCGGGTACGGGTTTTCTCAACGTCATGCAAAGCGTCGCTGCGGCCATGATTGGTGTGCAATCGCGGAAAAACAAAGAGCGCGACTTTACCCACGGTAAACCCATCCACTTCATTGTGGGTGGGCTCATCGGAACAGCGCTTTTTTTGTTGGTGGTCTGGCTGATCGTCCAGTACTTACTGGCGACCAGCTAATAGACCCACTTCAGACAATGCCCTGTTTCGCTCTAAAGGGCAGAAATACGTTCCAGCTGTGCTTTAAGCTCAGTCAGGGACGACTCGGCATCTGCTAATTTTTGTTGTTCTGCTTGAACGACCTTAGCGGGTGCTTTATCGGTGAACCCCGGGTTACTCAATTTTCCGCTTAGTCGGCCTACCTCTTTGGTCAACTTTTCAGTTTCTCGGGTGAGTCTGGCCAATTCAGCATCTTTGTCGATGAGCCCCGCCATCGGAATCATCAATTTGAGATGATCAACGAGTGATACGGCAGACTCCGGTGCATCGTCTTCATTGTCTAATACTTGGATGGTATCCAGTCGTGAGACAAAGACGAGTAGAGCTTCGTGCGCTTTGAGACGTTCTAGGTCGGAAGCATTGGCATTGGACAGCAGCAGTGGGAGTCGCTTACCCGGGTTAATGTTCATCTCTGAGCGTATACGGCGAACACCCATAACCACTTGTTTCACCCATTCGATCTCTTCCAGGGCTTGTTCATCGATTTTATCCGCTTCGCAGACTGGATAAGGTTGAAGTGAGATGGTTGGCCCTGATTTGTTGGCGAGCGGTGCAACTTGCTGCCATAACTCCTCAGTGATAAATGGCATAAGCGGGTGAGCCATGCGCAAGGTGGCTTCCAGCACGCTCACCAGGGTGACTCGCGTGGCTTGTTTTTCTGCATCAGTAGTATCACCTGTGAGAATAGGCTTAGCCATCTCTAGGTACCAGTCGCAGTACTCATTCCAGATGAACTCATAAATAGCCGTTGACGCTAAATCGAAGCGATACTCTTTTATGTGTTCAGCAACTGAGGCCTCAGTGTGCTGAAGTTTGGAGATGATCCACCGATCGATAGGGTTCCGTTGTGCAGGAATATCCGTCGGGTCCATGCCTTCCGTATTCATTAATACGTAACGCGTGGCGTTAAATAGTTTGTTGCAAAAATTACGATAGCCTTCGACGCGCTTCAGATCGAAACGAATATCGCGGCCATTGGATGCTAAGGATGCGAACGTAAATCTGAGAGCATCAGTGCCAAAGCCGGGGATACCGTCTGCAAATTCTTTGCGAGTTGCCTTTTCTATCTCTTTGGCTTTGTGGTCCTGCATGAGGTTGCTGGTACGTTTAGTCACCAGCGCTTCCAGATCAATTCCATCAATGATGTCCAGTGGGTCAAGGACATTACCTTTTGATTTGGACATTTTCTGGCCTGACGCATCACGCACCAGTCCGTGCATATACACATCTTTAAACGGGACTTCGCCATCCATAAATCGGGTGCCGAACATCACCATGCGCGCGACCCAGAAGAAAATGATGTCAAAGCCTGTGACCAATACGGAACCAGGATAGAAACTTTTCAAAGCATCGGTTTGCTCAGGCCAACCCAATGTGCTGAAGGGCCAAAGCGCAGATGAAAACCAGGTGTCCAGAACATCGTCGTCCTGTTTAAGGGCAACATCATCAGCTATCCCATTTTCCCGGCGTGCTGTTTCTTCGTCGGCAGCCACATAGATGTTGCCGGCGTCGTCATACCACGCAGGAATTCGATGCCCCCACCATATCTGGCGACTGATACACCAATCTTGAATGTTCTCTAACCATTGGTTGTAAGTACGAGACCAATTGCCCGGCACGAAGTTGATGTTGCCATTGGCAACGGCATCGAGGGAGGGTTGTGTGATCGCGGTGTGTCCACCGGGACGGCCGTCTTCCTGTACTTTTCGAGTGAGATCGACATACCACTGATCGGTCATGTACGGTTCAACGACAGCACCGGAACGATCGCCTCGTGGCACCATGAGTTTGTGATCTTTAACTTCGACGAGCAATCCGGCCTTGTCCATATCGGCAACGACCAACTTACGTGCCTCGTATCGATCGAGTCCGCGATAGGCTTCTGGAACCGTGTCGTTCATTGCAGCACTGTCCGTCAGTACATTAATAACGGGCAGGTCATGTCTTTGGCCCAGAGCGTAATCATTGAAGTCGTGAGCAGGGGTGATCTTTACGCAACCAGAGCCGAATTCCGGATCGACATAATCATCTGCAACGATAGGAATTTCTCGACCGACTAACGGCAGCGTTATGGTCTTACCCACCAGCGCCTTGAA
>CAZCKD010000130.1:0-8239 GCA_964498925.1 uncultured Granulosicoccaceae bacterium
TGATCATTGTAGGTGTCACTATCACGTTTTATGAAGTTGTCATGAGATATGTGTTTAATAGCCCAACAAGCTGGGTCTATGGGAAAACACTCTGGCTTGGGGCCATTATCTACCTTGTAGCCGGTGTCTATGCCATGCAGCGGCGAAATCATATCCGTATCACGGCTTTCTATAATATTGCGCCGGCGTGGCTAAGGATGACGTTTGACTACCTCGCTGTATTTGTCATCGTTGTCTATACGACACTCATGTTAGTGGGCGGAACACAGATTGCCATCGCTGATTTCAATGATTGGATTGAGCATGGTCGACTACTCAACCCCACCATGGCGGGCACCATAAAACCGCTATTACTGATCATGACAGTGGTGGTGGCTATTGTGGCCGTTAATAATCTGCTTAAAGATTATTGTGGATTTGGCAACGCAGATGACACTTCCCGCTCAGACGGGGACATCCGTTGAATCGTCAAACGGCGCTGGCGTTTGCTGTCGTCATCACAGGCATTCTCGTCGGTGTATCGCCGCTGTTTCCTTTCTTCGATATCAACATAGATTTCGTCATCGGAACCCTGCTGTTATGGTTGTTTGTTGGTTTGGTGCTGCTACTGATTGCGGGCGTGCCACTTGGTTTTGCCACAGGTTGCCTGGGCGCTGTGGCCGTATGGTTTAAGTTTGGCGACGCCGGTCTCGGCTTGGTCATGCTGCGTGTCTACGATTTAATCAGCACCCATGTGTTTATTGCTATACCGTTTTTCATCGTTATGGCCGCACTTCTCGAACGCTCTGGAATCGCAAAAGATACCTACGACGCGCTTAGCATCTTACTGCGAAGGTTGCGCGGTGGTGTTGCTATTGCCACGACCGTTCTATCTGTCATCATGGCGGCGATGTCCGGCATCATTGGTGGCGAAATAGTCCTACTTGGGTTGGTTGCTCTACCTCAGATGTTGCGCCTGGGATACGACAAACACTTGGCCATCGGCACGATCTGCGCCGGTGGCTCTCTGGGCGCGATGATTCCCCCGTCTGTCGTTTTGATTATTTATGGACTGATTACTGAAACATCCATAACCAAATTGTTCACTGCCTCTTTTATTCCAGGATTGATGCTTGCCGTCGCTTATATTATTTACATCACGATAAGAACCCGCATCAACCCCGCACTCGCACCGCTTCCGTCACATTCAGATTCGATAACAACATCAACATCTCCGTCGGTAGAATTGGCCCTAGTTGCTCTTCCGTTTATTGCCGGATTACTCGGGATAACCTTCGTTAGTCTCTTTTTTACTGACTCAATTAATCGAATTGCTGTTTTCATTTTTACCAGTGCCATCGTGGCCTTGCTGTTACTCCTGTGGCTAAGGAAACAAGGTAGCTTCCCCGTCGCCGCGGGGTTGTTACCTCTGCTGATCATCGTAGATCTTGTGCTGGGTTCTATTTATGGCGGCGTTACCGGAATCACTGAAGCTTCAGCTATGGGAGTCGTGGTTACCTTGCTGTTGATATTCATCCGCAGTGAATTAAATGCAACTCTGGTTCTAGAGGCGCTACATCAAACATTCGTCTCAGTTGGCTCGATCATGTGGGTAACTTTTGGGGCAACGGTGTTAGCCGGCGCTTTTACGCTGGCCGGTGGCGGAAGGTTTGTCGCCGAAGCAATACTCGCGTTAGATGTCGCACCTATCATCATCGTTATGTTCATGATGCTGATATTCTTTCTTCTTGGTATGTTCATGGACTGGGTCGGTGTTGTCCTCGTTACCATGCCAGTATTTCTCCCAATAGTGATTCAGCTGGGTTATGACCCTATCTGGTTTGGTGTCTTGTTTTGCGTCAATATGCAGATGGCGTTCCTCACGCCACCCTTCGGTTCCGCAGCCTTCTACCTCAAAAGCGTTGCTCCACCGGATATAGATTTGATGACAATCTATCGTTCGTTTATCCCGTTTTTAATTATTCAGGTGTCTATTCTTGGGATACTTATGGCCTTTCCGTCTATATCGTTGTTTCTTGTGAGGTGAAGAGAATGACCTTGGGATTGTTCATAAGACCAAAGTAGGCCGACTGCGTTGATATCGGGTGGCCAGTGAATTATTCATAATACCGGCACGTAGTAACAAAGAGAAAAAAACCACTACATATTATATACGCCACCATTTATATCAAGCGTGGCACCTGTAATAAACCCATCGTATTCGGATGCAAGATAAAGAACGGCTCTTGCTACATCAGATGCATTTCCGGCGCGACTAATTGGGATGGTGGCGGTTGTCGCGTCCGCGGATTCTTTTGTTGTGTGGGTGTTGTGAAATGACGTGCCTAGGATAAGCCCGGGCGCAACGGCATTCACTCGTATGCCTTGAGGTCCTAATTCTGCAGAGAGCGCTCTGGTGAAAGTAAGGATTGCGCCTTTGCTGGTTGAATAAGCTAGCGAGCCCGGGTGTCCGCCTTTACGCCCGGCTAATGATGCAAGATTAACGATGCTGCTGTTTTCATTGTTGGCAAGATGGGGAGAGGCTGCTCGAGTTACAAACATCATGGAGGTCAGGTTGATATCCATTACTTGATGCCAAAATTCTGTTTCCATCTCGTTGAGCATATTGCGTGCAACGAGTGACCCGGCATTGTTTATCAGGATATCCAGACCGCCAATCGCTTCAATCGTTTTATCGACTAGTGCATTGGCATGGCTTTCTTTGGTTAGATCGCCACTTATAGCGACAGCCTTAACACCTTTACTTATCGCGTATTCAACTAAGTTCTCTGCTACATCAGCACTGGAGAAGTAGTGGATGGCAACGTTTGCTCCGCAATCAATAAAGTGTTTGCTTATCGCCTCGCCAATGCCTTGTGCACCAGCTGTGATAAGAACGTTTTTTCCTGCCAACTTATGACTAATGTTCATATTGGTCCGGTGCGATTAACAGTCAGGTCTTCTTTAAGCTTAAGCGGCTTAGCTCATCTCTTTCCGACGAGCAGTAGTCAAATACTCCAGCGCCGCCTGAGCACCTCCAGTATTAAATGGAACATTAGCCAGCTGCAATCCCATTTCAATTCCTGATAACGTACCCAGTAGGGTCACATCATTAATGTCGCCCAGATGCCCGATTCTGAAAACTTTGCCTTGTACTTTGGACAAGCCGTTACCCAAAGACATGTCACATTGATCAAGGATGACTGATCGAAGATGATCGGCATCAACGCCGTCTGGAACTCGCACGGCGGTGAGAACCGGTGAGTATTCGCTATCTACTGTGCACTGGACTTCCATCCCCCAGGTTTCAACTGCGGCGCGGGTAGCGGCGGCATGAAGATGGTGTCGAGCGAAGACGTTTTCCAATCCTTCCTCGTTAATCATGTCGATAGCTTCAGCCAGTCCAAACAATAAATTGGTAGAAGGCGTGTATGGAAAATAGCCGCGTTGATTTGCCTCAATCATTTCCGACCACTGCCAGTAAGAGTTAGGGATATCAGCTGTTTTGTTCGCAGCAAGAGCCTTCTCACTGACGGCATTAAATGACAAGCCTGGCGGCAACATCAATCCTTTCTGTGAACCTGATATCGCAACATCCACCCCCCAGTCATCAAATCGGAAGTCTGCAGATGCTAATCCGGAGATAGTGTCCACAAGCAGTAGTGCCGGGTGTCCGGCAGCATCCATCGCTTTTCGGATATCCGCAATTCTTGATGTGCAACCTGTCGAGGTTTCATTGTGTACAACGCACAATGCTTTAATGCTGTGGTCGGTATCAGCTCGTAGCGCTTGTTCTACTGTGTCCGGGTCAGCGCCTCGTCGCCAATCTGTTTCTATCAATTGAGCGTCTAGACCCAACTTGCTGGCGAGTTTTTGCCATAGAAACGCAAAGTGCCCTGTTTCAACCATTAAGACTTTATCGCCTTTTGACAAAGTATTAACGAGGGCGGCTTCCCAGGCGCCGGTGCCAGAGGACGGGTAAATAATGACCGGCTGTTTTGTTTTAAATATCCCCTGCATTCCATCAAGCACACGCCTCCCAAGGGTGGCGAAGCCGGGTCCCCTGTGATCCACCACAGGCATATCAATGGCTCGTAGAATGCGATCAGGTACCGGGCTGGGTCCGGGAATCTGTAGGAAATGACGACCTGCTGTGCGCATGATATAACTGACCGTAATAGTTAGATTTATGTACTCAAAATTAAATCTTTTGACCGATAAACGCAATGAATAATGACGAACACGTCGAAATCAGCCGACGCTTGAACCGGGAAATAGCAGGGGAGGCTTATTGCGACAGGTTTACGCGAGGCAGATACGCCACGGACGCCTCGATTTACCAAATAATGCCTGCAGGCGTAATCGTACCTCGCTCGATTGACGATATCCGCGCCACACTGGATATTGCAAAAGAGTTTGAGCTACCGATAACCGCTCGAGGTGGCGGAACATCTCAGTGTGGGCAAACCGTCAATCGCGGCCTTATCGTTGATAACTCGAAATACCTCAATAAGGTCATTAGTTTGGATGTCGAGAACCAACGTTGTGTTGTCGAACCCGGCATCGTTCTAGATGAGCTGAATAGATTCCTTAAACCGCATGGCCTGTGGTTTCCGGTGGACGTATCCACTGCATCCCGGGCCACTATTGGCGGCATGACTGCCAATAATTCCTGTGGTCAGCGATCGATCCACTACGGCACCATGCGCAACAACGTGCATTCGATCGACGCTCTTCTACCGGACGGCTCATCGATGCATTTTGGCGAAACTCCTGCTTCGCTCGCTGGCCTCAGTGGTAGTCAGGAAAAATTAGTCAGTGACTTACTGGCGATAGGTCATCGAGAATCCAACACCATCATTGAACGCTTTCCCAACGTGTTGAGACGGGTAGGTGGCTACAACGTGGATGCGCTGCTTCCTCAAGAGTCGGGTACGAACAACCTGGCTAGTTTGCTGGTTGGCTCTGAAGGCACCCTAGCTTATTCAACTGCCATTGAATTGAAACTCTGGCCACTGCCAGCAAAGCGCGTCTTGGGAGTTTGTCATTTTCCCACCTTTTATCAGGCTATGGATGCCACGCAACATCTGGTGGAATTAGGACCACATGCTGTGGAACTCGTGGATAGCACGATGATTTCACTGGCGCGTGACATCGATCTTTATAAATCGTCCGTGGACGAATTTGTGCGTGGAGAGCCAGAGGCAATCTTATTAGTTGAATTTGCCTATGAATCAGAAGAAGAAAATCATGCCCATCTTCGTTTACTGCACGAACGAATGGCCGATCTGGGGTTTTCCTGGTCAGGCAAAGGTAAGGGTTGGGGTGGCGTTGTAGATGCCGTCGATGCTGGTTTGCAGGCACGTATTGGTGAAGTTCGTAAGGCTGGGCTGAATATTATGATGTCCATGAAATCTGAAGGAAAACCGGTTTCCTTTGTCGAAGACTGCGCCGTTGAGCTGCCCGACCTTGCGGAATTCACAGCAGGACTAACGGAAGTGTTCAACAGTCATGGATCCCCTGCGACATGGTATGCCCACGCATCAGTGGGTTGTCTGCATGTTCGCCCCGTCCTTAATCTCAAACTAGAGAAAGATGCCAACACCATGCGTCAAATTGCTGAAGAAGCGTTTGATCTTGTGTTGAAGTACAAAGGGTCACACTCCGGTGAACACGGTGACGGAATTTCTCGATCTGAATTTCATACAAAAATGTTTGGGGAAACATTGGTTCAATGTTTTGAAGACGTAAAGAGACGCTTTGATCCTGACAATGTGTTTAATCCGGGAAAAATTGTTAACGCACCTCGAATGAACGACCGCTCCCTTTTCCGTTATCAGCCAGATTATAACGTCATCGATATTCAGCAAGAACTCGATTGGTCTGAATGGACGGGCGCCAGTGGCGGGCTGCAAGGCGCTATTGAAATGTGCAATAACAACGGTGCTTGCCGCAAAACAAGCGGTGGCGTCATGTGTCCATCGTATCGTGTCACTAAGAATGAAATAGATGTTACAAGAGGGCGCGCAAACACACTTCGACTCGCATTATCTGGCCAGCTAGGCCCGGACGCACTGGCGTCTGATGAAATGATGGACACCATGAAGCTTTGTGTTTCTTGCAAAGCCTGCAAGCGCGAGTGCCCAACCGGTGTGGATATGGCGAAAATGAAGCTTGAGGTTCTGTCGGCCCGCGCCCGCAAACACGGTTACAGCTTGCACGATAAATTAGTCGCACACTTACCGCGTTATGCGCCTTTTTTGTCTAAATTTCGATTTCTTGTCAACCTTCGTAATAAGCTGCCTTGGTTGGCCCGACTCACTGAAGGGGTCACTGGATTTTCTGCGAAACGATCACTGCCGACTTGGTCGGATAAGCCGTTTAAAGGGTCTACAGCTGCGACGTCTTCAACACGAGATGTCGTCCTGATAGCAGATACATTTAATCGATGGTTCGAACCAGACGTTCTTCGTGATGCCAGGAAGGTCTTGGAAGCAGCGGGCTATCGGGTAAACATCGCTCAACTGCCAGGTCAAAGAAATTTATGTTGTGGCCGAACATACCTGGCCTCTGGAATGTTAAAGCAGGCAAAGATAGAAGCCCAAAGGATGCTCGATGCATTGCTGCCGTGGGCAGAAAAAGGTGTGCCCATTGTGGGGCTGGAACCTAGCTGTCTGTTAACGCTCAGGGATGAATACAAAACGTTGCTACCGGGTGTGCAGGCGGACACTGTCGCTGATGCAGCTCTGCTTCTAGAAGAATTAATAATGAGAGATCATGCCGCTGGAAACCTGAATTGGGAGCTAAAGCCTCCAGCGGAAAAAGTGATGGTTCATGGGCATTGCCATCAGAAAGCCATGAATGTGTTTTCTACCGTCCAAAAATCTCTGGCGCTGATTCCTGAAATGGATATCGAAATCATTGAGTCGAGCTGCTGCGGCATGGCTGGTGCCTTTGGCTACGCAAAGGAGACAGCCGATGTGTCACAAAGGATGGGAGAGCTAAATCTGCTACCTGCCGTTCGTAAGGCTAATCCAGATACATTAATAGTGGCTGATGGTACGTCTTGCCGGCACCAGATCTCAGAGGGTAGTCAGCGAGAGGCCATTCATGTGGCTCAAGTTCTGGCCATGGCGCTGAATGACTGAGTTCGGTGCGTGGGTGGCTTATAGTTCATTGATCTATGCCTATACTGGTGTTTGATCAGCAAAAAAACGTATGGGAAGATTATCCTTACTCCTATGATAAATGCCATTACCGAGTTCTTTTCCCATTTCAGCGCAATTCATGTTCTTATCGTTGCGGTAAACCTATTGTTGATGTTTTTGGCCAAGCCGTTGATTTTAAAAACCGGCGGTAAGATATCTCAACGGCAAATTGATTTTCGGGTCAATATGCTGCAAGTGCTTAACTTGGCCATTCTTGCAGCTGTGTGCTACAGCGTTATCTATTCTGGTGGCAATGGGAATGGTAAGGGTGAGCACGGATTAGCGATTAAAATAATCTCCATACTTGTTGTACTTTACCTCGCCTACTTGGCGTCTAATATCGCAAGCTATGTGATGCGGCGTCGATATGGAAAAACCAATAAGAGCAATGAAGGTGTAAGTATTTCTGACACCTACCATTCAAGGATGCTGACGTTAGTCTGCAGTACGTTTATTGCCATCCTTGCGTTAATTGCGGTTATTCGAATTGCTGGTTTTAGCAGTATGCTCGAAGCTGGCGGTGCAATTGGATTTGTAGGCGTGTTTCTGGCGTTAACTCAGCAGGCATGGGCGCCTGACATCATTAGCGGTTTGGTGTTATTGAATAGCGACATGGTGAGCGAGGGCGATCTCATTGAGCTCGGTGACTCTAAGCCTTTACTTGCTCGGGTATTTAAAACGAAGGTGTTTCATACTGTATTGATAGATGTCGTTAACAATCATCGCATAATGGTGAGCAATTCAAAGCTTCGAGAGCAGCCCATTCACAGCCTATCAAAGTTTGCATCTGCCAAAGGACTGAGAGAAAAACTGATATTTAAGATTGGTTATGACACAAGTACAGACGCTGTCAAAACGATGTTGAATGAAGCGTTTGAAAAGATAGCTAACGACCCCGAGAAAAATCCTGACGACATGCATTCTCTGGAAGTCCGTGTGCTGGACACAGGCGATCATGCTGTGGAATGGGGTGTGTTTTATTATCTCAAAAATGTGAGCGAGATAATCGCCGTTAGGCAACGATTATATGAGGAGATATTGGAGGCTTCGCA
>CAZCKD010000130.1:8339-10144 GCA_964498925.1 uncultured Granulosicoccaceae bacterium
CTTTACTGCTAGTCACTCAACAATTAGGCAAAGCGCATTAGGCGATCATGAGCTGCTAAAAGGTGACGGAAATTGATAGAGAAGCCATGCCGACTTCTCTATCAATTAGAAAAATGAGCTACGACTAGTGGTTAGTCTGTAGTCTCATTTGACGCATCTCTTCAAGAAGCATGCGATGTTCAGCTGCACGTCGTTCTTCAGTGGAAACCTTGTTTCGACTTTGAATCCCATCGGTAGCGGTTTGTGGCGCTAAATTAGTACACCAGTCAACGCCAACTGTCATATCGTTGGGACGGAGTTCTGTGCTTTCAATAACGTCTTCTACAGGTTGATAAAGTCTAGGGACAAGAACCAAGTTCATTGCGTATTTGGCTCTTGGTGCTACCAAAGGGTCACCCATTCGATTTCGTGATCCCCACGTAACAATGTAATCATCGCAAGTGCTGTTAGGTATATCTTCAGGCTGTGTGACGATAGCGACATATTGATCAGCATCGTAGAGAGTCTTCATCATTACCGCTTCGAATAAATTTGCGAATGCTTCTCTTGTGGTGGAATAGCTGTAGGGTTTTATCGCGCCGTCCATTGCGAACTCTGAGCCAACGAAGTATGCATCGGTAGCTAATTGTTCTGCTGTCGGTTCAACATCGTCAAAGTAAAGAACACGTGCCATATCTCGTAGGAAGTCGGATGTTAAAGGTAAGTCGTTTGCTAGCCTGTTTGATCTACGATAACCATATATTCCGTCAAGCGCATAGAAAGGTTGCAGTGTTGAATCCAGATCAGCTGCCGCGATAGAGCCCGGAAGGTAATCAAACGCGTGTGCAAGCTCGTGGTGCATTAATCTATCCAGATTAAATTTCAGATCATCGTAGCTCCGTGCGTTTCTGTCTTCTAAGTCAAAGCTTGGTACAAATCTTTCGCCGTCTCGCCTCCAGGATCTAAACTCTGTAAACATGAAGCCGTTTCCATTGTCGGCTCGGAAATCTGGAGCTACGTCGATTGTTTGTTTCTCCTCTAGCGTTTGCCACAGGTAAATAGGGTCTAGAGAAATAGCACCAGTTCTTGTGCTGTAATTGGATGGGCGTACAGTACTACCAATTCTTACAGACGTTACGAAGCTAAATAGATCCACGATGAGGGGAGATGAGTCTCTTAGGTATTGTTCGAAGCGCTCTCCCATCCAGTCGTGAGTAACGACGACCCGGCTCATGATGTCTTCAATGGTCGTGGGATTGCGTCCCAGTTCCTGCACCAGAAACGGTAGCGTTTCCAAGGTACAAGCATCATTTCGGTTTTCAATAGTCATGCAACCTGCTAATACATCTGCATAGCTACCATCTTGAATATAGGGATATAACTGATCTAGGCCTCTGACGTCAGAGCGCGGAAGAAAATCGGAAGGGTCATCATCTTCCGGTGGCTGAACTGTAGTGCCGCCACAGGCTGTGAGCATGAGGCTAAATGCGATAGTTGTAAAAAAATATTTCACTGTGAGGTACCTCTCTATAATCCGAGCGGATCGTATCACTTGATACTTTCGTCTACGAGAGACATAAGTCGAATCTTAATAAATTCGTTTCTGAGCTAGTGATAAATGTGATGAAGTGGTCAAAATGGGGTTGAACTTAAAACCTGCATCCTGGCACTCGCACCCTGTTACCACTTCAGTTGTAGAAACTGATCACAACTCGAACACCCAGTTTGAACGTTCGGTAAAACCGCGACCCACTTCCGATGGAGGTGGCGATAAATCTCTATGATCTCCGCCGTCTGCGTAGCCGAAGGTATAGCTGCGCTTAGAT
>CAZCKD010000131.1:0-10065 GCA_964498925.1 uncultured Granulosicoccaceae bacterium
TTGCTCAAGGCAACCGGCAGTCTCTTACGCGCAATTCTTTTTCTTCACCCATAGAGCATGAGTTCGTATTTGCCCGTCTGGTTTATGATGGAGGTTACGAGTGGCCTCGCTGGCGAGCTGATTGGCCCGATGCCGAACAGCATTTTAATCAAGGATTAAGCAGACTTACCCGGGCTGACGTATCAGCAGAGGGTGTCATCGTGCAATTAACCGATGACGAGCTTTTCGACCATCCATGGCTGTACGTCGTAGAAGTTGGCCACATGGTTTTATCTCGCGCCGAAATTGACAACTTGCGGGAGTACCTGCTGCGTGGCGGGTTCCTTGTTGTGGATGATTTTCACGGTCCGCGAGAATGGCAACAATTTATCAGTGTTATGCGACAGGTGTTTCCTGATAGAGAGCTTAAAAAAATTGATGAGGAAGCCACCCTATTTAACATTCATTTCGAAATAGAAGAGCTTATTCAAGTTCCAGGTATTCGATCTGTCATGAATAACCGCACCTGGGAGAAAGGCGGAATTAATGCGGCTTGGTACGCCATCTACGACGATCAAAATCGCGCTATGGCCATTGTCAATTTTAATCAGGATCTTGGCGACGCCTGGGAACACGCCGATGATGCCATCTACCCTCAACCGTTCACCGGTGTCGCTTATCGAATGGGCGTGAACTACGTTATCTATTCAATGACGCATTAGTCCCCTGCCTGTAGGCATTAGACCCCACAACGAGAGAACCGATTCACGCGTGAGAGAGGAATTCGACTACATCATCGTTGGCAGTGGTGCCGCAGGCTCTGTGGTCGCGGCAAGAATTGCAGAGGCTAACAAAGGTTCTGTCTGTGTCTTGGAAGCCGGCCGCGACAATAAAAAAATTCTCGTTGATATCCCGGCAGGCTTTGTTCGTAATTTGCAGAATCCAGCCATGATGTGGCAGTTTAAAAGTGAACCGACGGAGGATACATCGGGACGAAGTGTTTATTTGCCTCAAGGAAAAATTCTAGGTGGCTCCACCTCCATCAACGGACTTGTATACAACCGAGGACAAGCCAGTGACTTTGATCACTGGGCTTCTTTAGGCAATCCAGGATGGTCTTATCAGGATTTGCTGCCTTACTTTAGAAAATCAGAAACATTTGAACACGCCGATTCACAGTATCGCGGATCTACCGGTCCGCTGCGCATTGGTGAGCGAGAACAAAACCACCCTATCTGCGATAAATTCATAGAGGCCGCTGCCAGTGTCACAGGCCTACCCATGCATAACGATTACAACGGCGCGTCGCAAGCAGGGTCCGGTTACTACCAACGCTTTATTCATCAAGGCAAACGAGAAAATATTGCGTCGCGTTTCTTAGTCCCGGCAAGTTCGAAGCACGATATAACGCTGATGACCAACACCCTAGCCACACATATTAATTTTGACAACAAACAGGCTAGATCCATCAGTTGTATTCGGGATGGCGAAAATATTGAACTGTTTGCTAACCGCGAAATTATCGTATGCGGAGGCACGGTGAACAGCACAACGCTGCTACAACGATCAGGTATTGGCGATGCAACGTACTTAAAACAAGTAGGCGTACAACCTGTTCATGATTTAGCCGGCGTAGGCGAAAATTTTCAAGACCACTTTTTTGCCAGAATGGCCTTCAGACTTAAAGACGGATCGGATTCGTTAAACATGCAAGCCAAGGGTTGGCGTTTAGGAAGAGAAGTCTTTCGATGGCTGCGTAAAAAGCCCAGCATATTAGCGTGGAGCCCGTCCATTGCTTATGCGTTCCTGAACTCGCAAGCAACACTTGCTGGAGAGCTTGGTTCTGATGCAAGACCTGACATGCAATTCGTTTTCAGCCACGGTAGCTACCGACCCGGGCGAATTTATGAGTTGGACTCCTTCCCCGCAGTAACCTGCGGCTTCACTCAGCAAAGACCATACAGCTCTGGCCACATCAAAATTAATTCACCCAAGTTTGAAGATACCCCCAGCGTTCAACCTAATTATCTACAAGATGAACGAGATAAAGAAATAGCTATTGCCGGTGTAAAAATCGCACGAAAAATTATGAGCACCGATCAGTTCTCTTTGTTGGTTACCCAAGAACAATTTCCCGGCAATGAGATCCAGAGCGACGCGGAAATTTTGAACTTCGTGAGAAGCACTGGCAACACGGGCTATCACTTGGTAGGCACTTGTAAAATGGGACCAGCCTCCGATGATGAAGCTGTTGTCGGGCCCGATCTACGCGTTCATGGACTGGAGAACATCAGAGTTATCGATGCTTCCGTTATGCCCACAGTGACATCGTCAAACACCTGTGCGGCTGCCATTATGATTGCTGAAAAAGGTGCAGACTTAATTATTAACGGCCAACAGTGATGCGGTAAAACTAAGACCTACTCCGGCGGACTGTAAGGAAGAATCTCCTCAACTTCTAATCGATATCCCGATTCAGCCAGGGCACTTTTTACCGATTCGGTTTTGATGGTGCCTATTGCCCATACCGGGTCATAGACGTTCTGCAGCTCAATAACCTCATCGGATTCTGCGTGAACAATTTGATTCGCTGGAGGTGGCGGTGTATGCATGCAAGCACCCACGTAAGGGACCAAGAGGAATTCGCTCATGGTAGTCGCGCCGTCGAAATCCAGTGGGGTGATGTACGCCGGAATTTTCACGCGCACGCCGTCCAAATCATCAACCACCGGTGCGTAGTAAAAAGCTTCTTCTAACCTCACTAACTCAGCGTTTGATTCAGCACTCCCGTCCATCAATTTATCGATCTCTTCCTGCGTCATGCTGGCGAGAGGATTTTCCGGTTGAACAAAGTCAGCGGGTATCAAATCTCCCCATCCCAGTTCAGTCAAAGGTAGCTGAGACGCAGGATCAGACTTATCGCCGAATAACGGCCATAAGACTGCCACTAATACGACAATGATCGCCGCACCGCCGATCAAATAGCGTTTACTCAACATTTTATTGGCTCCCCTGGCCAGGCGTTAAAGACGTTGTGAAAGACCATCGGATAGAGATCTCCGATAAGCCTGAAACGCCGGTAGTGTGCCGGCTAGAAAACCGGCTATTGCTATGGCCAACAGAATTTGTAGATCTGTGCGGCTGAGCACTGATAATTCGATGGCTAAACCGAATTGTTGCTGCAGGTAGACTGCACCCAGACCAGCCAGAACGTAGTGTAGAAAAACGCCAACGATTATTCCGCAAAACGTCAACACCGCAGATTCTACACATAAAAGAATAAAAACATGACTAGGACGAGCACCGGCAGAACGGAGCACTGCCATCTCCCTTCGCCGTTCATTTAAACCTGCAAGTAGTACTGACATTAAATTCACCAGGCCTGCAACAACCACACAAATCGATACGATCAGTAGCGCTTTTTCTGCAACACTAATAAGGCTCCATAGCTCTTGGAGCGCTACCCCGGGCAAAATCGCTAACAGAGGTTCCTGCCGGTAGGTATTAATCGACCGCTGCTCCCGAAAGACTGTCGCTCTGCTTTTAAGCCCGACCAGAGCAGCAGTTACAGCCTTCGGCTTCAGATCCATAGACCGTATAACCTCTGCAGAGGTTCCCTCGCCACTCACCGTGGCACCGTTACGCCAGTCAACATGCATGGCCTCGATACCTTCGAGACTGACATGAACCGCACGATCAACGGGCGTGCCTGTGGGGCGTAAAATCCCACTCACGCGAAAGGGCTGATTCTCGTGCTCAACAAGGGCGACTCTGCCAGTACCGTGCGCTACAACCATGCTTTGATCGATCTTGTAGCCTAGCTGAGCTGCCACTTCACTTCCAATTACGGCGTCGAACACATCCTCAAAAATAGCACCCTGCGCAAACGCCAAATTACGCTTATCACCATATCGATAGTGATTGAAGTAGTCCTCGTTGGTGCCTAAAACCCTAAAACCTGCGTGCGAATCACCCAGTGAAATGGGGATGATCCAATCAACGGCAGGACGTTGTTTGATCTCTTCATAACTCTGCCAACTAATATTGTTTGTGGCGTTCCCGATACGGAAGACCGAGTAAAGCAGTAATTGTATTGCCCCACTTCGCGCGCCCACGATGAGGTCGGTACCCGACACAGTCTGCGTAAAACTATTGCGCGCATCTCGCCGCACTTTTTCAACGGTGAGTATCAAGGCCACGCTCATGGCTATGGCTAGAACAGCCAACAAGGCTGTAGACCAACGATTACGAATACTCTTCCAAGCGATTTCGATCACGCCGATGACCTCATAGCATCAGGACGACCCAAAGAGGCTGTGTTGATATCACGCAAATCAACCTGGCGATCAAAGTGGCGCGCCAAGGTAGCATCATGACTAACGAAGAGCAGAGAGCACTCTGCTGCTGCAACTTCTGCAAACAATAGTTCTATAAAAGCCTGCCGCGTGTCTTCATCCAGTGCAGATGTAGGTTCATCAGCAATGATCAATGAAGGCCGGCCGATGAGTGCCCGCGCCACTGCGACGCGTTGTTGCTGCCCAACGCTCAGTTCTGTCACAGAGCGATTACGAAGATCATCGGGAGACAAGTGCATGGCACTGAGTAATCTATCGACTTCTTCATCAAGACTCAGCCCGGATTGAGTGGCTTTTTGTCGCCGATGCTTAGAAAACTTACATGGCAGAAGAATGTTTTCTGAAACAGAAAGAAAAGGTAATAAGTTGAAT
This sequence comes from uncultured Granulosicoccaceae bacterium, assembly GCA_964498925.1. Classification (GTDB taxonomy): domain Bacteria; phylum Pseudomonadota; class Gammaproteobacteria; order Granulosicoccales; family Granulosicoccaceae; genus Granulosicoccus. The sequence goes on from CAZCKD010000131.1 coordinate 4,707, forward strand.
TGCTGGAAAACCAATCCAATGTGGTCAACACGAAATTGGTCCCGTTGCCCACCTTTAAGACTATCAAGGGAGATATCGTCAACGACGATACTCCCTTGCTGAGGTGTTAAAACAGCTGCGACAAGACTGAGTAAGGTTGTTTTACCAGAACCTGATGGCCCCCGTAAAAACAACCTTTCTCCCCTGTCTAAACCGAAATCAGCGATCGACAGAACTGGATCAGCTTGTTCCGTCCAACTGAACGAAACATCACGCAATTCCACAATCGCATTAGACGGCTTAGTCATTCGTAGTTAAACCGCATATGCAACTCATTAATAAGTGCTACTGAACTTCTGATACATCAATAACGGTGTTATCGGCATTCAGTTCTACGAACGCTTGGCCACCAGGTCCAATCAGCTGAACGTCGACGTCTTCGAAGCCATTCCAGATGTCAATGAACTTCGCTGAAATTGTGGAGACGTCAGACACGTTTTCACAATCATAGACGTACGACACCAGCAGTGAAGAGTGCGTATCTTCGCCTTCCGCATGATCATCGTGATCGTGGTGGTCATCATCATGTTCGTCACCGTGCTCATCATCATGATCGTCGCCATGTTCATCACCGTGCTCATCATCATGATCGTCGTCATGGTCATCACCATGCTCGTCATCATGATCATGTTCGTGGTCATCAGCATGCTCATCATCATGATCGTCGTGGTCATCAGCATGCTCATCATCATGATCGTCGTGGTCATCACCATGCTCATCATCATGATCGTCGTGGTCATCACCGTGCTCGTCGTCATGATCGTCGTGGTCATCATCAGACATCGCCATGCTGTTTTCGATGTGCGTATCGCTCAGTACACACGAACCGCCATCAAATGCGAAAAGCATGTTGGGTTGTTCAAGCAATGCCAACGCATCGCTGACCACCGCGCGTTGCTCGTCAGTACTCGGCTCGTGCTCGAAGCCGACCAAATTATTCCAAGGTGTTTCCAACTCCAGAAAGACAGAACCATCCTCGATTGCTGCATTCAGTACCGCTGCACCATGTTCATGGCTGCCTAATTCACGTTCGGTCTGTGCGGCTGCCAAGCCAACCATCCCGCTCGTCGTAGTAATCAGTAAAAGTTTGGAAAATTTCACGAGAGTTTCCTTGTCATTGAAGTTTATTTGAAGCATCGCTCTAACAGAGCGCCTGTTATAACATAACTAATCGCAAAAGCTGTACCAGAGATGACAAGTTTCCCTGCGCCACAGAAGGCGCCATGGAAATTAGGTGTAATAAAATTCCGATTTTAATTATCCCCTGCATTCTCGCAAGGGGGGCTGCCCGCTTATTTTAGACCAGAGCCCACAAGATCGAACTATCAAATCCAATTTCAGCATGACATAACGGCTTGATCGCACACTCATGCCATAACGAACTGTCAAAGCTCCTGTTAGCTAAATTCAAAATTCATTTACTTCAAGGGTTGAATTAATATACCATCTGAAGTAGTGTATCTGTTCACACCATCCCCTTGGTCGAGCTTGATTTGATCCTGCCCGTCCGAGAAACACTAGAGTCCCTGGGCTCAAAACCTTAAATACTTTCCTTTGGAGGAAAAAATGAATCCATTAGTTAAAGGCTTGCTAGCCGCCGGAGTTATGGCTGTAGCTGCTTCTGCTACAGCTGCAGAGCGTTACGTAATGATCACTCACACTCAAGGTACAGATCCTTTCTGGCCTGTAGTAGAGAAAGGTGGTCGTGATGCAGCTGCTGCGGTCGGCGCTGATCTCGAGTACAACTTTGATGTTTCAGGTGATATGGCTGCAATGGCTGCTCTTATCGAAGCTGCTGCTGCTAGTCAGCCTGACGGCATCATCGTTTCTCTTCCTGATGCGGCGGCTCTCGGCCCTGCAATCAAATCAGCTGTTGACGATGGCATCCCCGTCATCACAATGAACTCTGGTTTGGAAGCATCTGCTGAACTGGGCGCACTGATGCACGTTGGACAGCCTGAGCGACTAGCTGGCGAAAAAGCCGGTGGTCGTGCAAAAGCAGAAGGCGTTACTAAGGGTCTGTGCTTGAACCAGGAAGCGTTCAACACTGCACTGGTTGATCGTTGCGAAGGATACTTTTCAGGCCTGGGCGCTGATCTGAACATGATCGACGTGTCAAATGACGTATCTCAAATCCAAACTCGAACTGCTGCTGCACTTCAAGCTGACGAGTCTATCGACGGTGTTTTGGCTGTAGGTCCACACGTGTGCGAAGCGGCTAATAAAGCTATCAGCGAAGTTGGTGCTGACGTACATCTATCTTGCTTTGACCTGTCACCAGGTGTTATGGATCTGATCGAGAAAGGCGATGTTGCTTTCACTATCGACCAGCAGCAGCGTCTACAAGGCTACATGCCTGTTATCGTTCTGCACCTGTACAACAACAGCGCTGGCTTACTGCCTGGTGCAAACATCCCTTCAGGTCCGGGATTTGTTGATTCTTCAAACGCTTCTTCAGTTAAAGAACTGGCTGGCGTAGACAGATAAGCAATTGCTCTCGATAGACGAGTAATTCTTACTAAGTAAAAAAGTAGTATCGGGGTGGGCAGGGCAATCGCCCGCCTACCCCTCCCCCCAAAAAATTCCCCTCGCCCACGTTGACCGTATTGAAGCCTTATGTCTGATCGTAGTGAAGCCGACCGTCGGCAGCAAGAATCCTGGTTCCGCAGTGTCATAAGACGACCCGAAATCGGCGCATTCATGGTGATGATGATAATCATCGTCGTTTTAGCGTGGGCATCAGAAGGTAAAGCGTTCAACGCTCTGGGGCTTAAGAACAATATTAAAATCATCGCTCAGTACGGCCTAATAGCCACTGGGGCAGCCATGCTGATGATTGCCGGCGAATTTGACCTATCCATCGGCTCCATGATCGGCTTTGCCGGCATGTGCATGGCGATGATGCTCAAATGGGGTCTACCGTTCGGTTTGGGTGAAGCTACCCCTGTGTCCGCGTTTTTCGTCACATTGCTGATGACACTGGCCCTCGGTTGGTTTATCGGAACTGTCGTCGTCAAATCGGGTTTATCCAGTTTTATCGTGACCCTCGCCTTCCTATTCTTCTTGCGCGGTGCCACTGAGGTCTCCTATCGCCTCATCAACAAATCAACCCAAATTTCAGGGTTGCAGGACTTTAAAGAAACCAGTTGGTTTGCTGACATTTTAGGCGGCGAAGTGTTTGGCTGGTTTTACAACATCTGGTTCCAGCTGGGTGGGAACCTAAACCGTCGCGGCGAGCAATGGGTAGACGGGTTCGATGCCAGATTTATGTGGTGGATCATCATATCCATCGTTGCCTACATCGTTTTATCCAGAACAAAATGGGGAAACTGGATCTTCGCTACTGGTGATAATAAAGAAAGCGCCCGAGCTAACGGCGTACCCGTCGATAAAGTCAAAGTCGGTTTGTTCATGTTCACCGCTTTTTGCGCAACCATGTTTGCAGCATGCCAAGTGTTTGATACCAACACGTCGGATGCCGCCAAAGGCAACTTGATGGAATTGTTCGCTATCGCCATCGCCGTTGTGGGAGGTACTCTCATGACCGGAGGCTTCGGCTCAGTGATCGGCGTAGTCTTTGGTGCAATAACCGTTGGCCTTGTCGCTAACGCGGTGTTCTTCATCCCAGCTATCGATGGCGCATGGTTCAGAGTCTTCCTGGGAGCTATATTATTAGCTGCTGTATTTGCGAACGAACGCATTCGTAAACGCATCACGGGTGGGATCTAATCATGTCAGATCCAATCATCAGAATGGAAAACGTGGTCAAGCGCTTTGGCCCGTTTACCGCATTAGCTGGCGTCACATTTGACGTTTACCCAAATGAAGTACATGCACTACTCGGCGATAACGGCGCCGGTAAGTCAACGTTGATCAAAACCATGTCTGGTGTTCACGCACCGACAGAAGGACAAATTTACGCTCACGGCAAGGCGGTCAATTTTCGTTCTCCACGGGATGCATCAGCAGCAGGCATAGGCACGGTGTATCAAGACCTTGCGGTTAATCCTTTACTGAGTGTGACTCGAAACTTTTTTCTCGGGCGTGAGCTGACCACCGCTCTTGGCCTTCTGAACATGAAAAAGATGAATCAGATTGCACACGACGAGATGCTTAAAATTGGTATCGATTTTTCCGATCCGACTCAAGCTGCAGGCACCATGTCTGGTGGTCAACGACAAACCTTGGCCATTGCACGGGCCGTTTATTTCGGCGCTAAAGTATTGATACTGGATGAACCCACATCAGCACTGGGTGTAAGGCAGACGTCTAACGTACTTGCCACAGTCGATAAAGTTCGTGCAACGGGTGTCGGCGTTATTTTCATTACGCACAATGTCAGACACGCTCTAGCCGTAGCCGATCGTTTTACAGTTTTAAATCTTGGTGAAACGCTAGGAACGGCAAAACGTGGCGATATCACTCAGAAAGAATTGCAGGATCTTATGGCAGGTGGACAGGAACTTGCCGAACTGGAAGGTTCTTTAGCGGGTACCGTTTAAAGATCACGAAGCGCTGTTCCATTGACAGCGCATTGCTTTAACAAACCACTCACCTTCCATGCAACGGGGTCCTCGCTACAGAGGCTTTCTAGTGTGGCAACCATTTTTTCGACTCCCAGGCTATCGGCATAGTGCATGAGTCCACCGCGCCATCTTGGAAAGCCATAGCCAAAGACAGTCACTAGATCGATGTCTGACGCACTTCGTGCAATACCCTCTTCAAGAATGTTTGCTGCTTCGTTAATCATTGCGATTAACAATCGCTCTTGAATGTCGTCGGGTGAAAAATGGGTTCTGTTAACCCCTGCTTTCCTCGCCTCTTCCTGAACAATATCTGTGATTGTTGAATCCTCTTCCTTTTTGCCTTCAGCGGAATAGTTGTACCAGCCAGCGCCCGTTTTCCTGCCTAATCGGTCTAGCGCAACCAATTGATCTGCGATAGGGATATATCGCCGACTGGGGTCTCTGGTTTCATCCTGACGCCTTCGGTTTGCATACGCTATATCCAATCCGGACAAGTCTTGCGCTTCATAGGGGCCCATCGCATAACCAAACGATACCATCGCCCTATCGATATCCCATGGGGTTGCACCTTCCAGTAGAACGGTGTCGGCAGCTTCTCTGTACCTTGCCAGAATACGATTACCAATAAACCCATCGCAAACACCGGCAACCACTGGAATTTTGCGTAACAGTTTTCCCAGTGCAAACCCGGTAGCTAATGCTTCGGTACCTGTTTTATCTGCTTGAACTATTTCTAATAGTTTCATGATGTGAGCCGGGGCAAAGAAGTGGAGACCCAGAACACGTTCAGGATG
>CAZCKD010000132.1:0-9786 GCA_964498925.1 uncultured Granulosicoccaceae bacterium
GTTTTGATCAGAGTGGATTTGCCTGCGCCATTTTCGCCCAGCAGGGCCACAATCTCACCGCGTTCGACATGCAAAGAGACGGCGTTGAGCGCTTTGGTTCCGCCAAAGTACTTCGTGATTCCGTCGAAAAATAGTCCGTCCGAATGTGGCAAAACATCTCCGTTTTGGCTGCTTGGTCCAGTTACGCCCTACTTTTTGGCGTAACGTTACCGATAACGTAACTTAAACCAGTCAGAACACAAATTCAAGCGCCCCGAGATTTTCGCTTAATGTTAACGTTGACACGCTTTGGACGATCTACGTTCAACGAGAAGTTTCAATATAGGGAAGATGAAAGAAGAACCCGTTAAAAAACAAAGCGCTAGCCTGAGTCATATCGCCGAGGCGGCAGGCGTTTCCAAAATGACTGTGTCGCGCGTTTTGCGCGATGTCGATGGATTTTCGGAAGCTACGCGACAAAAAGTGCTGCGCGAGGTGGAGCGTTCCGGTTATTTGCCCAACCGTATCGCAGCCGCATTTGGTCCTTCTAACGCATCAACGCTTGTCGGCATCTGTGTGCCCAGATTGTCCAGCCATTTTTTCGGTGTGGTGCTGGAGAGCGTTGATCAGACGTTCCAGCGTTTCGGATATCAAACCATCATCGGTAGCCACAATCAGTTAGTCGATGATGAGGAACAGTGGCTGAAAAGTATTTTGGCCTGGCGTCCGGCCGGTGTGTTGTTGTCCAGCAAACAACACAATACGGGTACGTTAAAGATGCTCAATGATGCTGGCATTCCCATTGTCGAATTCTGGAATCTAAATACCAGCCCGATTGATATGTCCGTGGGTTTTAGCGAATACGATTCGGGCATTGAAATGGCTCGACACGCGACACTAAAGGGCTATAAAAAAGCAGCATTGCTAGGATCTTTGCAAGACTGGAACTCTGGTCGGTTGGATCGTTTTAAAGGCTTTGAAAAGAGCTTTAAAGAAGGCGGTGGTAAGGTGGTAAAAAAAGAAATGCTAAACGATATACCTGGCTTCTATTCAGGGTTTTATGGCACAGAAAATTTACTTAACCGAATGCAAGATATCGATATGATTTACTTTCAAGACGATACGATGGCATTGGGGGGAATGGCATGGTGTCAGCGTAAGGGGATAAGCATTCCCGGGGATTTAGGAATAGCGGGTTGGGGCGGTCACGAAGCTGCTTCTATTTTGGTGGAACGCCTAACCACGACAGAAGTGCCAATGAGAAAAATCGGGAAACTGTCAGCTGAATTGTTGGTGAGAAAGTTACGCCAAGAGCCTACAAATGAAGTGACGGCGGTACCTGCTAAGCTGGTTGACGGCACGACACTTTAAATTCTCCGTGGGCTGAATTAATCAAACGGCTTAAACGCCCTGACGGTTCAGTGAAATCATATAAACGCTGGTTGTTGCCGTAATATAAAGTTGATGATTACGGCGCCCACCAAAACAAACGTTAGACACTAATTCGGGCACGAGAATTTTCCCAAGGAGAACACCTTCAGGGGAAATACAGTGCACGCCATCAGCCGCTGAAGACCATAGATTGCCGTCGGTATCCATTCTAAAACCGTCCGCACATCCCGGCGTTATCGTGTGGAAAATCTCTCCCGCAGACAGGCTTGTATCGTTCACCGAAAAGCGTCGAATATGCTGCGGATCGTCGCTAAACATATGACCGGTATCGGCAACGTAGAGCACGGATTCATCCGGAGAAAATGCCAGTCCATTGGGGCATTGCATGTCGGTTACAACGGCTGCAATGTGTCCTGTGGAAGGGTCGACACGATAGACCTGACAAGGTAATTCCTGTTCAGATTGGAAGCCCTCATAGTTGGACTTGATGCCGTAGTGCGGATCTGTAAACCAGATGCTGTTGTCCGATTTTACAACCACATCATTCGGTGAGTTAAGAGGCTTGCCACCATATTGATCGGCAATAACCGTAATAGAACCATCATATTCTGTACGTGTGACACGTCTTTTGCCATGCTCGCAGGAGATCAACCGGCCCTGTCTATCGCGCGTATGTCCATTTGAATAATTCGATGGTTCACGGTAAATGCTGGTACCTACACCGGGTGTATATCTGATGATGCGATTGTTTGGAATATCAGAGAACAACAGGCAGTTTGCATCACCGAACCAAACTGGGCCTTCAACCCAATCGTAGCCTGTGGCAATTTTTTTGACCGGAGCGTTACCCAGTACGAAAGTGTTGAACTGGGGTTCGATAGCGTCGAAAAAGCTCATGTATGTTCGGATAGTTTGGCGGCGGTGACTTATGTTACCCACAAGTCTTATCGCTAATCAACAAACATCAGACAACGTCTCCGTAAGCCAGTTGTTCGGATTCGTTAGCTTTATCTTTCAGCCAATCAATAAAATCGTTAGCTACCGGATTATCTGAACCACTCGCATTGTCGATAAAGTAGCCGTCTTTGGCTGGCATAAACTCCGTCTTTAGAAGACTTAATTCACCGTTGGCAACCAGAGGTGCACTAATTAACGCGCTAGTCATTGCCATGCCTGCGCCCGATTTTGCAAAGTCCACTGCTAGTCCGTGTGAATCAACGAATGTGCTCACCGTTTTGGTCGTTGGAATGTTTGTTAGCTCGGCATACTGTTCCCAAGTGTCCGATGTGCCAACGGCTTGGATCAGAGGAAGTGTGTTTATGAGTTCTTCCGATAGTGCCTTGGTATTTTTCTTGTTTTTCGACTGACGTGGTTGCAATTTGTTTTCAATACATGTTGTTGCGGCAACTAAGCACATGCGATTACTTCCAAGTGGTTCACCTCGTTTACCAGCCGCATTACTAGGACAAAAACGAATTCGTACATCGGCTGTTGATGTGGCAAGTTCGTCTGGCCAAACAGCCGTAATGATTCTTATGCGAACCTCAGGGTTTTGCTGTTTGAACTCCTGAAGATTCGGAACGAGATACCACTGGGCAACACTGACGCTTGTTGCAATCGTTAATACCGTGGAATCAAATGTCGTATCAAAGGCAAGCGTCGCGTTATGCAGCTTTGCGATGCCGTCTGTAACACCGGGCAGCAATCGGCGCGCGTCATCAGTTAACGCAATGCCGCGGTGCTTGCGCACAAACAACTGACTGCCAAAGCGTGCTTCCAGTGCGCTGATTTGCTGACTGATGGCAGATTGCGTCAGCCCCAATTCATCGGCGGCGGCCGTAAAGCTTAAAAGTCGCGCCGCACTTTCGAACGCACGTAGCCAACCTAACGGGGGTAGGGAGTTGTTTTTCATCACATTAGTTAGCCATTAGTAATGCTAATGTTTATGACCCTAAATCCATTGTTTGTCAATCGCTGGCTCACAGACCATAGTCCGAGGAATAAAGTCTCCGTTCTTGAGTCGATCCTATGCCCGCTGAAATCCGCAAAATTGTCACTTTTGACGAGGAAGTCTTTATAGAGGGGTTTAAAGCAGCCGAAAAGCCCTGGCGTATGTTTGCGGTGGCGGCCGTCATCACCAACCCGTGGGCCGGACGATTCGTTGAGAATTTAAAGCCGGAGATACAAAGTATTGGTCCTGAACTGGGAGAGATTTTGACCCAGAGAATGATTGCTTTATCTGGGGGCGGTGATCAGATTGAAGCATACGGAAAAGCAGCCGTGGTCGGGTTGGATGGGGAGATTGAACACGCATCAGCACTCATCCACACGCTGAGGTTTGGCAACTTCTATCGGGAAGCCGTTGAGGCAACCAGTTACCTGTCGTTCTCCAATACGCGCGGTGGCGCAAACGCGCCAATTGCGGTTCCTTTAATGGATAAGCACGATGCCGGTAGGCGCTCGCATTATTTAACCATTCAATTTTCCATTAATGATGCGCCTCGCGATGATGAACTGGTCATCGTGTTGGGAGGAGCTAATGGTGGACGGCCACACCATCGTATTGGTGATCGCTATCAAGACTTAAAAGATCTAGGGCATGATGTCGACAACCCTGCAGCGATCTAAGCTAACGCCGGACATCAGCGGTTGGGTCGGTGGCGTTGGTCCGACGCTGCTGTTGATCCATGGTGTGGGCATGAACGCGGATTACTGGTCAAACTTGATACCGCTGCTTCAACCCCGTTGCCGTTTAGTGTTGATTGATTTACCCGGTCATGGTGAAAGCCCTTGCCTTAGCGAGGCCACCGCTTCTATTTCAAACTATACCGATCGCGTATCTACAATCCTCAGTGAACAGGACGAACCGGTATTCGTCGTCGGGCACTCTATGGGCGCGATGATTTGCGTTGATTTAGCCCGTCGCTATGGATCCTCCGTTGCAGGTTTCGCCGCATTAAACGGCATTTTTGAAAGAGACCCAGATGCCACTAAAGCTGTCCGCTTAAGAGCCTCCGAATTGGATGCGGATAACGCACCATCAACGGCCGGTACGTTATCGCGATGGTTTGGTGAGGAACCAAGGACAGGTATCAATGGGCACGCTGCTCGGCAATGCCATGATTGGTTGTCCAACATTAATCCTAAAGGTTATCAGCAAGCGTATCGTGCGTTCGCGAATTCGGATGGGCCACTTCGCGAAGAACTAAAGCAGCTTAACTGTCCGGCCTTGTATTTAACCGGACAGCATGAGCCTAACTCTACACCTGCAATGTCTGCGGCAATGGCTGAACTGACCGAGCAGGGTACGGTTGGGATCGTGCCCAATGCAAAACACATGATGTCGATGACACACGGAGAAGAGGTGAGTCAGCAACTGATGGCCTTTATGGCAAGGGTAGGATTTATAGCTTCATGATGTCAGCCACTTTTTCAAATCATAAAGTGGCTGGTACGGATTATTTGAACAAGATCGATGACTTTTAATTGATGGTTAATTAAGTTTCAGGAGTACGGTTATGAAATTTTCGTTGTTTGCCCACATGGAACGGCTCTCCCCCGAGGAAGATCATACAACGCTGTATGAGAATTTTTTGTCCTTATGCCAGATGGCTGATGAAGGTGGGATGCGGGCAATCTGGACCGGCGAACATCACGGGATGGAGTTTACTATTGCGCCGAATCCGTTCATAACGATCACTGATATTGCTCATCGAACCAAGAACGTCAAACTAGGCACCGGTACTATTATTTCGCCATTCTGGCACCCCATCCGGCTGGCGGGCGAAGCTGCTATGACCGACTTAGTGACAAACGGCAGGTTGGAGATGGGCATCGCCAGAGGCGCTTATTTATACGAGTACGAACGTATGATGCCGGGTCTTGATGCGTGGCAAGCAGGACAACGTATGCGAGAGTCTACGGTCTTGTTAAGGCGATTGTGGGAAGGGGATTGTGAACACGAAGGCGAGTTTTATTCTTTCCCTTCTACCAGTTCTGCACCAAAGCCGCTACAAGAAGGCGGGCCGCCTATTTGGATTGCCGCTCGTGATCCTTCCAGTCATGAATACGCTGTGCACAACGGGTTTAATGTTCAGGTCACACCACTTTGGCAAGGAATTGAAGAAATTGAATCGTTGATGGAAAAATTCAATGCCGCCTGTGACTCCTATAGCGGGGCGCGCCCTAATATCATGTTGCTGCATCATACCTATGTGGCAAAAGATGACGGAGATGTTGATGTAGCCGCGGATGAACTGAGTCGATTCTATAATTACTTCGGCGCTTGGTTCCAAAATAAGCGGCCGGTATCCCAAGGTCATATCGATCCGCTAAGTGATGAAGAGATAGCCAACAACGCCATGATGAGCCCGCAGAATATGAAGCGTGACTTAACCATTGGTACTGCAGCAGAGGTCATCGATCAGATCAAACGCTATGAGGATCTCGGTTATGATGAATATTCCTATTGGATGGATAGTGGCATGTCTTTAGAGCGTAAGCGGGATTCACTGCGGCGATTTATAGACGAAGTCATGCCGGCATTTAATTAGACTTAAAGGTTTCCTATGTCTCAGTTGAAACAGTACCAGCTCTTTATCGATGGACAGTGGTGCGATGGTGCGAACGGACAAACTCTGGATAGTTTGGATCCTGCCAGTAACGTTGCATGGGCACGCTTTGCTTGTGCGGCTGAATCGGATATCAATAAAGCTGTTGCATCTGCAAAACGTGCACTGAGTGATCCGGCATGGGCTGATATGACGCAAACAGCTCGAGGAAAGCTGCTCTATCGTCTGGCTGATCTTATTGAAGAAAATGCAGAAAACATAGGCCGAATTGAAACTCGCGATAGTGGAAAGCTTGCCACTGAAACAATGGCGCAGACGAAATACGTCGGGGACTATTATCGCTACTTCGCAGGTCTTGCCGACAAAATAGAAGGCTCTGTACTGCCCATCGATAAGCCTGATCTTCATGTTTTTACAAAGCGCATACCGGTCGGTGTTGTAGCAGCCATCGTCCCCTGGAACGCGCAGATGTTCCTGACGGCAACTAAGCTTGGTCCGGCTCTCGCAGCTGGTTGCACCGTTGTCTTAAAAGCCTCAGAAATTGCACCGGCACCCATGCTTGAATTCGCCAAACTGATTGAGCAGGCAGGTTTCCCTGCAGGAGTGGTCTCGGTCGTTACAGGTGATGCCAAAAATTGCGCTATTCCGTTAACACGACATCAAGACGTCGATCGTATAGCGTTTACCGGAGGGCCGGAAACCGCACGCCATGTGGTCAGAAACTCTGCCGAAAATTTTGCGGTAACTACGCTGGAGCTCGGTGGTAAATCACCGATCATCGTATTCGATGATGCCAATCTGGATTCAGCAGCCAACGGACTTATCGCTGGTAATTTTGGCGCATCAGGACAATCGTGTGTGGCGGCCTCGCGTGGTTTGGTACAAAGAGGAATTTACGATGCATTGGTTGAAGAAATTCAAAAACGTTCTGCAGGTATCGTTGTTGGGGACCCTCAGAGTGCTGACACTCATGTTGGCCCGCTCTGTACCAACGCTCAAATCGAAAACATTGAGCAAACCATTGGCAAATCTGTGGCGCAAGGAGCTTCCATTCGATTTGGCGGCCAACGTACTCAAGATGAAGCAGGCAATTATTTCAACCCGACCCTTATTGAGTGCTGCACGCCGGAAACTGAAACATTAAAAGTCGAGATGTTTGGCCCGGTCATGTCGCTACTGCCGTTTGACACAGAAGAAGAGGCTATTGCGCTTGCCAACGATAGTGATTTTGGATTGGGCTCTGGTGTATTTACTGAAAACCTGGCTAGGGCGCATCGCGTTTCGGCAAAAATCCGCTCTGGTATCTGTTGGATAAATACCTACCGTGCCGTGTCTCCGATTGCACCGTTTGGTGGATTCAACCAATCCGGCTATGGCCGTGAAGCGGGCATGGATTCTATACTGGATTACACCCGAACCAGAACCACCTGGATTAATACATCCGACAAACCCATGGCAAATCCTTTCGTCATGAGATAGCCTCTCAGGCATGGAATATAACCAACCACTCGGTGGCAATGAGATGCCACGCTTTTCCGGGCCATCCACCATGATGCGCCTGCCGTCCCAGTTGAGTGCTGAGGGTCTGGATGCCTGCTTTGTAGGCATTGGGCTGGATATTGGCACCTCGCATCGCTCCGGGACGCGTTTTGGTCCGCGTCAGATCAGGCAGGAGTCTGCCATGATTCGGCCCTACAACATGAAAACGAGGCTATCGCCTTTCGATCATCTTCAGGTGGCTGATATCGGTGATGTGCCTATCAACACGTTTAATCTGGGCAAGAGCGTTCAAATTATCGAATCATTTTACGATGACGTGTTGTCGCACAATGCAGTGCCGTTTACTTTGGGTGGCGACCATACCCTTGTATTGCCGATCGTGCGTGCCATGGCTAAAAAGCATGGTCCGGTAGGTGTCATCCACATCGATGCGCATGCCGATATCAACGATCATATGTTCGGTGAAAAAATTGCGCATGGCACACCGTTTCGCCGAATGGTGGAAGAAGGCTTGGTAGAGCCTTCAAAGGTTATTCAAATTGGTTTGCGCGCAAGTGGTTACGCTGACGACGATTTTGATTGGTCGCGGGAGCAAGGATTTCGCGTCGTACAGGCAGAAGACATCTGGTATCAATCGCTTAACCCGTTAATGGCAGAGGTTAGAGAAATGATGGGTGATCACCCGGTGTATTTCTCCTTTGATATCGACTCCTTTGACCCCGCCTATGCGCCAGGAACTGGCACGGCAGAGCCGGGTGGCCTGACATCGCATCAAGGTCTTGAGATTGTCAGAGGTACATACGGTATCAACTTGGTGGGTTGTGATTTGGTGGAAGTTTCCCCGCCTTATGACACGACTGGGAACACCGCAACGCTTGCTGCGAATATTCTGTTTGAAATGTTGTGTTCACACGCTAGTCGATTTCAGAAAAAGTAATGCTCACGACTGAAGATGCTGCCCGTTTAGCATTGGCAAACACCGTTTTCGAGCCGTACTGGCTCGATACACTGCCACCGGCTAATACCTTGGCCGCTTTATCCGAAGATTTAAGCGTCGATTTGCTGGTTGTTGGCGGTGGTTTTTGCGGGCTTTGGGGAGCCATTCTCGCTAAGCAGAAATACCCGGAAAAGTCCGTCGTTTTAATAGAAGCTAAGTCCATTGCTAATGGCGCGAGCGGCAGACCTGCGGCAATTCTGTCCACTTCCGTTATGCACGGTATCGATAATACCGAGCGTACCTTTCCTGAAGATGTTGCAGAGCTTGAAGAGCTGGGTAAGCTTAATATTGACGCGTTCAGGCAGACCATCGAGCGATACCACATCAAGTGTGATCTGGAATGGGGTGGAGAGCTTAAGGTCTCAGTTGGTGACGATGGTATTGATGCAATAGCTGAAGATCATCGGCTCTATCAAAAATACGGACACGATTCGGTCGAACTCGATAAAGACGATGTGCAGTCAGAGATTAACTCACCGATATTTCATGCTGGCGTCTGGTCTCGGCAGCGCAGCGGAACCGTGCATCCGGGCAAGCTTATTCGCGGTTTGAAAGTTCTGGCGCTGACATTAGGTGTATCTATCTACGAAAACACACCGCATCTGTCCAATACCAAGAAAGGCAATGCGGTGGTTGTAAAAACACCTGAGGCTCGAATCACTGCTGACAAAGTTCTGCTAGCGACAAACGCCTGGGCCGCTGGTAACAAAAAAATAAAACGACGTGTAGTCGCTGTTCGGGATCGCATTGTCGTGACTGAACCGTTAACTGCTGAGCAGCTGCAAAGCATCGGCTGGTCAAACAGGCAAGGGGTCTACGACACAAGAACGCAACTCAACTACATGCGTCTTACCTGTGATAACCGTATATTGTTTGGTGGCAGGTTGGACTACTTCTATGGCAACAACACAGATCCTAAACAAGATAAAAACTCAGAGCCCTATATCCGATTGGTAGAGTCTTTCTACCGCACGTTTCCTCAATTGTTAGGCATTTCGTTTTCTCATGCCTGGAGCGGGCCTATCGGGCTGACAACGCGCATGGCTGTGCATTATCAACGATTCCATGATGATCGAATGATATTTGCCGGTGGTTATTCGGGCTTCGGCGTTACCGCCAGTCGCTTTGGTGCAGACGTCGCACTGTCTTTGCTTTACGGTGAGGAAACCCGAGCAACCCGCTTAACGTTTGCCAACACGGTGCCTCGTTATGTGCCACCCGAGCCTTTTCGTTGGATCGGTGCCAAGATAACCATGTACGCCTTGGACACTCTCGATGAAAAAGGAGGCTGGCGAAAGCTGTGGGTGCAAATGGTGGAAAAAATGGGTTTTCCAGTAACCCTATAGC
>CAZCKD010000133.1:0-9777 GCA_964498925.1 uncultured Granulosicoccaceae bacterium
ACAACCCCGAATCTCAGTATCTTCTAATACAAGCCTGGATGATACTTGTATAGGCGCAACCCACCGTATGCCTTCTTCAAAGGCTTTGTCCCAGTCTGCACCACGTTTTACTTCATCGAATTGCTCTGGATTAGTTAACAAGCCATAAACCACTGTATTGATAGCATCGCGAGGCTCATTAATTCCGCCACCAATCGCTATCTTAATATTGGAATAGATTTGAGAGAGCGCTATAGGATCTTCTGCATTGAGCATCACCGAAAGAGCCGAGTTATCTGGAGATGCTCGGTATTTTGCCTGCAGACTATCAAACAATAAATTCATCTCGACATTACATTGATCCACACGCTCAAAAGGACCATCTTGCCAACCAAAGTTTCCGGCCCCATCAATCAAGGCCTGGCTCCAACGTTGTAAATCGTCATCGCTGGCCTCTTCCAGCCCGAGAAGCACGGCTAAACCTCTAGCCGAGTATGGGCCAGATAAAGCTGGGAACAAGTCAACCACCTCCCCTCTAGGCAAACGCCCCACATATTCCTCGGCGATCGCCCGATAGCGTGGCACCCAATCATTTTCGATAACCTTGGGATTAAACGCTCCTGCCATGGCTAGACGCTCACGACGATGCTCTAATCCGTCTTTACGCATCAATGTGTGGGCGCCAAACGCTCTTTGCATGGGCGTATTAGGATCATTCGAACTAAAAAGATCGGGAGTAGCCTTGACGTGCTGTGTATCTGCAGCTTTTGTTAATAGCGTCCGCCCCGTAGATTTAACTCGGAGAACCGGGGTCTCGCGACGCAATGTCTGATAGATGGGGTATGGATCTGTCGTGAGCTGATCCAGCGTAATTTGTTCGTCCAAGGGTGCAAGATCAGCCAATGTGTGACTCCTGAAAAGTTACGGCAGATTATCAATGCCGCGAAAATGGATGCAACCACTACTATACCGCGCACCTATTCTATTTCATCTATTCGACTTGACGACCCGTACGCGACTAATCGTCACACAGCTCACGCCACCCTATATTTCGAAGTAAACATGCTTTTAGTGTGAGAAGCGCCGTCAAGCACGAGCTAGTCCGTTCAAAATCAGAATTGCATTGATTCCAGCAAAAGTAACTCCCGGTAATTGGCAATCTGCTTTAGGATGACCGGGGACGGCCACTACTTTATTTAACGTTACAAACACTTTTTTTAGTGTTCACAAAACTATTTTGGCAATTGCCACTCCTATTTAAAGACGGAGCCAATTTACCGGAGCATTCATCCCATGCGTTTCTTCAAGATACTGTTAGCTACTTTTTCGCTTCTGCTGGTTAGCCAAGTAGCCACAGCTGCACCTCCCATAAATACCCTCGAGAAAAAAGGCCTTTTCGGTTACGCTCACAACGGCATAGCAATTCGTGGCTACGACACAGTCGCCTACTTCACGGTTGGCAAACCTTTAGAAGGTAAAGACGCTTACACAACTGAATGGAATGGTGCGACATGGAAATTTTCTTCTCAAGAGCATCTTGATCTTTTCGTGGGTGAACCTGAGAAATATGCTCCGCAATATGGTGGCTATTGCGCATATGGTGTTGCTCAGAACAGCCTGGTAAAAATCGAGCCAGAGCAATGGACCATTTTTGATGACAAGCTTTATTTGAACTTCAACAGAAAGCTTAATAACAAATGGAAGAAAGACATCCCCGGATACATCAAGACAGCTGACGAAGTTTTCGAGAAACTACTGGCTGACAGCTAAGTACGACTGCAAGAACTCATGGCCCGAATCGCATAGTTGCAATTCTGGTCATGAGTGTAATAAGCGCTTTTGAGGCAAGGTTTTTTTAATTCCACAAACCCTCCCGATGCACCTCATTGGTAAAAAGGCTTAAAGCGTTTGCCAGGTAACTCTAAGACTGAGCCTCTGCCAGTTTTGTGATGACATTCCAATGTGCCTTGCCAACGGGTTGAATGGACAGTCGACTCCCCTTCTGCAAAAGAACCATCGAATCCAGCTTAGGCACGTCGCGAAGCTGCTGTAGAGATATCACCTCTTTAAACTTCTGCCTGAATTTCACATCAACCATGACCCAGCGTGGATTATCCTCGCTCGATTTAGGATCGTAGTAATTGGATTTTGGATCCCAGGCCGTGTGATCTGGATAAGCTTCCTTGACCACCTCAACAATGCCAACGACTCCCGGTACCTTGCAGCTTGAGTGATAGAAAAAACCCATATCACCCTTGACCATGCTGTCTCTCATCAGATTTCTAGCTTGGTAATTGCGGATTCCGTCCCAATGATCCCGCCGTCCTTTCATCGCTTTTAGGTCATCGATACTGAATGCATCCGGCTCCGACTTGAATAGCCAATAATTCATAGGTTCTAACTCCCATAATCGATGTGATTACCGTGGATAATACGGTGTGCTTCAAGATTCAGGCAAGCGCATCCACATTGTCATGCAATAACACGGTAAGCTCGCGCCATGTCGCAATCCAACCCCCCCCAAAACTTCTCAGACCTAGGTCTGCCTGCGCCACTATTGCGCGCTATTAAGGACGTCGGCTACGAAATTCCGACACCCATCCAGTCTCAAACCATACCGCCGCTGGTAGAAGGCAGTGATTTACTGGGGCATGCGCCCACAGGAACCGGAAAAACAGCGGCTTTTGCGCTTCCAATACTGGCCCGAATGGATCTAAATGCCAAGGGTGTACAGGCATTGATACTGGCTCCGACTCGCGAATTAGCCATACAGGTTGCTGAAGCACTCAGTAAATACGCTTCACATATGAAGAACCTCCGTGTTCTACCTATTTACGGTGGGCAAGACTATACCGGTCAGATTCGTCAGCTTAATAGAGGTGTTAACGTCGTTGTCGGCACGCCTGGTCGCATCATGGATCACATGCGACGCGGTACCTTAAAGCTCGACCAGTTAAAAACGCTCGTTCTGGACGAAGCCGATGAAATGCTGCGAATGGGGTTTATAGACGACGTGGAATGGATACTCGAACAAACGCCAAAAGAACGTCAGATGGCATTGTTCTCTGCCACTATGCCTAGCGTTATTAGGCGCATTGCTTCTAAACATCTATCACGGCCTGTAGAAATAACAATCGAAGGTAGGCTGACGACAGCGTCAACTATTCGTCAACGCTTCTGGATGGTTAGCGGGCTCCATAAGCTAGATGCGCTAACAAGAATACTGGAAGCAGAATCATTCGATGCCATGCTGGTATTCGTAAGAACACGCACAGCCACAGTGGAAGTTGCAGAAAAACTAAGCGCAAGAGGTTTTGCCGCAGACGCCATGAATGGCGATATGCCGCAGAAGCAGCGTGAGCAGATGGTGGAAAAACTCAAGCGCGGACGACTCGATATATTGGTAGCGACCGATGTCGTTGCACGCGGGTTGGATGTTGAGCGAATAAGCCACGTTATCAATTACGATATTCCCTACGATACCGAAGCCTATGTGCATCGAATCGGACGCACCGGTCGAGCAGGTCGTTCAGGCGATGCCATCCTATTCGTCACCCAGCGAGAACGCAGACTTCTGGGTTCCATTGAAAAAGCGACTCGGCAAAAAATTGAGCCACTGCAGCTGCCAACCATTGAAATGGTTAACAACAAACGCGTTGCGGACTTTAAACAACGCATTAACGATACGCTGGCAACCGGTGAGTTAGCGTATTTACAGCGATTAGCTGAAGATTTCTCCAGAGACCATAACGTTCCACCAGAGCGAGTAGCGGCTGCTCTTGCCAAAATGGTCTTGGGTGATCAGCCACTGTTACTGACACCTAAATCAAATCAGAAAGAACGGAAGGTTCGACAAGATAGGTTTGTCGAAGAAAAGCGTCCACGCTCTCAAAGTCGAGACTCTAATAAAGGGAACAAATTTCGAGATCAAGACTTCAAACGTGCCAAAGAGACAGCTTCAGATGATGAACAGAAGAAGCCTATCTCAATAGACAAAACGATTAAGAAAGACTCACGAGCAGCGCGTAAACGCGATGCCGATAAAGCTGACTTTGAAATGGAACGATTCAGAGTTGAAGTCGGTGAGCAACATGGCGTCAAACCACAGAACCTTGTCGGAGCCATTGCAAACGAAGCGGGCTTAGACTCAGAATTCATTGGCCGAATAGTTATTAACGACGATCACAGCCTTGTCGAACTACCTTCAGGCATGCCTAACTTTCTACTGAAAGATTTAAAGCGCGTCTGGGTTTGTAATGAAAGACTAGATATCTCGCGCGCATCTTCTAATGGAAAACGAACAGACCCTACGATAAAGTCGCAGAGCAGCACTAAACCTAAAGCCAAGAAGAATAAATCGGCGTCTGCGAAAAAACAGAAGAGTAAGGGAGCGTCGGGGTCATCTGACCTAGCGGATAACAATTCCTTTGAAGCCGTTGAGAAGCGAGAAAGAAAAAAGAAAGAACGGCATCGCAATAAGAAAAACAAAGGCAAGCGTGTCGTGAAGAGCTGAACTCATCCCTGAGCTCAGCGAACACACGCCACTAATCACATTTTTCTCGGGTCTATCTGCATAACCCGAGTTCATAGTACGGGTGCAACGGTTTAGAAGTCTCGGTCCTTTTACCGCTTAGTGTCAGTAGCTTTCCCGATATTGAAAACGCGTTTCCCTAATCAACAATACAGACACCCTGAGCAACGACTTCACCTGAAAATGTGGGCACAGTGCAGCTGTAGGTTCTAGGACTGACAAAAGCATCCGCTTCTACAATGTCTGAGGTGCTGCACGCGCCGCCAGAGAGATACCACGGATAATAAGTAGAGGTAAACTCTCCATAATTCACCTCGTGTACATCAGGGCAACGAGCGATGCAGCTCTCACCAGGCCCGACATCCTGACAGGTATGTTGAACGATGAGAACCGGATAACGGAAGGTGTAACTCACGTTTTCTGCAACTCCGGTGTACTCAGCCAGAAATGCTGGACCTGTTTCTCCTTCGTTACGCAAAACACCAAAATCACCACTACCGTTGAAAGATATCACGTGGTATTTACCGGGCTCCGTCACCGTATACTCCTGCACATCACCCACGGTATCAAAGTATTCAAAATCTAAATAAATGTTGTAACCCACCGCACCCCATTGCGCATCCCAGGTTAGAAGGTCGCCTTCCAAATTCAGTCCGGTGACGCGTGGCAGATTATCTGCCGAGGCCGTGTTTAGAAAAAGCAAAAACACAACGACAATTGAGCTAAGACGTTTCATGATAAGTATCTATTCCTATTCGAGGTTACGTGACGTTAATCACTATGAATAGAAAAATAGCACCCAATGAGTGATTGCTAAAGGTATTTATACCGCAAGCATCAGCGTCAATCTTATAACGCTAAGCAACGAGTGGTTCTATACATTCGGGGCCTTCGTTACTACTTTTATTCACATAGGCGCTCACCTGCGTAAAACGCAACACATCATTGCCAACAGGTGTCATTAGTTCGGTAAGAGAATGTTCATCGCTCTCTTGCAACCAGGCCATTGCTGCGTTTTGAGAGTTTAATATCACCGGCATTCTGTCATGTACATCACTCATCGCAGAATTGGCAGACGTTGTAATAACAGAAACTTCCGGCTTTTCAGATTCGTCTTTCGGGGTTTTGTAAATACCGGCAAAGAACATCGCAGCGGAATTTTCAGGTGTGATGTGATAAGCCGCTATTAGTTTTTTATTGACGCGTTTCCATTCATAGAACCCATTGACAGGCACAAGTACTCGTTGTGCTTTCATTAAGGGTTTCCACAAGCGGGAATGCCAGACCTTATCGTCCCTCGAATTTTGAATCCGTTTGGTGACCATGCCTTTTTTGCCAGGCAGTGTCATAGAGACCCCCCAACTCATTGGGACTAACTGCAAATCATCACCGAGCGTAACAACATCCAGGGTTTGAGTAGGAGCAACGTTATATCTTGGGTCTCTCGTTGGCCATGTCTGCATTCCCATGGATTCCAATAAAAGACGAACACCCTCATTGTCAGACACATTGACTCGACCACACATTGTCTACTCCTCGTTATAAAGCTTGCTCACTAAGGATAATAAGAGGCGCACGACCAGCGCAACGTTGCTCTGCTTGATCAATCTTCCAGGCGGCGAATCCAGCACCACCGGAGGGGGTTGTATGTTGATTCTTCTCAGCTAGTTGTCTAACGCCTTCTGATGCCTGGGCATCGGTCACACCTTGATAAGAAACGTCAGATCTGATCAACGTATCAAACGCCAACAAAGAGGCCGCTTTACAATCCAATCGGCCCATATTGGAAACGGGGCCTTGAGCATCGACTAATGAACCATGCTCAGCACTAATTGCGAGACATCTGGCGGCCGTGGGCTCCACGATAACAATGCGAGGTTGCACAGCCCATGTTTTGCGAATGATATAAGTAACCGCAGCTGCCAAGCCTCCTACACCGGCTTGTAAATAAACATCGCTTGGCCAATTTCCAGATGCTTCAAATGAATTCTTTAGCTCTATTGCCAGCACCGTATATCCTTCCATCACCAAAGAGGGTGGTTCTAGATACCCTTCCCATGATCCGTCGGCGAGTAACAAGGCGCCGGTTTTACTCACATCGGCATTAGCGGCTTCAAGACTTTCTTCATAGGTGGCACCCGCTACACAGACTTCTGCCCCACGTTCACGAAGTCTCGTCGCAAAACTTGAAGGCACTTCCTCGGAAACATAAATCCGCGCCTTGGCACCAAAAAGCTGAGCACCGGTTGCTACCGCCATTCCATGATTTCCTGCGCTGGCACAAACGTAGGTTTGATTTTTAGCAGCCGAACGCACCGTCTCTGATAATAAGTTTGCTACGGCAGGCCGCTCACCTGTGTCCTGTTCTATTTTATTGAGCAGCAATTGAGCAACAGCATAGATTCCGCCCAGTGCTTTGAATGATCCCAAGCCGAATCGCGTGGACTCGTCTTTAATAAGAAGCTCATCGCCGTCAACATCAATGCTATCGAGATCAGTGGGATTGTAGATAGGGCAAGAAGACGCGAAATGTATGGCGCGCTCATAGTCTGGCGTAAAAAGTGGCGCTTTATTGAACATAGCAATTTATCTCTGGAATATTGAACATCGAACACCGCCCGAACGGCTTTCACAACTATTGCAGAATACCGACATTGCGAGCGATGTCTGCGCATTTGCGATAGCGCCCTGCAATTTTAAAAATAAACTGAATTCTTAATGGGTGGGATCAGCCACTTCGGTCCGTCTCACCGGCTTTACCATAGCCACACCGATTAACATCATTCCCACGGCGATCCAAACCGTCAATCCGTATTTTTCACCGAGTAGAAGAATTGCTCCGAGCACCCCGGTCAGCGTGACGACATAGCCAATCTGGCTGGTGAATACAGCGCCAGCTCGACCTAATAAAAACAGATACCCACAATAAGCTGTGACATGACCTACTCCTGAGGCGATGATGGCCCAATGAGATACCTCCCAAGGTTCCAAGAACGATACGCTCATATTGGTAGTCAACATTAAAGGCAACAACAACAAGGCCCCGATGACCGATGCTCCAAAAAGTGTGACCACAGGCGTTAATTTTACGGGCGCTTTTGCAGCTACAAAATTTCCTTCAATGGCATAACAGAGTGGTGCTATAAGAGCGACTAAAAGCCAAGGTGCTTTAGAGGGATCCGGAAGACTCGCATCGGGCAGACCAATCAAAATCAACGCCCCCACACCCAGCACAACACCAAAACAACGCAACCAGGAGAACTGTTCTATTCTCGCAATCAGCGCCACTACCAGCGACATGATAGGTACTGTGGCAATAATGATTGCCATAATGCCGGCGGGCAGCTGGTCAGTGGCGAGCAAGCTAAAGGTATTCGGTATCAATGTGCCAATAAAGGCTATGATGAGGTAATAAAAAATCGCTCTGCGTTGAACGGATACCGACTGTCGGCTGATTAAAACATAAACACCTAATAGTACTGCAGCTATAACCAACTGCCAGAAAATAAGCCCCATCGGATGATGACCCGCCTCTACCGTTATTTTTGTCAGTGGCATCGTTAAACCCCAACACAATCCAAAAAATAACATGCAGAAGAGATTAAAAATCACGAGTTAGTCGCCAGCCAGAAGGACATCGATAAACGTATACAGGAATACGGTTAGTTGAAGAAAACCTTGTACACGAAATCAATGGGCAAATATAGTTTTTAAGCCAATTAGAAAGAGCGAATAAAAAGATGGACGAATTTCGAGTGGTCATCCCTCTGGCTCCCGTCCGAGCAGCGCCAGACTCTTCAGCCGTATATACGAGCGAGGCCCTTTACGGAGAGAGAATAGCTAGACTGGACACCAAGGATGACTGGATGCTGGTATCACAGCATCACGACGGCTATCAGGGTTACATCCATGCCAGCGCTTTGCAGTCCTGTGAATCCCAAAAGAGCGAAAATATTCCTCCTCCCACTCATTGGGTTTCTCAGAGCAGCACACTACTGTTCAAACACGCTGATCTTAAAAGCCCGGTCATTCATAGAATACCCTTCGCCTCAGAACTAAATCTAACAACATTGGCTGACTCTTCGTTTAGCCAAACTAACTGCGGGTTTTTTGTGTGGAGCGATCATTGCCTACCCATTGGCGAACCTATCGGCATCGACCCTCTAGCGCTGGCCAAAGAATATTTTTTAGGTATGCCCTATCTCTGGGGAGGACGATCACCTGCCGGCGCAGATTGCTCTGGCCTTATTCAATTGTTAGCCCGATCCCAAGGCCTGTCCATTCCTAGAGACAGTGGTGATCAGGAATCGTTTTTGAATAATTTAATTCCCATGGATGAACGCCAACCGATGGATATTGTTTATTGGCCGGGGCATACTGGAATATTATTGGATAAAGACACCTTATTGCACGCCACTGCATTTAGCCTCTCTTGCATTATTGAATCCTTGTCTGATGTCGTACAAAGAGCCGGCGAGGTGTCATCAGTTCGACGCTTATTTTAAATCACAGACCTCTAGTAGTACTTTTGCTAAAGGCGGGTTTTGTGTTTTATTAATTCTATCTTCGGGTAGTAAGCTACCGGCCGCTAACAAATCGTGTTTTAGACCAAAAATGTAGCTGTACCATTCGCGCGACAATGGCGTTTTCCATTTCCATAAACAATGCTCTATGGCCGAAAACGTTGCCACGTCGACCGCTACATTTTTAACTGCCGGACCATCATTAAAAACAGGATGATAAAAATATTCCGTCAGTTCGAAAAACGCATCCGGCACACCGTGCTCTCTTAGTGTTTTTTCCCATTGAGACTGGCTATGGTACTCAGCCGTAGTTGCCTTTAACGCATGGGACATGAGATCCAACAACAAACAATCAGTTTCAACCATACCTGTTGGATTAAGCAAGATGTTAGTAGCGCCCTCTCGCCCTTCCCAAGGCCCGACAAACAAACGCCTGGGACAGTAGTCATTGGCGTAGAGATTATCCCAGAGCACAATTGTATGATCGCTTTTCGCAACACATTCATAAACTGAACGACTATCGGCAATTCGAGCCACCACATCTGATCCACAATATAGGACTGAATGGCAGGTTTCTAATTGATTGAGGAAGTCGGGCAAATACCGTGGATCGCTAATGACAAGCTCATTGGCGTAAACCCTGGGTGTTACCCAAAGACTCTGGCCCAGATCATCGCCCAAGCTATTGGCCAAACTGGCATGCGCACTACCCTCACTGTCAAAGCCACCAGAGCGTTCATTGAA
>CAZCKD010000134.1:0-9739 GCA_964498925.1 uncultured Granulosicoccaceae bacterium
CGGTGAGGCGCGTCTACCATATCGATCGAGGTTACGAGCGAATTGAAGAAAAATTCCATCTCCTGGGAGCTGATATCAGGCGAGTTCCTGACAAATGAACCAGCAAGTGCAGGCAGCAGAGAGCAGAAACTTAAGAATTGCTCTTTCCAAAGGCCGGATATTTGAAGAGACCATGCCTCTGTTTGAGGCTGCAGGTATCGTCCCAACGGAAGATCCTGAGAAATCGCGCAAACTCATCCTGCCCAGTACGGAGCCTGATGTTGAGTTTCTTATTGTGCGAGCGAGCGATGTACCCACCTATGTTCAGCACAGTGGTGCTGATATGGGCGTCGTCGGTAAGGATGTATTGCTCGAGCATGGCGGGGAAGGGCTGCTCGAGCCGATCGATCTAAACATTGCTCGTTGTAAATTGATGGTGGCAGGTTTTCCGGATACCGACCTTTCATCTAAGCGACGTTTTCGTGTGGCGACAAAATTCACTGAGTGCGCTAGGCGACACTTTGCGCAAAAAGGCCGTCAAGCAGAAATAATAAAGCTGTATGGTTCTATGGAACTCGCGCCCTTAGTCGGATTAAGCGATCTGATCGTGGATGTCGTTGATACGGGATCGACGCTGAAGGCTAACGGCTTAGTGCCTCTGGAGCACATCAGCAGTATTACATCACGCTTGATTGTGAATCGTGCGTCGATGAAGATTCGTCATTCTCGCATTAGCGAAATATTAAACAGCATATCTGCAGCAGTAAAAAAATAGGTAATTGAACGCATCATGAGTACGAATACAGACGACCTGAGAATCAAAGGTACTAGAGAGCTTCGTTCGCCCGAAGATCTACTTTCTCAGGTTCCCGTTGGTGACAGCGCAGCCCAGACAGTGACTCGCTGTCGAAGTGATGTAAGAGATATTCTCCAAGGTAAAGATGATCGAGTAGTCGTGATTGTCGGACCTTGCTCCATCCATGACCCTGAAGCCGCTCTGGAGTACGCCGAAAAGCTCAGTGCGATAAAAGATTCACTTAAAGATGACTTATGCATTGTCATGCGGGTTTATTTCGAAAAGCCGCGTACAACCGTCGGATGGAAGGGGCTCATTAATGATCCCACTATGGATAACACCTTCCAGATCAACGAAGGTTTGCAAATCGCTAGAAAGTTACTGTCAGACATCAACGATAAAGGCATTCCTGCCGGAGTCGAGTATCTGGATTTGATCAGCCCGCAGTACATTGCTGATTTCGTCGGCTGGGGTGCCATCGGTGCACGAACCACTGAAAGCCAGGGACACCGTGAATTAGCTTCTGGTCTCTCTTGTCCTGTCGGATTCAAAAACGGCACTGCTGGTAGTGTTCAGATTGCCGTTGACGCCATCGGTGCTGCGCGCGGTTCGCACAATTTTCTCTCAGTGACCAAAGAAGGTAACTCTGCCATCTTTCAAACAACGGGTAATGAAGATTGCCATGTCATTTTGCGTGGTGGCAAATCCCACACTAACTACGATGCAGCCAGTGTCGACGACGCTTGTGCATTGTTAGTTAAAGCAGGCTTGCCAGAGCGGGTCATGATTGACTGCAGCCACGCAAATTCCAGAAAACTGCACCGTCGCCAGCGATACGTTTGTCGGGATATCTGTGCGCAGATTACTGATGGTGACTCGCGCATCATGGGCGTTATGATTGAAAGTAACCTGGTGGAAGGCAACCAGAACCCGAGCAACAAACCCCTAGTGCGGGGGCAGAGTGTTACTGATGCCTGCATCGCTTGGGAAGATACGGTGCCTATGTTGGAACAGCTCGCTGAAGCAGTACGCGCCAGACGTAACGTGTAGTTTCTTCTGAGATAGAACGTCAGAATTTGTTAACGGGTACACGCATTCACTGTGCGTGTATCCCGAAAGTGCAATCGAACTGTGTTCCGTTCGTCAAGTAAGCGTCTTTAAAGCCGATTTGCTCTGTATCGCTCGATTCTTCTCGAGCCAATCCAGGGGTTAGTCATGGCGCGTTCATCCGACGCTTCGTTTCCAATGTCACTCTTTCGTGACAAGACGTTTCAGCTACGTATGATTCGTCGCATTCTATTGATGGCGACTCTGTTCATCATTCAATCCACGGTTGTTCTGGGAATTTTCTATTACATTTTCCTGGGTAATCTGGTTGCCGGTAATGCCCCCTTATTGTTTGCCTCTGAAGATATGCGGGGAGTCGGAGACGCCATTCCCTCTATGAGCAGTGTTCTGGGCTGGTGGTTGGTGGTCATGCTGGCTATCAATGGCTTGGTCACAGGCTGCATTGCCGTTTATGTGCTCAGGAAGCTGGGCAATCCTATTCTGGCCATCAGGCGCGCTCTTAATGAAATTGGCGACGGTAATCTATCGGTTCGATTGCGAACTGGAGATAACCGCGAATTCAATGAGCTCTGTGTTGCTTTAAATAGAGCATTGGAACAGATCCACGGCAAGATCAGCGAAGCCCGAAACTTAACCAAAGTTCTGGATGATTTAGAAGACCAGCCAATGCCGGATGAGAAGAAGGTACGCGAGGCAATGCAAGAGTGTCGTGATGTTCTGAAGTATTTCGATCCGAAAACAAAAGCGGACAATGACGATACGAATGGCGGTAAAGGCAGAGGTAAGCGACGCCAGAATCGCAGATAATCATGAGTGATATCCGATTGAAATCGTCATGGATGTGCGCGCTGTCCCTAGTGGTCAGCGTGTGTTTCTCTTCGGTGTCTCACGCGCAGTCGAGAAGCGAAGGAGAGCTTGTTGCAGAGAGCATTTATGCGCAAGCTCTGGAGCAAATGGAGGCTGAGCTTTACTCTGAGGCGTTGGCTAGTTTGCGTCGGGTTCAGAGTCAGTATCCGTCCTTTTCTAAAATTGCTGCCGTGCAAACTAGGATGGCAGTGTTGCAGGAATCTGCCGATGCCGGTGAATCCTTAAGGGTATTTCTAACCGCGCTTAATCTTCGTGATCAGGGGGATATGGATGCAGCGCTAGTCTCGCTGGGCACGATCGCATCCGCAGACCCAGCGGGTACTTTGACCGATGATGCGCTGTACATCATGGCGTATTTGCAAGTGATGGATCGCTATGATTTTGCGGCGGCGCGAGAAGCCTTAAGGACGCTGGAAGAGCGATTTCCGGATTCGGCTTACACAGATTCTGCTCAGTATTTAGATGCGATTGCGCTAGAGCAATTGGGTAATACAACTGCGGCTAGAGCCTTGTTGATGGAGCTGCGGGATCGCCATACTGCCTTGAATCTGCCTATGGAATTTCGTTGGCCCAAAGGTACGGTGCTTTCTCGCTATTGGTTTGACCGTGCAGACAGACGTTTAGCTATTGTTGAAGAGCGCATCTCCACGGCCAGTCGTGTCGATGCTCGGCAGAAGCAAACTGATGGTCGGTTGAGACTGGCGGTTAACGTCAATGGGGCAGACTTGCAGTTATTGCTTGTGCCCAGCCCGCTGACGCGTCAGACAAAATGGTTGGATGGTGATCTATCAGACCAGCTACCGCCTTCGGTTGGTATATACGATGGTGTGGTTGAAGGTATTGATGGTAGCTGGGTTAGAGTTGTTCTTAAAAACAGCGCGATATCGGGTGCTGTGTTCATGAACGGTAAGCAACATCGCTTATTGCCTGACAATCTAATTGGAACACTGGACTACTATCAGCCCCGTAGCCGTAACGTTGACAGCGTCAGATCGGTCAGCTCCCCACTGGCAGACTCCGTTCAAGGCTTGGATGCATTAGTCCCTCCCCCTGAAAGCCTTCTAGATAACATGCAATCGCGTTCTCGCAGCGTGCATACCGACGTTCGTGCCGTTCCCATCTCCATCGTTATCGATAGTCAATACGATCGTTACTACGCTGGTGGTGGTTTGGCTGAGGCGTTAAATAATATGAACATCGCTGATGGCATTTACCGTCAATTCGGTTTGGCCTTAGTCCTTGATGAAGCGCTGACTATGGATCCGGAAGGTGACCCGATGAATCTGGGACGGGTCACTCTGGAAAACATTCTGTGGAATTTTAAGGACTACCGAACCCAGTACAAGACGTTGTTTGGCAAAAGCGCATTGACCTATTTGTTCACGGGCAACCCCCGATCAGATGTGACTCTGGGACTTGCCTGGATTAACACCGCTTGTCGTTCCGATGGCTATGATGTCGGCGTGACAACACCGTCGAGCTTCGGCGATGTTCTGCTCACTCATGAGCTCGGACATTCTCTGGGCGCCCAGCACGACACTGATACGAGTTGCGATGACAATCCACGTTCATTGATGTGGCCGAATATTTCCGGGCGTACGGAAGCCTCGTTTTCAGAGTGTAGCCAGGCAAGTGTCATGCAGTCACGAGGTAAACAATGCCTAATTAATAGCGTCGATCTATCGCTCAGCGCGCTTTCAACAGGAAGCACGGTCAATTTTGATGTTGTTAATCCAGATGCGTCTTTAACCTTGGATGCGCAGCTCGTTGTAGAAACAAGCAGTCCGGGTCAGTTGAGCTGGCCGGCGGGCTGTCAAACGCAAACACCAACCAGCGCTCTGTGCTACATCGATTCTTTGCAACCCGCAGAGCAACGTACAATTTCCTTCCCGGTGACTCAGGCATTTCAGAATACTGACTCGCCCGTGTCTGGGCAGTTAACTCCCATAGGATTGTTGGAACTCCAATCGGGCAACAATATCGCAACCGTGCTGGTAGAAGGTGGTGCGTCAAGCCAGCACCTGATAACCGGTGGGCAGGTCCCCATCAATTCGGTGGCACCCAGCCCAGGCACCAATGGTTTAATTTCCGCGCCCAGTGCCGCCAGCTCTTCAGGGGCACTCAGCCAATATTGGTTGATGCTGGTGATGCTGATTGGTTTTCGACGTTATCAGGCTACAGTCAGAAAATAGGGCGGCGTCGCTAGCGGATCGTACTGAGATTAGGACGGGTTCCGAGCCGCATTTTCAGGTCTGCCTCCATAAATTCCACCTGCTGTGACGGGTCGCGTAAAGAGTCTGATTGAACCCCTCGTAATATGCTGAGCTTGACCGTGGCACCGGGAGGCAGCGCCGATACCCGCAGTAGTAGCTGCGTGGCGTTGAAGATCGGCTGCTCACCGAGTCTGACAACGATATCCATGGGCTTCAATCCACCCTGAGTTGCCGGACTGTCGGGAAGCAAGGATGTGATTACAGCGCCTTGGACATCCAGCGATCGTAAAACCGGGAACATATTGATGTCGTCGACACCAATTCCCAGCCAGCCGCGGGCGACCGAGCCGTTTTCAATGATTTGAGGAACAACCTGGGCTAAAAGGTCGGCTGGAATCGAGAAGCCGATACCGATCGCGCCGCTGTCGCCACGAAGCACAGCTGTATTAACGCCAACCAGTTGCCCGTAAGGGTTAATTAATGCGCCTCCAGAGTTTCCTGGATTGATGGCAGCATCGATTTGCACGAAATTCTGCCAGACCGTGCCTCCAGCGATTCTGCGTCGGGTGGCACTGACGATTCCCTGAGTGACCGTTTGGCCGACACCCAATGGGTTGCCGATAGCGAGCACAACGTCCCCGACCCGAAGGGGCTCTGCTTCATCGAGTCGTAAAAAAGGCAGGTTGCGGGCATTGATCTTCACCACAGCAAGGTCTGTTTCCAGATCGCTGCCAATAAGTTCGGCTGCGTAGCTGCGCCCATCACTCAGAACAACGGTGATGAGGTCGAGGTTGTCGATCAGGTGGAGGTTAGTGAGAACGATGCCATTGGCATCCACGATGACACCGGAGCCTTGGCTGATTGATTGGTCATCGGATGAGCTTTTGGCAAATAGGCTCACGACCGATGGCGCAACCCTCATGATGCCGTCGTGATAGCTCAGTACGACTGGCTTTTCGTTGCCTGCACTTGAGGTGTTTTCGCCAGGGTCGCTTTGTGGAAATTCGACGTCCGGGGCGGCTGAGTTGTCCTGCTGGCCAGCCCCGAAAAGGGTGGTGCGCCAATTACTGGCGTACTGGCTTAGCGCACCCGGTTTGGGAGGGGATCCGTAGGACAGCCACCATCCGGCAGAAATGCCTAATGCAATACATGCAGCAAAGAAGAAGAGCCGTGACATGGGGTAAAAAGTAGTGGGGTCTCTAGGATAGGTAATTGGCAGTGAATACAGACTCTTATGCTAACTGTTGAGTCTTAAGTATGTCCTATACAGACTATACATCATCCGTGTAGAGAGCTACTTCAGCCCTAATTTCTAAATCTTGCTCAACCATTGCTCTATCAGCCCAGCATTTGTGCATCCTTGTGATAAAATTGGGGGTTATCGGTGGTGTGCAACTTGCTGTTGTAGATCCGTCAAAACAGAATTTATTAATCTGTGCCCCATGCGGCGCGTTTTTGCATGGGCAATTTCGAATTCGATTTATCTGGAGATATCGCATGAGTGCGAGTAACCAGAAGAGTGGCAACCGGGATGGTTCGGTTGATGCCTCTTCTTCAAGTAGCCCTGAAGCTGTGGATTCCTCAGTCGTTGAGCATGTGGCCGATCCGAAACGCAGACGATTGCTGGTACGTAGTGCAGCGGCTGTTGGTGGACTGGGTGGTGTGGCGTTGGTGGCTCCTATGCTGGGCTCCATGTCGCCAAGCGCGCGTGCCAAGGCTGCCGGCGCACCGGTTGAAGCCGATATTGGCAAACTTACACCGGGACAACTGATCACTGTTGAGTGGCGCGGTAAGCCCGTCTGGATTGTTAGCCGAACCGATGAGACATTGAAACGCCTCGACTCCGAGACGGCTAAGTTGTCTGACCCTGATTCCAACGAAGAACAACAACCCGAATACGCGAAGAATCCGGGCAGATCCATCAAGCCTGAGTATCTGGTTGTCGTCGGCATTTGCACGCATCTGGGTTGCTCACCGAGCTACCGACCGGAAATTGCACCGCCTGATTTAGGTGATCAGTGGGACGGCGGATTTTTCTGCCCATGCCACGGTTCTAAGTTTGACATGTCTGGTCGTGTCTATGCGGGTGTACCTGCACCGACAAATCTGGAAATTCCTCCTTACCGTTATGTTGACGACAACACGATTATTGTTGGCGAAGACTCCGGAGTGGCTGCATGAGTGCAAAAATGGACAAATCAGGCGGTGGCTTGATGGGTTGGATCGACGATCGCTTCCCGCTGACAAAATTGCTCGAAGAGCACATCACCAAGTACTACGCACCGAAGAATTTTAATTTCTGGTACTACTTTGGTGGTTTGGCGATGCTGGTGCTCGTCATCCAGATCGTGACGGGTATCTTCCTAACGATGAACTACAAGCCTGACGGCGATTTAGCCTTCAAGTCTGTTGAATACATCATGCGTGACGTCGACTTCGGTTGGCTTATCCGCTACATGCACTCTACCGGCGCGTCGATGTTCTTCGTCGTTGTCTATCTGCATATGTTTCGTGGCCTTATGTACGGCTCGTACAAAAAGCCCAGGGAACTCCTGTGGATCTTCGGCATGCTCATTTATGTCGTTCTGATGGCCGAAGCGTTTATGGGTTATCTGCTGCCTTGGGGCCAGATGAGCTATTGGGGCGCTCAAGTTATTATCTCTCTATTCGGCGCAATTCCATTTGGTATCGGGGATGCACTGACACTGTGGCTAAAAGGCGATTACATCGTCTCCGACGCGACATTGAACAGATTCTTCGCCTTGCACGTCATTGCCGTGCCTTTGGTACTTCTGTTTCTGGTGGTTGCGCATATCATGGCGCTGCACGAGGTTGGATCTAACAACCCAGACGGTATTGAGATTAAGAAAAACAAGAATGCCGCCGGTATCCCAAAGGATGGCATTCCATTCCACCCGTACTACACGGTTAAAGATCTAATGGGTGCGGTTGTATTTCTTATCGTTTTCTTTGCCATTGTGTTCTTTGCCCCGGAAATGGGCGGGTACTTCCTGGAACATGCCAACTTCATTCCGGCTGATCCATTGAAGACGCCTGAGCATATTGCGCCTGTTTGGTACTTCACACCGTTCTACGCCATCTTGCGTGCTGTACCTGACAAGCTTGGCGGTGTTATGGCTATGGGCGGTGCGATTATTGTGTTGTTCTTCCTGCCTTGGATCGATCGCAACCCAATTCGCTCTATTCGCTACCGTTCACTGGCTTACAAAATCCTGCTGTTCACTTTTGTCATTGCATTCATCATTCTCGGTTATTTGGGAATGCAGGTGCCAACGCCAATGGGAACTCTCGTTGCTCGAATTTGCTCGCTTATCTACTTCGGTTTCTTTATAGGCTTGTTCTTTATCAGTAAATCCGAATCAACCAAACCGTTGCCTGAGAGGGTCACACATTGATCAGGAAAAATCGTGTTGCGCCACTGCGAGTAAAAACAGTGGCTAAAAAGGCAACTAAAAACGACCATCGGATTCTCTTACTAGCGTCCGCTGTAGTGCTCTCAGCTCTGTTGCTGCTTGTTAGCAACGCTGCGAAGGCTGCCGGGTCAGGTGTGGCTCTTGAGACGCCACTTATTGATCAAGGTAATGAAAAATCTTTGCAACGTGGTGCAAAGGCGTTCGTTAACCACTGCATGGGCTGCCATTCGCTGGGTTATCAACGCTACAGCCGCATGGCGGAAGATCTAGGCCTCTCTAAAGAAGATGTCGAAGCTAATTTGATCTTCACGACCGATGGCGAAGGTGAGCCAACCAAGTTTGGTGCGCTTATGACCAATTCGATGAGTGATGATTATGGCAAGCAAGCCTTTGGCGTTGTACCTCCAAATCTAGCGCTGACAGCTCGTTCGCGTGGTGTTGATTGGATCTACACATACCTGAAGTCTTACTACTTGGATCCGTCCAAAACAACAACTGGTGTTAACAATCTGGTGTACCCGGGTACTGCGATGCCTCATGTTTTGGGTGATCTGCAAGGGTGGCAGGTTCCTGTTCAAGAGGAGGGTTCTGTGGTGATTGAGTCTCTAAAGCTTGAAACTCCGGGATCAATGAGCCCTGCAGAGTACGATGATATGGTGGCGGATATCACCAATTTCATGGCTTATGCTGCAGATCCGATAAAACTCACTCGACACAGAGTCGGTATGTGGGTCATGCTGTTCTTGTTTGTTTTGCTTGGACTGACCTACGCTCTCAAGAAAGAGTATTGGAAAGACGTCGTATAGCTGGGAATATTTCATCGAGTGTCGCTATTAAGCGGCACTCGATGGTTTGAACCCTTAGTAGAAAGAAAAATCGCCAGCCATGTATTTCGCATGGCCCGCGTAGCACCTCTTATGCAGGTGATATGAGTGATGTAGGACAGGAAATAGTTGAATGACATCCAGCAGGCCTTACCTAATCCGAGCGTTGTATGAATGGATTGTGGACAATGGGTACACGCCATACATGCTGGTTGATACTGCCTTGGACGTTGTCGAGGTTCCTCGTGCCTTTGTCGAAAACGGACGTATCATTCTAAACATCAGTCCGGAGGCTACACACAGCCTGGTGCTGGGAAACGAAGCTGTTACCTTCAATGCTCGTTTCAGCGGGACAGCCATGGATGTGCATGTGCCGGTGGTCAGTGTGCTTGCAATCTACGCAAGAGAGAATGGTCAGGGAATGATGTTTGGTGATCAGGATGACACCCCGCCAGATCCGGATTCGGGCAGTACCATTAAAAAGCCGGATAGCAGTAAAGGGCCAAGTGCTCCACCGGAAACTAAACGTCCCAATCTCAAAATCGTAAAGTAGTCAGC
>CAZCKD010000135.1:0-9611 GCA_964498925.1 uncultured Granulosicoccaceae bacterium
CTCTCTCCACTAAGCTGCTCGGTAAAGTGCATCAGGCACCCTTATTCTGTTTTGCTAGCAACCTGCTTTAAATATTGCTGAGTAAACCCCGTGTAGCCCTGAGACACTTGACCCAAATGCTCATGAACCTTCCTGTTCAATTTTGGCAGTTGGTGAAACGGTACGCTTGGTAGCAAATGGTGCTCAGCATGGAATGGCATATTCCAAGTAACAAACAAGGCAACACGATTTGTCATTACTGTTCGCGTGTTTTCAAACTTATCGTTATTCAGTGGACACAAGCCGTGTTCAGCTAGATGGTAGAGCTTTAAAAACGGAAAGCCGAGGCACAAAGGAATAAGCCAAACCCACAGCAGGAATGCATTTACAAACACGCTAAAGAGCAGCAGACTGAGATACACCGCTAAAAGAATGCGCGCTTCATACTTGATGGATTTGTGCGCACTAGCGGGTACGTAGCTGTCATTGATCAATCGGAAAGATTGTGTAAAGAGTAGCGTGATTTTAGATTTCCAATACCCCAGTGTCGATACATAAAGCCAGTAGGAAGGCCAGTTTTCAGGCTTGCCGTGACCGATTAATTCCGGGTCTTTGTCAGGGTCGTTGGTGTAGCGGTGATGATCCAGGTGAAAGTATCTGAACCATAAGAAAGGTTGCACCAGCACCGCCGCAAGCGTGTATCCCACAATCTCATTGAGCACGCCGGTTTTAAACGGGGTTTTATGTGTGCATTCGTGCTGAAGGTTAAACAGAAAAACCAATAAAATGCCTTGCACAAAAAGCAATAACGGCCATCCGGGCAGTCGATGGTAAATAAGAAACCCGATGACGATCACCAAGCCAATATGAACCAAGGAGCGAATCAACGCAGGCGCATTGCGCTTGCGCTGCAGCTCTTTTCGTTCAGTGCTTGATAGATTGTCTAGAAACTGTCGGTGATCCATAAACCGGAGGATAAGACCCGAAAGATTGGAGTTTACAGGTTCACTGCTGCTCTGCGTCAAAAGTGGCGCTGGCGCAGCTAGTGAAGATGGCGTCAGGTCTGATCGGTTTTAGCAGAAATATTAGTGGTGATATATCGCTTTCAAATTTGCCCGTTTCTGTTTGTTTACGGGCATCCGAAATAGAGCGACTTCCGCTACAATTCATTCGATTGGTTGAGTAGAGAGGGGATTCTTTCCCAGACGCATTCGGCCAAGTAACAGATCAAAAAGTAGCATCCGGAAAAATCTATGCAATCACAGGCAAGAGCAGTTGTTATTGGGGGCGGGGTGGTTGGCTGCTCGGTTCTTTTTCATCTGGCCCGGGCCGGTTGGACGGATGTCTTACTTATCGAACGATCAGAACTAACCTCCGGATCTTCATGGCATGCAGCCGGTGGGTTTCACACGCTTAACGGTGATCCTAATGTTGCGAAGCTGCAAGCCTACACCGTGTCTTTGTATGACGAGTTGGAAGAGATATCGGGTCAAAGCTGTGGTTTGCATCTAACCGGCGGCGTCATGATGGCTGACACGGAAGAGCGCATGGATTTTCTGCGTATGACGCATGCGCGCAGTCGTTGCCTGGGAATGGATACAGAAATCATCACGCCCAGTGAGGCGAAAGCCATGTTCCCGTTAATGGATGAGAGTCATTTTGTCGGAGCCTTATGGGATCCTGTTGAAGGGCATTTGGACCCATCAGGCACAACACACGCTTATGCAAAGGCGGCTCAAAAGCTCGGCGCAAAAATTGAGCTGCGCAACCGCGTGATGGACATCACTCAGTCCCCGGATGGCACCTGGCAGGTCATTACAGAAAACGGCACAGTAACCACTGAGCATGTCGTTAACGCAGGTGGTCTCTGGGCCAGAGAAGTGGGCCGAATGGTTGGCCTGGAGTTACCAGTGCTCGCTATGGAGCACATGTATCTGCTCACCGACAATATGCCGGAAGTGATGGAATTTAATGAATCGACTAATAGAGAATTGGTCGGCGTCATAGACTTTAAGGGCGAAATCTACACCCGGCAGGAGGGTAATGGATTATTACTAGGAACCTACGAGAAAGCCTGTCGACCATGGTCCCCGAACAATACGCCATGGGATTTCGGGCACGAGCTCTTACAACCGGATCTTGAGCGCATCGCCCCGTCTCTGGAAATTGGTTTCAAGCATTTTCCAGCCTTTGAAGGAGCCGGCATTAAACAGACTATCAACGGTCCGTTCACGTTTGCCCCGGATGGTAATCCACTGGTAGGGCCAGTGGACGGCTTGACCAATTTCTGGTGTGCCTGCGCTGTTATGGCAGGATTTTCTCAAGGGGGTGGAGTTGGACTGGCGTTAGCCAACTGGATGACTGAGGGTGATCCTGGAGCCGATATCTACGGTATGGATGTCACTAGATTCGGTGAGTGGGCAACGCTGCGTTACACCAATGCTAAGGTGCGAGAAAACTACTCGCGGCGTTTCTCCATTCGTTTCCCTAACGAAGAACTTCCCGCTGCACGTCCTCAGCAAACTACCCCCATTTACGACTACCTGTTAAATGAGCGTCATGCGGTTATGGGCGATAGCTGGGGTTTAGAAACACCTATGTGGTTTGCCCCGAATGCAGAAGAGGCGCAGGACATTCTGTCTTTCCATCACTCCAATGACTTTGATGCAATCTCACAGGAAGTTAAGAAGACCAGGGAGTCTGTCGGTGTTACTGAAATTTCTAACTTTGCCAAGTACAGCATTACAGGCACAGATGCCGAGCTCTTTCTCTCGACGTTGATGACCAACACGATGCCCAAGCTGGGCCGTATGGTGTTGACGCCCATGCTAAATCGTGACGGCAAGCTGATTGGTGATTTCACGATTGCCAAGCTGGGCGAAAATCGCTTTGTTATGTGGGGTTCAATCGCCGCACAGAAGTACCACATGCGTTGGTTTGAAGAGCATCTTGTCAATTACACAGATGTATCTGTAAAGCGCTTCGATATGGATTTAGTGGGTTTATCAATCGCAGGCCCCAATGCACGGCATGTGTTGCAAAAACTTTGCGACGTGGATGTGTCCAATGAAGCGTTTCGCTTTATGGATTGTCGCGAGATGGATGTTAATGGTGCGCCTTGTATTATTAATCGTATTTCCTACACCGGCGATCTTGGCTATGAATTGTGGATGAAGCCTGCCTATCAGCGAAAGGTCTATATGGGTATTCACGAGGCAGGGGCTGAGTATGGCATCGTCGATTTTGGTATGAGAGCGTTGCTTTCAATGCGCTTGGAGAAAAATTTTCCCACCTGGTTCGCTGAATTGCGTCCTATCTATGGCCCGTACGAGGCTGCGATGGAACGATTCGTTAAGTTGGATAAAAATGATTTTATCGGTCGTGATGCTGCTGTTAAAGAATACGAGGCTGGACCAAAACTTCGTCGAGTATCCTGGGTGATAGAAGCAGATACCGCAGACGTCATGGCGGACGAACCCGTCTGGGCGAAAGTGGGGGACAAAGACTATCAGTCTGTTGTGACACCGCACGGTTACGGTGCTCCTCGATTTAACGAGCAAGGCGACCAAACCCCTAAAACACATTCCCAGATAGATGGGGAATGGCGCGTGGTGGGATGGGTGACATCAGGTGGTTATGGTCATTATGTCGAAGCGTCTTTGGCTCAAGGCTACATACCGGCAGAACTTGCAGACAGAGACGAGGAAGGCTTGTTCGAAATTGAAATACTTGGCCGACGGTATCCTGCTCGAATAAACCGTGATCCGTTGTTTGATCCGGAAGCTAAGAGGATGCGCAGCTAAGTGAATATAAGCGCATGACCGAGACTTAACTGGTTATCGCTTACAACGAAGGCAGAGTCTAAGTACTCTGCCACTTTGGTTATCACTACGTTCTATTGTGAGCAATCTCATCCAATAGGTTGTGTTCGAGAATACGCAGGTAATCCTCTCTATAACGCTCCACAAAGAGGTCATACTTCATAAAGGTTTCGATATCGAATCCTGCCCGTTCTGCTTGTGTCACAAACAAAAAGAAGGCTGCAAAGTTTTCTTCAGATAAGTTTGGGTGTGTGGGTAAGTAAAACCCACCGTCTGTGACGGCAATGTGCTCCAAAGAATCCCGAATGTCGTTTACAAATCCAGCCACACGCTGACCAGCTCGTGTTGCCTGATTGTTGCAATTACCCCATTCCATCCATGGCAGAACATCTAAAGAGAAGTGCGCCATGGGCCGCTCGACCGGATGAGCATTGTTAGGCGTGATTTTATTTGCGCAGTTGGTGACCAACCCACCGGCTTTATCGAATACCGCTTCAGCACCGTCAACCTTTCTCAGGAAGTATCGGTTTCCGATCGCCCCATTTAAACGATGAGAGTGGTTTTTACGGGTCTTCAGTAAAACGGTATGGACAAATGCGAGCTTCCTTTGCACGTTAGGATTTTTAAGATCATAACTATTTGTCTGCTCGTTCTCGGGGATGCGTTGATCTTCAGCAAACGTGGAGGCGCTAAACATCAGCGGAAAGATGGCAGCAATGACTAAGTGGAGCTTGAACAGTTTCATTTTCTAAACGCTTTATCTAAAAAGCACACAGGTTAGGTATGAAACATAATGCTGCCAGATTCCATAAAATAGGAGGGGCGTATTATTACCACCGAAACTCGGTGCTATAGGGCGGTTAACCGCGTGGTTCTGCTCTTATGAGAAGCTGCTATCAGAAAACCGTGTCTTCCATTCGTTCTTTAAGTAAAGATTTGGCGAGTAGTTCTGATTCTTCATCTGAGGGTTGAATGCCGGATAAGCAGTTAAGAAATCGACGCGAGCGGCAGACATTACTCACATGACCGGTATAACGCTCGGTTGATATGTAGCCAATTTGTGTGAAGTAGACAATGCGGGCTCTAATCTCAGCGTCAGCAGGTGTAAAGTCAAAGCGACAGAACATATGGGTGATTGCCCTTATTCTGTATGCATCGTTCTCGTTCATCGCTTTTCTGACTTTGGGTGATCTTCTTCCCCAATCTCGAATAGCAAAATCCAGAGCTTGGTCGAATTTTGTGTCGTTTAACCAATCCAGGTGGAGGCGCGCCAGGGCCATATTAATGGTTGGAGCTGGCCGCTGAGCACCGTTGACGATAGTGGGTGTGTTGGTTTCTTCCCAATGTCTCAACAAGCTATCAAGCAGCTCTGATCTGTTTTTGAAATACCAGTAGAAGCTGGAACGCGCGCAGTTCAGCTTATTGGACAGACTAAGCACTTTGATTTGATCGATGCCTTCCTCTACAAGAATTTGCGTGGCGGCATTGATCCAATCAGATTTGTTTGTTCTGCCAGGGCCTCGTACGTTTGTTTTGTCTTCGTTGTTCAATTCGGTATTGGTGAGGGATTGTTTATGGTGTTCTTTATCTAAATATGCTGAAAATAATGCATACACCGTGTATACAATGAAGAGAAGTGGTTACATTGCCTATACAAACTAATATCATCATCAATTGATTTGGCGATGATTTCTTAAGCTTACGAGTTTTTACGGTCATTACATGACAGTGACATGAAACTAGTCCATTAAAGGGTTACATCCTCACCCATATGTATGAGATTTTATGAGTACTTTTAGAACAGGCGTATTGAGCGCCGTCGTTGCTCAAATATTGTGGGGATTGTTTCCTGTTTATTGGAAGTGGTTAAGCCACGTCAATCCGATTGAAATATTGAGTCACCGTAATTTATGGTGTGCGTTCTTTTTGGCTTTGCTTGTACTGTCTAACAAAGAACGGAGATCAGTGTGTGCACTTGTTATAAGGCATGGTCGTGAACTGGGAGTTCATGCGTTATCGGCTTTGTTAGTAGCGTCCAACTGGTTGGTTTATATATGGGCTGTCAATAACGATCGGGTCATCGATGCCAGTCTTGGCTATTTCCTGTCTCCGCTGGTGAGCGTGTTGCTAGGGTATTTATTTTTTGCGGAGCGCTTGTCCAAATTACAATGGCAGGCAGTGTCGCTTGCGACCGTCGGTGTGTTGGTAATGACCGTAGCCAGTGGTGTTGTGCCTTGGATAGGTTTAACGCTTGCAATAACGTTTGGTATCTACGGTCTAGCGCGTAAGAAAGCCAAGACTGGTCCTATAAATGGACTCTTTATCGAGACGCTCACCCTTGTTCCAGTCACATTGGCTGCGATGTATTGGATGTCCACTCAAGGCCCACTGAGTTTTGATGCATCAATAGGTCAAACTGAAATCCTTTTGATTTTGAGCGGGCTTGTTACAGCAGCGCCTTTGGTTTTATACGCGCAAGGCGCAAGGTCGCTGCCGCTTAGTCTTAGCGGAATCATTGTGTTTATAACACCGACTATTCAGTTCCTGGTGGGCTGGATTTTTTACCAAGAGGTCATCACACGTGCCAGTTGGTTGGGGTTTGTGTGTATCTGGGTGGCACTGCTGCTGTACAGTATTGCGATAGTAAAAAAAGGGCGCAATGCGATTTAGGCTTGCGCTGTTCTTTCTTAACCGTTCCCAAGCTATCTTTCAGGAAATGCCGCAGTGATGGCATCTTTATTAGCAGCTACCAAACCTCTCTCAGTAACTAAGCCGGTAATGTATTTTGATGGTGTGACATCGAAGGCATCATTTCTAGCGCCCGAGCCTGTCGGTAAAATATCGACACTGGTAATGGTTCCATCTTCCAATCGACCCGGTATATGACTCACTTCGGTAGCATCGCGTTGCTCGATGGGAATATCCCTAATGCCGTCGTCAATCGTGAAATCGATAGACGGAGACGGAGCGCAAACATAAAACGGAATATTATTATCAAATGCAGCAAGCGCTTTTAAATACGTGCCAATCTTGTTGCAGACATCGCCTGAACGTGCCGTTCTGTCTGTTCCAACAAAACACATGTCGACGAGCCCATGCTGCATAAGATGACCGCCAGCGTTATCCACCACAACGGTGTGCTTAACACCGGCTTGCCCTAATTCATACGCACTTAAGTATGCGCCTTGGTTGCGCGGCCGTGTTTCATCGACCCACACATGAATATCAATACCGGCTTGTTGAGCTTTGTAGATGGGTGCAAGTGCCGTCCCCCAATCAACGGTGGCCAACCAACCAGCGTTACAGTGCGTCAGTACGTTGATAGTTTCGCCGGGTTTGTTTTTTGCAATTTCTTTTATCAGTGCAAGACCGTGATTCCCCATGGACTCGCATAGCGCAACATCCTCGTCACAGATGGCCTGTGCTTCAGCAAATGCTGCAGACACTCGGTTTTCAGCGGCGGTTTCTGTCAGCAGTGAATTCATTCTTTGCAGCGCCCAGATCAGGTTGACCGCAGTAGGGCGCGCCTCATTAAGGTAGTCGGCACTTTTAGTAAGATGCTCTACGGATGTGTCGCTTTGCATGGCGAGAGCCATTCCGTAGGCAGCAGTTGCTCCCACCAGCGGTGCCCCGCGGACTTGCATGTTGCGGATAGCATTGAATGCATCTTCGGCTGTGCGTAATACCGTGATATCTAATTCAAACGGCAGTTTCGTTTGGTCGATGATATGAACACCCTGTGCCGGATCGTCACACCAGATAGTGCGGTAGTGTTTATCACCAATATTCATGAGTTTTTCGTATATCGCTGGTTCGGATCAAGTGATCTAGCTGTCTAAATCGCTACTGCATTTTAGGGTCGTGATTACACTATACAATGCCAGTGTAGGTGGGCAGTTTGCAAGTGGCCCTGTGTACTGTTTTTAATAGGTTCGAAGGATGCTTTCATGAAAATTGGTGACGCAGCTGAGCAATCCGGTCTTCCGGTGAAAACGGTTCGTTATTACGACGAGATACAGCTGGTGTCCCCCGGGCGTGCAGAGAGTGGTTACAGAGCTTACTCAGAGTCGGATGTTCACCGACTTCAGTTTGTCTCTCGCTCGCGCAGTCTAGGATTTTCATTGGAAGACTGTCGGCACTTACTGTCGCTCTATGAGGATCAGTCCCGCGCCAGTAGTTCGGTTAAGCAAATTGTTCAGGAGAAATTGAAAGAGGTCGATCGCAAAATCGAAGAGCTTCAAGGGCTCAGAAATACACTGGTGCATCTGTCAGACAACTGCAAAGGCGACTCGCGGCCTGATTGCCCGATTCTTGATGATTTGTCAGGGGCTAAGCACTAAAAAAAAGAAATTTAGCCCCCCAGCTTGACCCTCCAGTTACTGGAGAGTCTACCCTTTGTGT
Organism: uncultured Granulosicoccaceae bacterium; assembly: GCA_964498925.1. Lineage (GTDB taxonomy): Bacteria > Pseudomonadota > Gammaproteobacteria > Granulosicoccales > Granulosicoccaceae > Granulosicoccus. The sequence goes on from CAZCKD010000135.1 coordinate 8,202, forward strand.
CAGTGCCGTTTCTTCATATACCCAACGTGAATGAAAGACTGACAGAAAACGCAGTAACCAACGACGAACAAAGCCCCCCAGGATCAGAAACCCTGCGTTTCTCCGTGTCGGGAATGAGTTGTGCGTCCTGTGTGGGGCGTGTGGAAAGTGCTGTTCGCGCTCTACCAGACATCTTGGATGTCAATATTAACCTGCCGACACAGTCTGCTCGTGTGGTTTTCCGGGAAGGGAAGTCTGCGCCAGCTATCGTCGCTGAAACCTTGACTGATGCTGGTTATGCCACGACGTGGTTGGAAGATGATGTCGTTGATACGTCTTCACAATTTGAAGACGCAGAAAACTATAAACGTAAAACCCTGTTGGCTGCCGTCCTCACATTTCCCATTATTATTCTGGCCATGGGATCTGGAGCGCTGACCATTCTGTTAGCGTCGGCAGGCTTTACATTCGATCATCAGGTTGGACGATTCATTCAGTTCGTTTTAGCAACTCTGGTATTGCTATGGCCAGGGCGTGAATTGATGCGGGTGGGTTGGAAAAACCTGTATGGATTAAAACCGGATATGAACAGCCTGGTTGCACTGGGAACATCGGCTGCATGGTCTTATTCAGTGGTTGCCACCTTCTTTTCTAATCTGATTCCAGAGGCCGGCCAGTTTGTCTATTTCGAAGCAGCAGCGGTCATTGTTACGTTGATACTGCTGGGCCGATTTTTTGAAGCACGAGCAAAAGGAAGAGCCGGTGCTGCCATTCACAGTCTACTGGGACTACAAGTGCGCCATGCGCTCGTTGAGTTAGATGGCGAACGGACGTTAATGCCCATTGAGAATATTCAGATTGGCCATCGAGTACATGTTAGACCCGGAGAGAGCATTCCGTTAGACGGCATCGTTATTACAGGTGAGTCTTACGTTGACGAAAGCATGTTGACGGGAGAACCTGACGCTGTGCATAAATTATCAGGTAGTGATGTTGTTGGTGGCACGGTAAACGGTGCAGGCGCGTTAACGATAGAGATCAATAAAGTTGGTGCGGACACTGTGTTGGCCAATATCATCGCCTTAGTGGAACGAGCGCAAGGCGATCGTCTACCTATTCAACGTCTGGTAGACAGAATAACCTTATATTTTGTCCCTGCTATTTTAGTGATTGCGGCTGTTACCTTCATTGCCTGGTTGGTATTTGCAGAACAAAACGCAATTGAGTTCGCACTGGTGGCCAGTGTCACCGTATTAATTATTGCGTGTCCTTGTGCTATGGGGTTGGCAACACCTATTTCTATTATGGTGGGTGCGGGTCGGGCAGCAGAGTCAGGGGTGTTTTTTAAATCCAGTGCGGCACTGCAGGGGCTTCACGACATAGACACTGTTGCGTTGGATAAGACAGGAACAATCACTACGGGTCAGCCTT
>CAZCKD010000136.1:0-9563 GCA_964498925.1 uncultured Granulosicoccaceae bacterium
TGATCTAAGGCGCAATGATCGGCTGAGCTTTTAAGATAGGCTCCTCAACCGTTGCACCGACAAAATTGGATCCGTGCTCAAACCAGCTTCGCGGTGCTGCAGCTCCCCACAGAGTCTGCCTCTGAGGATCTTTTAAGTCCCACTTAATGGGCTCGTGATCTGGATCGATTGTTTGGTAGTCAGAGCAATAGATCTCGATGCGGTGCCCGTCCGGATCGAGGATATATAGAAAAAACGCATTAGAGATACCGTGCCGCCCAGGCCCTCGCTCGATATTGCCGACCCAGCCGGTTGTGGACATCAAATCAAGGAGATCAATAATGTTTAAGGGAGTAGGAACCCAGAACGCACAGTGATGTAACCTTGGCCCCTTGCCATTGGTAAAAGCGACATCATGAACACCGCCTTTTCGATGCATCCAAGCTGCCCAGATATGTCCGGTTTCTGCATCCTCTGTGTACTCAGTAGTGCGAAAACCCATCTCATTGTAAAACGCCACACTCTCATCAACATTAGCACTGAACATATTAAAGTGATCAATACGCAGTGGCTTTACGCCGTTGTACAAACGGTATTGCTGATGGATGGACTCCAGGCGATCCATCTTGTGATAAAACTCCAGCGGAATTCCCCATGGGTCTTCGGTTCGCAGAGTTCTACCCATAAAAGGTTTTTCGATCCATTGAACCGGAAGTTTCAAACTTTTGAAATAAGCTTCAGCTTTATCCAGCTCTTCCTCGCTGAACACTTTAAACCCGAGAACACCCACTGCAGCTTCATCAGCCAGTTGCAACGAAATGCAATGGTGTCCGCGCTCTTCCATGGCCCGAAGATAAATTGATTGCTCATCTTCATGAGTAATCTGCAAACCCAATGTATCGACGTAGAACGCTTTACTACGACTTAAATCAGTAACCTTATACTCAACATGACTGAGTCGGACGATATTGAACTGAGGTTGTAATACTGGAGCAGGTAACGGCATAAACGTGATCCTGAAAGAAGGCGCATGTTTTCACATACGCAATGTAGTCATTAAAACAGAAGATTCTAAGCGGGCCGGTTAAGCCCCACGCTTCGGTATTTTGTGATTACCTAATGCTAAGCGCCAAGCTTCGGTATTTTGTGGTTGCCGAGTGCAAAGCCAATATGCTTTTGTTCCATATAAAACTCAAACGACCAATCTCCACCGTCTCGGCCAATACCACTGGCTTTGACTCCGCCAAAAGGCGTTGGCAGGTGACGAACATTTTCAGAATTAACCCAGATCATGCCGGCCTCTAGCGTATCACTCACCCGCATGGCTCTCGTTAAATCATTGGTCCACACATACCCAGTCAGGCCATAAGGCACATCGTTGGCTATTTGCAACGCTTCTTCTTCAGTAGAAAATGGAATTGACGTCAATACCGGTCCAAATATTTCCTCTTGGGATATACGCATACTGTTATTGGCATCTGTAAACAACGTAGGACTCACAAAAAATCCATCATCGCCTAAACGCTTTCCACCGGCAGCAACGGTTGCACCGTCCTGCTTAGCGATATCAAAATAGCTAGTCACTTTGGCAAAATGTTCATCACCAATGAGAGGGCCCACTTCTGTCGTGGGATCCAGCGGATGGCCCACTCTGATTTTGTTGACGCGCTCGATCAGTTTCGCTTCAAATTCTTCTTTTATGGAATCTTGCACCAACAGTCTGGAAGACGAGGTGCAACGCTCTCCATTAATGGAATAGATCATAAAGACAACCGCATCGAGCGCTCTGTCTAAATCAGCATCATCAAAAACAATAACCGGATTTTTTCCACCTAATTCAAAGTGCGTACGTTTCAAAGTATCGGCACCCTGCTTCGCAATCATGCTACCCGTGCGACTTTCACCAACAAACGCAATAGCTTTGATTGCTGGATGTTCTGTCAGCGCTCGTCCTGCATCCTCGCCCATACCATTCACTAGATTCCAAACGCCCTCCGGCATTCCTGCTTCCATCGCAATATCCAACAACAGACGCGCTGTTAACGGGCTAAGCTCCGCCGGCTTATGAACAACCGTGCAACCGGCTGCAAGCGCCGGCGCAATCTTCCATGTTGAAAGCATGAAAGGTGTGTTCCACGGTGTGATGATGCCGACCGGTCCGATAGGTACACGTGTCGTTACATTCATCAACGTCGGTGAGCGTAGATTCTTACCATCTCTGGCTGAGCTGATTTGATCAGCGAAGTAACGGAAATTTTCAGCGCCACGAATGGCTGCCTTCGACATAAACCGAAGCGCTTGCCCGGTATCCCAGCACTCACAAAATGCAATTTCCTCGGCACGCGCTTCTATGCCATCCGCTATCGCCAACATGATTTTCTTTCGCTGGCTTGCCGGCATATCACGCCATGCAGGGAAAGCATTGGCAGCGGCTTTTGCTGCTTGGTCAATATCAGCCGCACTACCTTTTGCAACCGAACAAATCATAGATTCATCAACAGGCGATTTCGTCATGAACGTCTCACCTGACGCTGCCGGTACCGATTGCCCGTTTATGGTGTTGAGAACACCATTTGAACGAAACTGATCGAGGTATCCGTTTAGCTTATCAATGTTGGTATTAAGATCTGACACTGATTATTGCTCCTATAAATGATCTCGGATGGAACCACACTTAGGTGATAAATCCGGATCGATGTCGCGCATTTCGAATGACAACGCCAGCGAATGCTGGTCGATGCTAGGTTGTAAGTAATGCTGAACGGCATTGAACAGAGATTGGGTAGCCTGCTTTTTCACATCAGGATCTCTACCTGCCCGAAGGCGTATAGATATATCGATAAACCCATGCTCTGGATTACCATCAGCAATCGAGTAGTGATCTACTTTTGTCGCCCTTACACGCACACCGGGCATTGGGAAGGCATCAATTCCGACAGCTGTTTCGCGGATCAGATTGCACAGCTCACCCATATCAATATAGCTTTCGACATTCGGTGAATACTCGACAATAAAGTGTGGCATGGGCGTTTATTAACAAGTTAACTATTAATATGTTAAGTTAATAGTTCAATCAGTGTCAATCCGTATATGAAGCCCCGCGTTTGACGGCAAGGCATCATTGGATAAGGTAAGAAGGTGGGCAAAAGCGCTACATCAACAAAAGGATTGCCAACCACATCGAGGTCCCTGCCTATCGCACTGGCTCGCGCCCGTGAAAAAGTGATGTCTCCCATTCGGGACATGCTGGCTGAAACCGGCATTACCGAACAACAGTGGCGTGTTCTCAGGGTATTGGAAGAGTCAGGTGCCCTGGATGCATCGAACCTGGCAGACAGGGCGTGTTTGCTACTGCCCAGCCTCACGCGCATTACGCAGTCAATGCTGGAGAAAGGACTCGTTACGCGCACAGCCGACGTTAACGACCGGCGACGTCAATTAATTGAGATAACGGCTAGTGGTCAAACCATCATCGATGAGAATAAACTCAAGGCCGTGACTATATCTGAGCAATTTGTAGACATACTGGGCCAGGAACGATACGAGGCATTGTTAGATAGCCTTCAAGCACTTGACGACATTCGCTAAGCCATAGTTGCCTATCGATAGTCCGTTCCCACCCCACGATATTCGTCGGTATTTAACAGGCCATTAACTCCAACGGAATCGGCTCAGGATTGACAAAGATATCGGCTTGCTCTTTGGACAACTGCCAATGATCCAGCGTGGCCGATACGGCCGCCTCTTCCTCACCCGCATCAATTGCATCAATCATCTGATCGTGCTGCATGACTGTTTTTGCAGCCAAATCACAATGCTGCGTATTAGCACGATCAAAGAAAGTGTGTGAGATACGAGCATGATCAATGAGCAGACGTTGCAAACTTGCGTACATATAGTGGTTATCCGCCATTTCACCCATCAATGAGTGAAAGTGATCGTCGTAAATAACCATCTCGCTAATTAGGTCTTTCTTAACGGCATTACGAAATTTCGTCTGAATACGCTTAAGCTCTCTTAGCTGCGCCGGGGTTGCGTTTTTTACAGCCAACCTGGTTACCGATGTGTAGATCAAAGGAGCTGTCTGCACAAACTCTTTTAGCGTCTTGTGATTCATCGACGCCACTGACGCGCCACGGTTACCGACAATCTCCACAAAACCTTCCCCGGCCATTCTCCTGAAAACATCTCTAACCGGTGTTCGAGACAATCCGTACTGCTCACTTAATCTCACCTCATCCAGGTCGCTACCCGGCTCAAGGTGCATGGTGAGGATTTTCCACTTTAAATCCTCATAGAAATTGTGTTTATTTTCTTGCTGCGATGTTTTACTCGACACTATCTTTTGCCTCTGTTTTAGAGCAGCTTACAAATCGCATGATTGTATTCATCGTGTATACAAAAAACTTGTGTTGGCTCATATCAATACCGATATCTCGATTAAACAAAACGCTTCATTCTTACCGTTTTCACACTTGTAAAAGTACATGAAATAAGTGCTGAACTCTCCCTACAAGATCTAGTAGTGTTTAGCCATTCAATGCCTTAAAAACCGATATAACTGGTTACTTCTGGTCCTCTTTATGTACAATTTGTACACAAATGAACATGTTTTATATTACTTAATCAAAGCTTTATGACTCGTCGAATCGTTATTAAGACTTTCGACTAAAAGCCTGATTTTCGGCTTAAGTGTGATTGCCCGGTTTACCCTTACTTAGAAGCCAGACAGCTAAAGACGTCATATCGTCATTTAACATTGATGCTGAAAACAGGACGAAACTGGGATAACGTAGAGAACCTTTCATAGGCGTCTGTTCTCGATTCTTAAGAAACGCTCATGTTCGATCGGCCGACAAATCTCACGACGTTCCTACAAGTCTTGTCTGACAAACTTGATACTGAATCCAGTGGAATCGCGAAAGCCTCTGTTTCAGCATTGCGTACCGCGTGTGCGCACACACTGAGCTGGCAGGCACCGACACCGAATATCGTACCTCGCGAGTTGCTCGAAATTTGTCTTCGACAAAACCACGCCGAAGAACTCCGCGCATTGTCATCTGAGCTTCCCTGCTTACCGTGGACGCAATCGAAGGCGATAAAGGCAGATAGAAGACTGAATCTGACCCAAACTCGAGCCGTTGAAATCATAGGCTCAACGGGAATCATTGAGACAGGCAGCATCCGTTGCGGATTGTTCTTATTGCCTCCGGATACGCCCTACCCGAGTCATCGCCATGCGGCGCAGGAGCTCTACTACGTCCTAAGCGGCACTGCCCTCTGGGGTACAGACAAAGCGCCACCTCATTTAATCGCACCCGGTACGTTTATCTATCACTCAAGTTGGCAGTGGCATGAGATGATCACAGCACAGGAACCATTGCTAGCCATTTGGTTCTGGAGTGGTAACACTGATTTCAAACAATACGAAATGATCGATTAAACGATCAATGCACGTGAAACACTATGCGAATCGATAACCTACAGTACGCCAACTGGTCCGAAAAAATCTTTAAACAGATGAACCAGGGTGGCGTGCATGCCGTGCACGTAACCATCGCTTATCACGAAAATTTTCGCGAAACGGTTCTTAATATCCGACAGTGGAATCTGTGGTTTGAACAATACGCTGACCTAATCATCCACGGAAAAGTGGCTTCAGATGTCGACAAGGCTAAGGCGAGTAACCGAACCGCCATTTTTTTCGGCTTTCAGAATCCAAGCCCGATAGAGGATGACATTGGTCTTGTTGAAATCGTACATACGTTAGGCGCTCGCTTTATGCAGCTGACTTACAACAACCAATCGTTATTAGCCACGGGCTGCTACGAGTCCTACGACAGCGGACTCACGCGTATGGGCAAGCAAGTTGTTAAAGAGATGAACCGTGTGGGTCTGGTGGTTGATATGAGCCACTCCGGTGATCAATCCACGATAGAGGCGGCAGAGTGGTCAGAGAGACCCATAGCCATCACCCACGCAAATCCCTACGACTGGGAGCCTGCAAGACGAAACAAGCGCAACGACGTCATAGAGGCTGTTACCAGCAATGGGGGCATGCTTGGCTTTTCTATTTATCCGCATCACCTTAAAGACAAGACATCATGCACGCTAAACAGTTTTTGCGAGATGATCGCCCGAACAGCGGATCGCTTTGGTACAGAACATCTGGGCCTTGGAACTGATTTGTGTCAAGACCAACCAGACTCTGTTGTCGAATGGATGCGTGTAGGACGTTGGACGAAAGAAATAGACTATGGCGAAGGCTCTGCAGCGTCTCCCGGTTTCCCAGATATGCCTGAGTGGTTTAAAGATAATCGGGATTTCGGAAACATTGAAGCCGGCTTGACAGCAACAGGTATGAATAGCGAAGAAGTCGCAGCAATCATGGGACTTAACTGGTATCGCTTCTATGAATCCAATTTCGGTCCGGCAGCTTGATGACAACCACAAACGAATAATCAATCAGCACCTGACAGAAAGCGAGAACATGAGCAACGATATTACTTGGTCCGCATCAATGGGCACTGACCGGTTAAACCAATCCCTGGAACGGGTGCAATCAGATGTCCCAGCAGTCCAATCCGTGTTCACCCAAACCTTCTCCAGAGAGGCCGCGATAAAGGCAGGCAATATCAAGTCACCCTTATCCGGTGCGTTGGTCTCGGTTAAAGATCTGTTCGATGTCGAAGGTTACGTGACGCGTGCAGGCACCGAATTTATGAAAGACGATTCGCCAGCAACCCACACTGCGCCTCCCGTCCAACAACTTCGCGATGCAGGCGCACTGCTGGTAGGCCACACTAATATGACAGAGTTGGCTTATTCGGGATTGGGTATCAACCCGCACTACGGCACGCCACAGAACGTCTTGTATCCGTCAGCCGTTCCCGGTGGCTCCACCGCTGGTGGTGCTGTATCAGTGGCACTTGGCCTTGCAGACATCGCAGTAGGCACTGATACCGGCGGCTCAGTTCGGATACCGGCAGCATTCAACGGCATAGTGGGTTTCAAACCTACACAAGCTACCGTGTCCCGAGAAGGGTGCAAATCGTTATCGCACTCTCTGGATAGCGTTGGTCCTCTAGCTAAAAACGTTGCGACCTGTCGACTGGCATACCACTCGATGCGTCAACCGACGCAAATAGAACATCAGCTATCGAACCCCACGCTTGTCATCCCGGAAAACTTCGGACTCACTGACATGGACCCCGAAATCGACTCAGGCTTTCAAAAAGCCGTCGATGCGCTCGACAATGCAAACTTCAGAATTGAAAAACGTCATGTTCCAGTACTGGAAACATTAAAATCGCTCCCCGCCTGGCACTACGCCTCTGTGGAGGCCAGAACTTATTATGAAAAAGCTTACGACGACTTCGCGTCAAATATTGATCCTCGAGTGCGCAGCAGGCTTGCCCGCGCAGATGACGTGACTGCCACCGACTATTTCAGAAGTTTGTTGATGAGAGAGTCAATTATCCGGGATTTTCAAACTGACCATACCGGCCAGATTCTACTCATGCCAACCTGCCCTATTCTGCCTCCGGCGCTAAAGGCATTATTGGATGACGACGATCACTATCACTCCACAAATCTTCTGGTGCTTCGCAATCCGTCTACGATAAACGTGCTCAACGGCTGCAGTATCTCGCTGCCTTTCAAGCACGATTCTGCCACGCTCGGAATCATGCTTTCAGCTCCGGCTTTTCACGACGATTCGCTGTTAGCGGTGGCTCAGCACTGTGAATTCGCACTGAAGCACCGCTGAATAAAGGCTTCATTTTGCCCCAATAACAGACTTTAAAACGCTACTTCTGACCTTTCACAAACTTTTTCGCTAAATTTTTGGCACCTAATTAGCATAGTTCCTGCCGATATCCCTATTACTTTTAGCAGGGTTTGGCAGGTATTAACTGCCTTTACTTCCTCTAGGTTTATCATCTACAGGAGTCAGGGCCCGTGAAGAAGTTAGTATTCGGAACTGCAGGAAAACAACTGGATTCGTCCACCGTATCCAAAATGCACAAGCTCCGGCATACAGTTTTTAGAGAAAAACTTCGCTGGAATGTTTCAGGAGACAACGGTGAAGAGATCGATGAGTACGATTCTCTAGACCCTCACTATATGGTTGCCATGGAACATGGTGAGGCGACTGCTTGCTGGAGACTCTTGCCAACAGACGGTCCGTATATGCTCAGAAATACCTTTAGGGATCTGCTGCGCGGCGAGTCGCTGCCAGCAAGAAAGGATATCTGGGAACTCAGCAGATTTGCAGTATTGTCACCTGCCAAACGGTACAACGGCCAAATTCATTTAAACGATGTTGCCTTCGAAATGTTCGAACGCCTGATCGAATTTGCTGACGAGAATAAAATCTCTCAATACGTTACGGTCGTCAGCACGTCAGTAGAACGGCTAATGAAAAGCAACGGTATTACACTCACCCGATTTGGTGACAAAAAAGTATCGGACGTCGACGGCGTTCGATCTGTTGCCTGCTGGATCACACTCGATGAACGCACTCGAGCTACCGTCGCCAATGCAATGCTGACAGCAGAAACCGCTTAATACTAGAACGGTGTAATTTTTGAGTGCGCTACGGCTTTAGCCACGGCGTGCGATCGATTAGTAACTTCCAACTTTTTGATTGCGTTTCGAAGATGAAAGATAACCGTATTCTCGGACACATCGAGAATACGGGATGTCGCCCAAGACGTTTTACCTTTCGCGGTCCAACTCAAACATTCAATCTCTCTGGGCGTGAGACTTTCTGTTGTAGGTTCTGAACCGACGGCATTTTTCGCCAAAATGCGCTTCATTGCCTCATGCATGGCGTGGACGATGATTTGTAAGCCTGCTTCGTCATGATATTCGTAGTCTGCGTGCTCTTCGTTTGAAGCAAGACTAAGCATGCAGCCTTCAGCGCCTGATCCGTGGACCGGCACACTGATTCCTGAACGCAGGCCGAACTCGTAAGCCTCGTCCATAACCATTCGTTCCATTTCACCGGTTTTTCCTTCGGAATATTCCACTTTCCGCCAAACAATAGGATTGGTGCTTATCCAGCAGTGTTTTACCGTTGGATCGATGGCAACGTAGCCGTTGGTGTCGTACTTCATTCGCCATTCATCAGGGAATGTACTGGATATGACCAGACTTTCAACAATGGGGTAGTAACCACCAAACAGGTAATAGTCATAGCCGAACGCATCGGTCGCCCCCCTACAGGCTTTTTTCAAGCTTTCGGTCGAGTTGGCTCGGCTAATATCTCGAGCAACCTCAAAGTAGAGTAATCGCCGGGAATCCGCTGTTTCTAATCCGGGTGTCATTGGTCGTGTCTCTACAGAATCAGTCGCGTTTACACTCTTTGATTCAAACACGAAGTGAAGCCTAAATCGTCAAGCAAGCTTATCCGACCGTTCAACGGCAGCTGTAAGATAAGATCGCTCATAGGGGGTCGATAATTCATTTATTTCAATCTCCCCATGTTTTTCTACACAGCCATTTTTGTCAATAACAAGAATGCCACATAGAAGGATAGTTCACATGATATTTCGACGAAATCGAATTAAATCCTGTGTTTA
>CAZCKD010000137.1:0-9563 GCA_964498925.1 uncultured Granulosicoccaceae bacterium
TTATTAATGTACAGCTCGAGAATTTCGTCTTTGGCTAGTTCGTTCTCGATTTTGAAGGAAAGAAAAATCTCACGGATTTTTCGATCGTAGGTTCTTTCATTAGTCAGGAAGAAGTTTCGAGCCACCTGCATGGTGATGGTACTGCCACCCGGGCCCTTCCGGCCGGTTTTGATCAAATACACAGCCGCTCTCACCAAACCCTGCCAGGCTACACCGGGATGTGAGTAGAAATGCTGATCCTCTGCAGCGATGATGGCGTTTTTGAGGCTATCGGGCACTTCAGAGATCTGAACGGGCTCGCGCCGTTTTTCACCATACTCGGCGATTAAATCACCGTCTGCTGTGAATATTCGCAGCGGCATCTGCAGCTGAGCTTCTCTTAACTGCTGCACATCAGGCAGTGTCGGCGCGATCGTGTAGTACAAGTAACCCACACCAATAGCGACCAGCAGACCCGACACAAGGCCGGCGAATACGAAGAATTTAAAAATCTTGCCGATCCAACCGCTTTTTTTGGGGTTCGAACGACGTCTGCGGGTACTTCCTGAACCAGAGGATGAAGGCATCGGGAGGCCATTGGCAATTATTAACTACCAAATTATATCAATTGCTTGACCAACCGGCGGAAAGATACTCAATCCCTCACCGGAGTTAACAATCTAGTCACAGAAAATCGGGTTTTTATGCGTTTTTGAGCGCCAATCCGCCAGCACCTACACCTATCACGGATGTTAACTCAGTCACGTAACGGCAACGTGCCTGCTAAATGTGGATTGGTTCTCGCATTGTCCGTTAGAAATTTCGACTGGAGCTAAAGGTAATTCACGCTTTGGCGCTAAATGGGACATGGGACTCACATTATCATCCAATAAAGCTGGCCTGATTGGCCTCGACATCACGGCCACTTCCGTGAAGCTGCTCGAATTGAAGCCGACGAAAAAGGGCTTCAAGGTCGTCAGTTACACCGTCGAGCCCTTACCGGCCAATGCAGTCATCGAAAAGAATCTTCAAGATGAAGAGGCTGTCGGTGAAGCCATTCTTCGCGCCTACAAACGCGCCGGCACTAAGACTAAGAACTGCGCTGTCGCCGTTCCCAGTGCCATGGTGATTACCAAAATCATACAAATGCCGGCGAATCTGAAAGACCATGAAATGGACGCTCAGATTCAGTTAGAAGCTGATCAGTACATCCCCTACGCCATTGAAGAGGTCAACTTGGATTTCCAAGTGATTGGCGAATCTGAAGATGATCCGGAAATGGTAGACGTGCTGCTAGCAGCATCGCGCAGCGAAAACGTTGAAGAACGAATAGCCGCTGCCGAGTACGGCGGTTTGAATGTCAAGGTCGTAGATGTTGAACCCTACACCACAGAAGGTGCATTCCAACTGTTTAAACATCAGATACCCAACGATGGTTTAGATAAAACGGTTGCAGTGCTGGATGTCGGCGCGAGTATGACTAGCTTATGTGTGCTGCGTAACCAGCAACTTGTCTATACACGCGAACAACCCTTCGGTGGAAAACAATTAACTGAAGAGATCATGCGTCGCTACGGTCTTTCTTATGAGGATGCCGGTCGCGTTAAGCGCGTTGGTGGTTTACCGGACAACTATGAACCAGAAGTACTTGCGCCGTTTAGAGACCTTATCGTTCAACAGGCTAACCGCTTTTTACAATTTTTCTTTTCAGCAGACAAAAACGACTATGTCGATCAGATCGTTTTAGCCGGCGGTTGCACAGGCATACCGGGGGTTGCCGAACTTATTGAACAACGAATTGGTACGCCTACTGTCGTTGCTGATCCGTTCAGCCAGATGAAAGTGAGTGGTGACATCCCAAAACAACGACTCACGGATGATGGGCCAGCAATGCTGATTGCCTGCGGACTCGCCATGCGAGGAGCTGACCAATGACTCGAATAAATCTTCTACCTTGGCGTGAAACACGACGTCTTGAGAAGAACAAGGAATTTTACACAGCCCTGGGCCTTTGCATGGCGATCGCAGCCGGCGTGGGCTTTTCCGGTTTCAAATATGTCGAAGACAAAGTCAACTTTCAAAACAAACGAAACAATCGACTTAACTCTGAAATAGCGTTGTTACAAACGGAACTCAGAGCGATACGCGCATTAGAAGAAACCAAAAACGATTTGCTGTCGAGAATGGAAATCATTCAGCAGCTTCAGGGTAAGCGTCCTCAAATTGTTCATACATTTGATGAGATTGCCAGTCGCATCCCAGATGGTATTTATCTAACAGCGATGAAGCAACAGGGCGAAAACCAGTTGCAGTTAGAAGGTCGCGCTGAATCAAATGCTCGAGTCTCAGCGTTAATGAGACGTATGGATAAAAGTGATTTCTTTAAAAATCCTCGACTGGATGTCATTACCTCTGACAAGGAACAAAGCATTTCGACATTTAAGTTGAGCCTTGAGCAGGACAGGCCACAAGTCAAGAAGGAGTCTGATGATGGCGCTTAGCGATACATGGGAAGATCTCCAAAATATTGATGGAGAAAGCTTCAGCCGCATTGGCACGGCTCCTATTGCCGCTCGTGGTTTTTTGATTTTGCTGGCTTGCGCAGCGGTTGTTGCTGCCATGTTTCATTTTATGGTTACGCCGCAGTTCGATAAGCTGGAAACTGCAAAGCAACAAGAAATGGCGCTTCGCACAAAATTCGATACCGAGCAAGCGAAAGCCGCCAATCGTTCAGCCTACGTTGAACAGCTGGAAGAAATGAAGAAGACGTTCAACGTCATGCTTCGCCAGTTACCTAATAAAACCGATATAGAAAGCCTATTGGTAGATCTTTCTCAGACAAGCGTTGCCAGTGGTCTTGAGGTTGAATTTTTCAAACCTGAAAACGAAATCTCTCGAGAGTTTTATGCAGAGTATCCGATTTCAATCAGCGTTACGGGTCAGTACCATAAATTCGGAAAGTTCGTCAGCGGTCTGGCCGCCTTACCTCGAATAGTAACCCTGAGTAACATCGATATTTCTGATGTCACTAAGAAGGTTCCGGGGCAGGCAGAAAACGAACAGCAGTCGTCCGGCGGAGCTAGAAAGCTGAAAATGGATCTTGTCGCAACAACCTATAGATACATTGAGGAGGAAGAGTAAAACATGCAAACGTTAAAACTCCTCTCTGTTGTCAGCTTAAGTGCTTTTATAAGCGCATGCGGTGGAAGCATGGCTGACCTAGAGCATTTTATTAGTACAACTAAGCAGGCTCATCACGGCAAGGTTGATCCTTTGCCACAGTTTCCTGAATATAAAAACTTTACGTACTCAGCAGATACTTCACGCGATCCGTTCCGACCGCAAACAGATTTAACACCGGCTGCCGAGTCAACCGAGACTTATGAAGGACCACGCCCTGAAGCTTCTAGACGGCGCGAGCCACTGGAGAGTTACCCGGTTGATGCGTTGAAGATGGTCGGCTTATTGCAGCAAAGAGCACAAACCTGGGGGTTGGTCAGAGACCCTGACGGCACCATCCACAGAGTTCAGCCCGGCAACTATGCCGGTCAGAATCACGGCAAGATTATTAAAGTGTCCGAAACCAAAATACACATAGAAGAGCTGGTGCCAGATGGGCTCAGCGGTTGGGTTAACCGCGAGGCTCAGCTCGCTATGGCGGAGGACTAGATGAACATGGAGACTAGGTCAATAATGCAAGTCCGTGAAAAGATGAAACGTCTGTTTCGCATCGGATCTATGAGTCTTTCTGGAGTGGCTGCATTGACACTGCTCGCTGGATTCTCATTGACATCAACAATGGCCCTGGCAGCTTCCAATTCACTGCTAGACATCACGCACGTTACTTTGCCTGGCAACAAGCAACAGCTGGCCCTGCAAATGAGTGGCCCTGCAACAGAGCCTAAATCATTTACTATTGATAACCCGGCTCGAATTGCATTGGACCTGCCCGACACAAGCAATGAGATGGACAGCCGAACGGTAACCATCAGCTCTGGATTGCTTCGAAACATCACAACGATCGAAGCCGGTGGTAGAACCCGCGTTGTTATCAATATGACGGCTCTGGCTCCCTACTCCACTACGATTAAAGGTAATCAACTGCTCATCAATCTCGATAGCACTGGGGAATCAATTCAGTCAGAACCAGCAGCACCGGCATTGTTAGCAGCCGAGCCAGATGACTTATCAGAAGAAAAAACTGACAATGCTCCGTTAGTGCTGGCAGCCGCTAATGAAGCGCCACTGGTCAGCGTGGAACGTCAACGTGGAAACTCCATCAACGGTTTAGATTTTCGCCGCGGCCCTCTAGGTGAAGGCCGAGTAATTTTCGATCTTTCTTCTGCGGGTGTAGTTACCGACATTCGTCAAGAAGGCGGACGAATGATCGTTGAATTCCCGGATACTCAAATGGCTTCTAACCTACAGAGGCGCCTCGATGTCATGGATTTCGGCACCCCTGTTCAGTTTATCGATTCAATTTCGAATAAACGTGGCACTAAAATCATCATCCAACCTGCGTCTCAGGATTTCGAACAACTCGCTTATCAGTCGGACAACCTGTTTACGGTTGAACTGAAGCCTATGACACGCGATCAGATCGAAGAAAACCGCAAAGCCAAATTCGGTTATGTGGGTGAAAAGCTCTCTCTGAACTTTCAAGATATTGAAGTTCGATCTGTACTACAACTTCTCGCCGACTTCACTGACCTCAACATTGTGGTGAGTGATTCAGTGACAGGTAAGCTGACGCTAAGACTTAAGAATGTTCCTTGGGATCAAGCACTGGAAATTATTCTTCAGTCGAAGTCACTCGGCAAACGCGAAGCCGGCAGCGTCATTATGATTGCACCTGCCGAGGAAATTGCGAACAGAGAACGTATTGAGCTGGAAGCAATGAAACAAAAGACAGAGCTTTCACCAATTCGTACTGAGTTCTTTCAAGCGAACTACGCTAAAGCCGCCGACCTAGCAGAACTGCTTCAGACTAAAGACGGTGGCATGATGACTGAGCGTGGAAGCGTCTCTGTCGATGAACGAACCAATACTCTGCTTATCAACGATACGTCCGATCAGCTTCAAGTAATCCGCTCTTTGGTACATCGACTGGACGTACCGATTCGTCAGGTTCTTATCGAGTCGCGCATTGTTATCGCCTCTGATGACTTTAATAAAGACATAGGTGTTCGTTGGGGACTGAATCGAAACACGATCAATCCCAATGGCGAGGGCGACGGAACTGGATTTGCCCTGTCAGGTAATGCGCAGGGTGTGCAGGATCTGATCAACGGTGAAGATGTCGGTGCAGGCCGATTCAACACGAACCTTCCTGCGGGTAACGCAGCTGGCTCACTCGGTGTTGCTCTGGCAAAACTCCCCTTCGGCACACTGTTGGAGCTGGAACTATCCGCTATGCAAGCAGAAGGCACCGGAGAGGTCATTTCCAGCCCACGCGTTATCACAGCGAACCAGCACGAAGCCTACATTGAACAAGGTGTAGAAATTCCTTACTTGGAGGCATCGTCCAGTGGTGCTACCTCGGTGTCTTTCCGAAAGGCGGTACTTGGCCTGACTGTAACACCTCAAATCACACCGGATGATCGCGTCATTATGGATCTCCAAGTTAATAAAGATACCGTTGGCGAGATTTTCGGCGCAGGTGCACAACAAGTGCCCAGTATCGATACACGCGAAGTA
This sequence comes from uncultured Granulosicoccaceae bacterium, assembly GCA_964498925.1. Classification (GTDB taxonomy): domain Bacteria; phylum Pseudomonadota; class Gammaproteobacteria; order Granulosicoccales; family Granulosicoccaceae; genus Granulosicoccus. The sequence continues at coordinate 5,677 of CAZCKD010000137.1, forward strand.
AGCACACAAGTTCTTGTCGATAACGGTGAGACGGTTGTCTTAGGTGGCGTATACGAACAAACGTTGCTCGACAAAGTGGACATGGTTCCCTTCTTCGGTAACCTGCCTTTGATCGGTCGTTTATTCCAACACACAGTTAATCAGGATGACAAATCTGAGTTGTTGGTATTCGTAACGCCAAAAATCATCAAAGAAAACGTATCACTCAACTACTAAGGTGGCCGGCTGAACGTCTTCAGCCGCGCTTCTTATGATTTTCTAAGCCCACGTTTACGTGGGTTTTTTTTGCCCATAATTTGTAATTGCTATACCACTGCTAACCCCTGGGACTTCCTCACAAGCCCAACACTGGGTATCATGTGGTACCAGCGTCGAAGCGAGTCTCATGACCAGCATTTTTTTAGTCGGCCCAATGGGCTCGGGCAAGAGCACCGTTGGTCGCGCACTAGCCAACAAAATCGGCTATCAGTTTGTTGACAGTGATCGAGAAATCGAAGCACGCTGTGGCGTTGATATACCCACTATTTTCGATTACGAAGGTGAAGTGGGTTTCCGCGATAGAGAATCGCGCATGATCGATGAACTAACCAGCCTGCCCGGCATTGTCCTGGCTACCGGTGGCGGATCCATACTCAGAGAAGAAAACCGGGAACGGCTGATGAGCCGTGGTTACGTGATCTTGCTTCAAGTCGATATCAAAGAACAACTCCGGCGCGTTGCGTTCGATTCTAATCGCCCCCTGCTACAAACTGATAACCCGGAAGCCCGCCTACAGTCTTTGATGGAAGAACGTGAACCCATTTACAAAGCGGTGGCGAACGTTGAAATTTCAACCGACTCCAGAAGGATGTACCACGTCGTCACACGCATAATGAGACATCTGAAAAAAAACAATATTGACCTGCAGGCCGTTTCCAAGGAAGAACTCGCGCTACCGGTTGGCAACGAGCCACTTAAGAAGTCTCCACGACCTCCCAATTCAACCGATTAACCCTGCACTGTATGTTGTGCAATTGTTAGAATTGCCTCTGGAGTGTTCGTCGAACACCTCTCGCAATTTTCGATTCACTGGTTACCAGCATGCAAACCGTTTCTATAGATTTAGGCTCGCGCAGTTATCCCATTCATATTGGATCCGGGCTTATCGGTGAAAGAGGCCTATTGGCCGATCTGGTCCAGGACCGGGCGATGATTGTGACCAACTCAACCATCGCACCACTGTATCTGGAACAAACACTGGCCAGTTTGGGAAACATCCCGTCATCCAGCGTCATTCTTGACGATGGCGAATCGTTTAAAAACATGGATGAACTGAACAAGATTTTCACTGCTCTGTTGGATGAAAATTTTGATCGAAAGTGCACCTTGATTGCTCTGGGTGGCGGCGTCATTGGCGATATGACAGGCTACGCTGCCGCCAGCTATCAACGGGGTGTCGACTTTATTCAAGTGCCTACGACACTACTGGCACAAGTCGATTCATCAGTAGGGGGCAAGACCGCAGTCAACCACCCACTGGGTAAAAACATGATTGGCGCGTTCCACCAACCCATCGCCGTCATCGCGGATATGGATACCCTGGACACCCTCGAAGATCGCGAACTCAGGGCCGGACTTGCAGAAGTTATTAAATACGGCTTCATCATCGACAGTGATTTTTTCTCCTGGCTTGAAAACAATCTTGATGCACTTCTAGCTCGGGATAAGGAGGCAATCGGCACTGCAGTACGGCGATCATGCGAAATAAAAGCCAGGGTCGTTGAAGCTGATGAACACGAGCATGGTCTTCGTGCATTGTTAAATTTAGGGCATACGTTTGGCCATGCCATAGAAGCCGCTATGGGTTACGGGCATTGGTTGCATGGCGAAGCCGTCAGTGCTGGTATTGCAATGGCAATGGACACATCCAGACGTCTCGAGCTGATCGATGAAGAGACGCAGAATCGCGGTCTTAACATTCTCGAGCGCGCCGGCTTGCCTATCGCACCACCCAGCGAAATGAGCGCAGACACCTTTATTCGCTACATGAGCCGGGACAAGAAAGTGTTATCAGGCAATATAAGGTTGATTCTTTTGGACGCTATCGGAAAGTCCCACGTAAGCTCAGACTTTGATCCCTCAGCGCTTCATCAAACATTGGCACATTTTTGCGACTAAGACGTCACTAAGCATTTCGCAAAACCGCGTCCATATAGTAGTATCCACCTTTAGTCCCCATTGAAGCCCAGCCATGTCGTTTAATGAAGCATCGGATATGGACCAAGCGGTTTTACTATCCGACGCCACACTGTCGGCTCTCGATTTGCCACTGCAGCCGTTTGGACCGATTGAAGCCAACAGTGCCAGCTACAGTGACGAGTTCACTGCCGAGCAACTTGCCGATGTCAAACAAGCGCTAGTCACGGGTGATGATCTACTCCTGATACTGGGTCGCGAGGGCGCTGGCAAAAGCGTCATGCTTAAGCAGTTGGGCGACCAAAGCGGTCTGCGACTGCAATGCTTCGCCGTTAAGGGCAGCGAACGATTCAGCACACTCAATTTGTTCGCAGGCTTACTGGATGCGTTTAAACATCCTCCGCCAGAACAACTGCAAGATATCCTCGACGAATCCATACCGTATCTGCAATCGATGATCGCCAGTAACACACTGAGTATCGTGGTTCTGGACGACGCAGATAAAGTCACTGAAAAGGAGCTGACACAACTGCTCAGCGCCATGCTGTACATCAACAGCCACGAAGAAACGTTCATGCGCATCGCCATGGCCGCACCTCCGGAATTCGAGAGTCGCATACCCGATTTGCTGCCAGCGGGTGCAGACCTGCCCTACTCCAGTCTTAATATCGATGGAATGACGTCATTCCGAGCCACTGATTTTCTTAATTTTCGGATGCAGCAAGCCGGGCTTCGAGGCGATGCGCCTTTTTCTGAAGACGACGTTATCGGCTTTGTTGAAGACTCAGGAGGCCTGCCAGGGCCACTGCAGGTGGCAGCGGCAGCATCTTTAAATCAGCAATATGGCCCCGTACCGTTCGAATCCGCATCAGCCGGTGCGACAGCTGCCACGGGTGGTTCCTGGATGCACAGCCGTATGGGCAAAATTGTCATGGGCGTTATTGCCTCCCTGCTGATAGTGCTCGGGCTCTTGATGTTTCTACCGTCCCGTCCCAGCAACGATAACGCGCGCTATACGGTATCCAAGACAGAGCCTGTCAAACTGGCCGATAGCGAACTGAAACTGGTCGATAGTCCTGAAGCTGTACCAACAGCACCGAATACCACGACACGCCGAACGGTAACACCGGCTGCTACAGCCAAAATTACGCTTAGTGGTGATGATGATGCAGAGACGTTGACCGAAAGCTCTGTATCAGACGCGCTCACAGATACCGCCTCCGAAGTTGTGGCGAGCGCCGAGGAGCAAGTATCGCCCTCCCAAAGTGAGTCTGAGGCAAATAATTCAGAAGTTACTGCTACACCGGAGAGGCAAATCGTCATCGTTGCCGAGCGGGAGCCTGCTAGCAATGAGACAACGGTGGCCGAGCCCACAGCCACGGCCGCCCCCGTTTCAGCAGCGACGCCGGTAGCTGCTGAAACCGCTGCCGAACCCAGACCCGGCTTGCTGGAATCATCCTCCTGGATATTGCTGCAGAATCGGGAGCTGTACACGGTTCAAATGAGCGCATCACGAGATAGAAATTCGGTAGTCAGTTTTCTGAATCGCCATGCAGACACGCTTGAGACGCCAAATTCCATCTACACCTTTGTTCGCGATGGCAATACCTGGTACGCGCTTCTACACGGGCTTTACGGCAGTATTGACGAGGCCAGAGCAGCGGTGGAAACGATGCCCTCATCTGCTTTAACTAACCAACCCTGGATTCGAT
>CAZCKD010000138.1:0-9534 GCA_964498925.1 uncultured Granulosicoccaceae bacterium
GCGTTTGCGTTTGCGTTTGCGTTTGCGTTTGCGTTTGCGTTTGCGTTTGCGTTTGTATTGCCCGTTGACTGAGCAGAATCGACACGCGCGTACGCGGAAATTTCATATCGTTGAAAACCCGCCTCAGCTAATCTGTTGATGATTGCCTGTTGCATCGATGCCTTTAAATCATCATCGGGCACATTCGGTGGAAAGCGCGCAAACAAAGTGTTGGGTTCAAGCGTCAATTCATAACAAGACAGATGCGTTGTATTCATAGCCAACGCGGTATCGATATCTGCCAGCGCTTCTTCCAGAGATTGCTCTGGTAGGCCAAACATAAGATCAAGGTTGATCTCTTCAAAGCCTGCCTCTTTTGCGATGCTGACCGCCCTGATGGCTTCATCGGAATTGTGCACACGACCAAGAGTTTTCAGCGCAGCATTGTTAAAACTCTGTACACCGATTGAGATTCGGTTGATGCCCGATTCCCGGTATTCTTTAAACCGGGCTTGTTCAACTGTACCCGGGTTAGCTTCCATCGTAACTTCAGCGTTCGGATGCAGTCCCGTCAGCGCTCTAATGCCGCTCATTAGCTGTTCGATAGCTTTGCCGGAAAAGAGGCTGGGCGTTCCACCACCTATAAAAACCGTGCTAATGGTCCTGCCCCAAACCGATGGCATCTCTGCGGCAAGATCATCAAGCAATGCGTCTACATAAGCTTGTTCAGGTATTTCAGATTTAGCTTCATGCGAGTTGAAATCGCAATAAGGGCATTTGCGCACGCACCAAGGGATATGAACATACAGAGAGAGCGGCGGTAGTTCGGTAAAGGCCCTGCTCATTACTTATTTCGAAACTCTTGCGCAAGTTGATCAACCATCAGAGCAATCGCTTTTCCACGGTGGCTTAAACGATTTTTAGTCGAAGCATCTAACAGCGCTGTGCCTGTCATGGTGTCGTGATTGCAAAAGACCGGATCATATCCGAACCCGCCGTCGCCCTCGGGTGCTTGCAGAATGTGACCATTCCAAGTGCCTTCCGCGATGATCGGAGACGGGTCTTTTTCATGGCGAAGGAACACAACAACGCTGCGAAACCTAGCTGATCTTCTGGCTTCTGGTAAACCATCAAGCTGCTCTAACAAGTATTCATAGTTCGCAACATCGCCAGAACCTTTCCCATGAAGTTCTGCGTGACGCGCTGAGTACAAACCCGGAGCGCCATTGAGTTCATCAACCTCAAGGCCGGAATCATCTGCAATAGCAGGTAATGAAGAAGCGCGGCAGGCATTGCGCGCTTTTAGCAGGGCATTTTCGACAAAGGTGGATGCAGTTTCTTCAACAGATTCGATAGCGAATTGTCCTTGAGGTATGACGTTAAGGCCAATAGGCGTAAGAAGCTCATGAAGCTCCTTTATTTTTCCCTCGTTGCCACTGGCGAAAACGACGTCACTCATAGATTCGTACCTATTGTTTTATTCTCTGCCATGTGGGCCCGGTTACTTTTAGTCGAATTGAGTCGCTGCAGTAAAAATCAGGACGCCCGTGCTTTTCGTTGCAATTCAACCAACTCTGAAATCCCACTATTTGCAAGGCTCAGCATATCTTGCAGCTCAGTGTCTCTAAAGGCATGGCCTTCGGCAGTGCCTTGAATTTCAATGTAGCCGCCGGCTTCGTTCATAACCACGTTCATATCCGTTTCGGCAGTGGAATCCTCAGCGTAATCCAGATCAAGCACAGCTTGTCCCTGATAAATGCCCACAGAAATCGCTGCTATTTGTCCGTGAATAGGGTTGCGTTTTATTTTTTTCTCTTTAAGCAACTGATCAATCGCATCGCATAAAGAGACGTAGGCACCTGTTATGGATGCAGTTCGAGTGCCACCGTCAGCTTGCAAAACATCACAATCGATTGTGATGGTTCGTTCCCCCAAAGCTTCCAGATCAATTGCAGCTCTCAGTGAGCGTCCGATGAGTCTTTGGATTTCCTGTGTGCGTCCACTTTGTTTGCCAGCTGCAGCTTCGCGCCGTGCTCTGGTATGAGTCGCGCCCGGTAGCATGCCGTATTCGGCGGTGACCCATCCGCTGCCAGTACCTTTTAGCCAGGGTGGTGTGCGGTTGTCTATGCTGGCGGTACACAAGACTTTCGTATCGCCCATGGCAATGAGCGTCGAGCCCGCAGCATGCTTCGTAAACTGACGTTGAAAAGAAACGGCTCGAAGCTCATCGATGGCTCTTCCGCTTGGACGCATTGGATTATTCCTGAATAGGTAATATTTAATTCGGCCAGCTCACTAGCCGAGGGCGGCAAAGTATACCTGCTCTTTCAACCTTCATCACTGCCCGCTGTTGTTTGGCTTGTTTTTTCCCTATTTACTGAATTATTGCGTTTTCCCATTCATGGATAAAAGAATTTCTCTTCAACTTATCCAAAAAAATCATTAAACCGGGTTCCAAGGTAATAATTGATCGTTGTTCATCTAGAGTTGCCCCTCTAATTGATTCGAAGCTCGTTCCTTCATTGGGCTGGCTCCAGTCCGAAGACGTCAGAAAACGAAGAAACGTTAACGCGGACTGAAAATGTGGTGTTTGATTGGATATCAACGCCGTTCTCATCATAGTGTTGGGAAAATCTTTAGGTTGAATGATGATTAATTTTTGACTTAAGTCCCTTCTGGCCATTGCATAGCTGCCTAGTACGTTGTAAGCGATGGCAATCTCCCCTTTGGCGAGATCTTCTATCATTTCAGCCGAACAACAATAGAGTTTGGTTTCCAGGCTGCCCATAATTTCGGTGAGGCGCCAGTATGTCTCGGAGGCGCGCGCATCTTGCGTGGCGAATAGATATCCTAAGCCGGATCGGCGTATGTCATACGTGCCTATTCGGTCTTTAAAAATCTCTGGATTTTCTCTCAACACCTCAATCATTTCTTGTCGGGTTGTCGGGGTTTGCATAGACTCGAAGACGTTTCTGTTTACCACAATGCTGGCAGGTTCAAGAGTAAATCCGAATAGGCTTTGACGCCATCTCGCCCAGTCCGGGTGAGTGATACTTTTTAGTTGACGGGCGAAGCCGTCGTTGACAAGTTTGAGTTGTAAATCCATTGCGCTGGATATGGCAAGGTCGAAGGCATCTGGGGATTGTCTAAATCGTTTATCGACTTCGGCAGAGCTAGTGACCGAATAATCGACGTTAATCGTCGGATTTCGTAGAAGAAAATTATCTAAGATCGGTTTGAAGACTGCGGTGTCCGTGCTTGAAATAATTCTAAGCGTTTCACTCCCGGCATCGCCTGAAAATAACTGTCGATCCTCCCATTCGGTTGCGTGGGAAAAGATCGGCATGATCAAAAAAACTAAACAATAAAAGTAACGCATGCGCCTCCGTTAGCAAGGTTTTTAATTTCTAGTTGGCCACCGTGTGCTGCAGCAACGTCTCTTGCTATTGTTAGTCCTAATCCAGAACCAATTATTCCGCTGGCGTTCTCGCCTCGTACAAATCGATTAGTCAGTGTGTTTATTTCGTCATTGGGGAAGCCTGGGCCCTGATCTTCGACTTGAATGCAGACAACGGGCTTCAGTTGTATTTTGACGGTAATCTGACTTTCAGCTGGTGAGTATTTCAGTGCGTTATCAATGAGATTTCGAACAGCATTTTGAATAAGAATGGGATCGCCGGATATCTTGGCAGTTCCATGTGTCTCTAGTACCAATGAAATGTCTTTCATATCGGCAATGGGTGTCACGGATTGAATAAGTTCTTTGACCGACTCCACCAGGTCCAAATTGTGGAATTCGAGTTGATTAGACCGAAACGTTACCATTGCATGATCAAGCAATTGGCCCGCTGCGCGTGATGTTTCATCTATGGCACGAATCATTGCTCTTAATGCATGTCGATTTTCTTCTTTGTCCACGCGGTGCAGAGTAGTTTCCGCGTGTGATCTTACTGTTGCAATAGGGGTTCTCACCCGGTGTGCTGCCTCGGCAATGAAGTCTTCGGATTGCCTAAACGAAGTGTCTAAACGTGCCATCAAGTGATTCAGTGAGGAGACTAATGGTGCCATCTCTGATGGCACTGCTTTGGCTACTGGACTCAAGTCTTGAGGGCCTCGACGTGCAATGGAATTAGCTATTCGCGTCAGTGGCCTGATTGTGGTTGAAGTTGCCCAAACAGAAAAGAAAACAGCGAGTGAAAAAAAGCCAACACCATACAGTGCGGCAGTACGGGAAATGCCGTCCAAAGTGCCAGATAACTCGTCCTGGGTTTGTGCAACTGATATGGACACAATTGTTCTTAAATTCGCATCTGACAAAATCCTTGATGCTGTTATTTGTCTAACCGGAACGTCTTTATAAAACGTAGATTGAAATAGCTTTGAGTCGCCTTGTTTCAGCTTGACTATATTGAGATCTTTGTATCCGGACAGCAAGGTTTCGCCCTGATAAATAGCATAAAATATTCTATCGTCTGAATCAGTATTCAGCATAGAAAAAGAAGCATAGGGAATGTCCATTTCTACTATTCCATTGCTCATAGTTGCTGCATCCAGCATGGAGGTTACTGAGGCATTGAGAATGCTGTCTTGACCGCTTAGAGCAATTTGTGCAGCGTAATTCCTCACTACAAGGAAAAGCAATAGGGTCAGTAGCGTAACACCAGCAATAAGTATAAGTGCAAGTCTTCTTCTTAATGACCCCGATACATTAACCACTTTAGTTTGCATCCAATCGATAACCTAAGCCGCGATGTGTTGAGATGTTAACTTCAGAGTCATCGAGATGTTTTCGTAGCCGTGCAATATAAACTTCGATTGCATTTTCAGAGACATCGTCATCGTAGGAAAACAATCGATCAAACAGTTTTTGTTTGGAAAATATAATCCCCGGGGAACCTATCAGTAGCTCCAACAAACGCAGTTCACGATTTCGTAAAACTATTTCCTTATCTGCTATTGATAAATAACCGGCGACAGGATCCAGCTTGACGTCGGCTAGCTGGATGAGTGTTTGGGTTGAGCCTGATTGGCGTCTTAGAACTGCTCGGCACCGGGCTTGTAGTTCGGCATGATCAAAGGGTTTTGTTATGTAGTCATCAGCGCCCAAGTCTAAAAGGCTAATGCGATCGGACACCTGAGAACGAGCGGTCAGCACGATGATTGGTGTGCGGTTCTTTTTCGAACGATGTTGCTTTAAAAAATCACGGCCATCGCCGTCAGGCAGCATGATATCAAGCAGGATCAAATCATGTTCGTACGCGGTAGAAAATGCGATAGCGTCAGAAACACTATCAACGTGATTAATAACGTGGCCATCCAGCTGCATCCGAGTAATGACGGCATTTGCAAGTTCCTCGTTATCTTCAATCAGTAGAAGTTTCATTTATAAATCGCATCACAGATTAGGCCTAAAAGGTTTTCGTGACAGCTTCATGTCAGCTTGCCATGCTCGAATAGTAGGGTGTCCCGTTTGGTGGGCAATTGTCAATGGAGGAATATTTATTATGAGTTTTCGATTAGGTCGTAATTTATTAATCGCTTCTGCGGTTGCGGCAATAAGTTTGTCAGCGCCTGTTTTTGCTGATGATCAAAAAATGTTAGACAGCATTCATTTTCTGATTCCCGGTGGTGCCGGTGGTGGTTGGGATGGAACCGCTAGAGGTACAGGAGAAGCGCTGACAAACGCGGGTATTGTTGGTTCAGCATCTTATGAAAATATGTCAGGCGGAGGAGGTGGTAAGGCCATTGGTTTTCTCATCGAAAACGCAGAGAGCAATTCTGGCACTTTGATGGTTAACTCAACTCCCATCGTCATTCGATCTTTGACGGGTGTGTTTCCTCACAATTTTCGCGACTTAACCTTGGTAGCAGGGACTATTGGAGATTACGCCGCTATGGTGGTTGCCAAGGATAGTCCTATCAATTCAATGTCGGATCTACTGGCCGCCTATGATACAGATGCCAGTGCTACTGCAATCGGTGGTGGATCGGTTCCGGGAGGAATGGATCATCTTGTAGCAGCTATGGTTATGGAAGCCGCCGGCAAAGATGCATTGGGTGTTAAGTACATTCCATACGATGCTGGTGGTAAGGCTATGGCTGCCCTGTTGTCCGGTGAAATCGCTGCATTGTCTACAGGATTTTCCGAGGCTGTTGATCTTGCTAATGCCGGAGAAGTGAAAATTATCGGAGTCACTTCGGAAGAAAGGGTGCCTGCCGCGGCAGATGCTCTAACAATGAAAGAGCAAGGTATTGATACTTCTTTTGTCAATTGGCGTGGTTTCTTCGGTGCGCCAAATCTGGATGCTGACAAGCTGGCAGCTTATCAGGCCGCTTTGGCGAAAATGTATGAAACAGATGAATGGGAAACGGTTCGGGCCAGAAATGGTTGGGTCAACATCCATAATTCCGGGGATGACTTTCAAGCATTCCTGGAAAATCAGGAAACCGTCATCGGTGATTTGATGAAGAAGTTGGGATTTCTATAGTTTCTTATCAGTGTGGGGTGGTTTAGGCTGCCCCACGATTTATGAAGGATGGAAGCATGGCACTTGATCGCTGGATAGCGTTGGTTTTTCTAGGTCTATGTATGGTTTATGGATACACAGCCTGGTTCACAATGGATGATTCTCTAGCGCCGTTTATGCAGCGCAACCCTATATGGCCCAGTACGTTCCCCAAGGTACTATCAATATTAGGTTCGGTTGCTGCGTTAACCATACTCCTTGGTCTTGAGAAGTCTGAGAATAGAGTGGGTGAGATCGACTACCGACGTCTTCATCAGTACAAATTGGGTCAAGCTATATTGTTGTTAGTTCTCATGGTTGCTTACGCTCTCTGCCTTCGACCCTTGGGCTTTCTTTTGTCAACGGCTGCATTTTTAATATTGGGCTCTGTTGCTTTGGGTGAGAGAAAATGGCTCATCCTTTTTCCTGTGGCTTTCATAGCTACATTTATTGTGTGGTACCTGGTTCAAGAGGTTCTGGGTATTTATTTGCGTCCGTTTCCCACAATTATCGGAGGCTGAAATGTTTGAAGGACTTATGATTGGCCTTCAAACGGCGTTCTCACTTCAAAACTTATTAATGGTTATTGGTGGGTGTCTAATTGGGACCTTCATCGGCATGCTCCCGGGCTTGGGGCCCATGTCCATTATCGCCATTATGATCCCGGTGGCGATCTCCATGGGCGATCCGTCGGCAGCACTTATTCTATTAGCAGGGGTCTACTACGGTGCTATTTTCGGCGGATCAACATCTTCGATTTTGCTAAATGCGCCAGGTGTAGCAGGCACGGTAGCAAGTAGCTTTGATGGCTACCCAATGGCAAAACAAGGCAAAGCGGGAAAGGCTTTGACTGTTGCGGCTATATCCAGCTTTTGTGGAGGCAGTATTGGCGCAATATTGCTCATGGTCTTTGCACCTGCATTATCGTCTGTAGCCTTGTTGTTTCATTCTGCTGAATACTTTGCATTAATGATTGTTGGACTATCGGCGATAGCAGCCTTTGCGGGTAAGGGGCAGGTGTGTAAAGCGTTGCTCATGACTATCATCGGGCTGATTCTGGCAACGGTCGGAGAAGGTGCGTTATTTAATATGCCTCGATTCACAATGGGGCTGATGGACCTACAGTCAGGCTTCGGTTTTATCACGCTTGCTATGGCTATGTTCGCACTGCCTGAAGCACTATTTCTTGTTCTTAAACCGCGGACTGTCAGTAGCGGAGGCGGTGCTGAGATAAAGGAGCTGCGCATAAACCGGCAGGAGGCGAGATCAATCGCCCCGGTTATTGGCCGACAATCAATACAAGGATTCTTTATCGGTGTATTGCCTGGGGCCGGTGCCACAATCGCCAGTTTTCTTGGTTATGCAGTAGAACGCAATATTGCCACCAAAGCTGAACAAGATGAATTTGGTAAAGGGTCTATCAAAGGATTGGCAGCGCCTGAAACTGCGAATAATGCGGCTTGCACCGGTTCTTTTGTACCCTTGCTGACTTTGGGTATTCCCGGGTCGGGGACAACGGCAATTCTGTTAGGCGCATTGATCGCATTGAACGTGACTCCTGGGCCGCGACTGATGATTGATGAACCGCAGATATTCTGGGCGGTGATTATATCGATGTATATTGGCAATTTAATTTTGCTTATCTTAAATCTGCCGCTTATTCCCTACATTGCTAAAGTTTTGATGGTGCCGCGGAATTACCTTATCCCGTTTATTCTGTTTTTTACGCTGATGGGTGCTTATATCGGTCAGAACAACGCTACAGAATTGTTGCTGCTGGTCGCATTCGGTATTTGCGCAACGGCTTTAAAATTCGCCAACTATCCGCTCGCACCGCTACTCATTGGATTCATTCTGGGTGGCATGCTTGAAGATAATTTTTCTAGAGCGATGCAGCTCTATGATGGAATATCCTTCGTTTGGGAGCGCCCGATGACTCTGGGATTGCTTGCCCTTTCCGTAATACTTATTATCCTGCCCAGTTATCGGGCAAGGCGCGCTGCGCATGCAAAGACTAGAGGTGTCTCCGACGGAGATTAAAATCGTGTAAATTGTCAGCTGTTCACGATAGACGGATAAAAGAAACAGCATGTTACGCAGTATGACTGCCTATGGGCGCAGTAGCCTCAAGTCTGACACCGGAGAATTCGTGTGCGAGTTTCGTTCGGTGAATCATCGATATTTGGATGTTTCTGTACGTTTGCCCGAGTCTTTACGCACTTTAGAACTGAAACTGCGTGAAAAAGTATCCGCCTCATTGAGCCGCGGGAAAGTCGAGGTATCCATAAAGCACAACACCCAATCAGCAGCTGATAGACCCTTTGTTGTTAATGGTCCTTTGCTCAGTCAAATTATGTCAGCTGTCGATGAGGTAAATTCTCAAACCGGCTCCAAATTGGATCTCGACCCGTTGCGCATTCTGCAATGGCCGGGAGTCATGAGTGCCAGTGAGGAGGCACAGGAAGTTATCGCAAAAGATGCCCTCGCTGTTTTCGACAGCGCGCTGAGTGACTTTATTGCAACCCGTGAAAGAGAGGGTGCACAGATTTCAGAGCTATTCTCAAAAAAATCCAAGCAGATTAAAGATTGTGTAACCACTGTGAGGGAAGCGCGTCCGTCCGTGATTGCCAAGCAACGTGAAAAATGGCTTGCCAAACTTGCACAACTTGAGACGGAACATGATGGGTCACGACTGGAGCAAGAGCTTATTTACGCAGCCCAACGATTAGATATCGATGAAGAGCTGGATCGGCTTGACGCGCATTGTGCCGAGCTTGCCAAAGCGCTCGGTCGGAGCGAACCGGTTGGCAGGCGGTTGGATTTTTTAATGCAGGAATTTAATCGTGAGGCCAATACGCTGGCGTCAAAGGCGGGTGATATAGATACAACCAATGCATCTGTTGACATTAAGGTTTTGATTGAGCAGATTCGCGAACAAGTTCAAAACGTCGAGTGATCGACGGGGCCAGTTCAGAATATTATTTAAGAGTTGTTTATGGGTAAGGTTGCATTAATTACGGGAATCACCGGGCAGGACGGATCCTATCTG
>CAZCKD010000139.1:0-9447 GCA_964498925.1 uncultured Granulosicoccaceae bacterium
ATTCGTGCTGGCGAACTTGATGCAACGCCAATGAGAATGGGAGACGACGTTGGTGCTGCTACAGCCGAAGCGATCAAAGCTCATTTAGAAGGACGTGAAGCTGAACTTCCATTGGTTTTCCTAGGCCGTATCACTGTTGCTCACGATCAGATGAGTGCAGAAGAAATCGACAATCTTGAAATAGAAGCTTTCCGCTTCTCAGGCGTCGGTGCACTGGATCGCTAGTTATTATTTATTAAGCTAGTCGTATGTTTTATACGTGGCGCTGAGCTCAGTGCCACGTATTTTTATCAATATTTACTATTCACAACAACGCTTCCACAACCTACCCTAGACTTTCCACTCTTCGCTTTAAGCTTCTCCGCTTTTCCAGCTTTCACAGCCTGTCGGACACTCACCGAATTTATCCACATACCGTCTGGCGCGTAGATCGCTGCGTCTGATCGCTATGCAACGGTACAAATATCAGCTAGTGTTGGCTTACGTCATCGAACGTCCGTCGTAACTAGGTAAACAGAACTCCATGAGTGGCATTGTATGGGGGCTATTGGGCGCAATCCTGATCGGAGGGTCAGATTGTATTGCTCGGGTCACGAGTCAACGTGTCTCGCTGAGCATTTTATTTCTACTCATTATGGGGTTATCCCTAGGGACCCTCTCGTTATGGTTGACGGTTACCGGTAACTGGCCACCATGGGTTCCATCTGCGTGGCTCGCATCAGCAATCTCCGGTTTACTGAATTTACTGGCTTTGTATTTTCTCTACAGAGCGCTTGCACGAGGCCCGGTTGCAGTCGCATCACCAGCGGCATCCACGTTCACAGTTCTTTTGGTCGGACTCAATATACTGGCAGGAGAAGCCTGGTCGTGGTGGCAAGTCCTCGCCATGATCACCGTGTTTATTGGTGTGGGAATGCTCGCCAGACCTACGAAGGCAGATGACAGCCAAGAAAACTACGACAGCCAATGGTTAAGAACCACTGCCTATTTCGGTCTGGCGGCCGCCGCAACCGTATCGCTTCGTATGTTTCTCGCTCAAGAGGCTGGCGCAGAAATCGGCGCATTACACGCTTTGTATTTAAATCGTTTATTTGCAGTTCTGGGCGCTTTAGGACTGGTTCTGTATCTATTGGCTAAACAAGAAAAGTTAGCGCTACCAACAGGTAAACTTAGAGGTCTGGTTCTTTTACAAGCAGTACTTGAAACAGCCGCACTGGGCGTTTTCCTTATCGGTTCAGCAAATGGTGGCCGTATCGGTGCAGCTGTCGGCTTCTCCGCGTTTGCTGCTGCCACCACAATATTTGCCTGGATCTGGCTCGGTGAGAAAATAGGATGGCAGCGCTTTATCTGGATTAGTGTTGTCGGTATGGGCGTCGTGTTTGCCATATTGGGAGCTCCACAATGAGTACACGTGAAAATGAACACACTTGAAGCCGAAAGAGCAATCGCAGAGGAATACCTAACAACGATGCTCAAAGCAGAAGATGATAAGGACTTCGATCTTTGGTGCAGTACTTGGGATAAACGATACCTTGGTAATTTTTCTAATAAAATTTACCAAGACGATCTCAAACAGATGCACGAGATTTTGGGAGACTTTATTAAATTCGAACTTTTAGGAACACTAAAGGCCAGATCACGACCGGACGAACCGGACGATATTGAAGAAAAACACAGGTTCATCTTTAAAGTAATCTACGAGAAGCATGAATCGCTAAACGATGTAGGCATTTTACGCGTCGGTACGCAATGGTACACATTCAAGAATGCATGCCATATGTGATTGCAATTACCGGACATGTGCTTATGTGGACAGTCGGCTTATGCATACACCGACCGTCCCGTACTTAAAGTCGCATCACTATCTAACGATGTTATGCCCGGGCCCGTAAGGGAACGCCGTAATATTTTCTGACCCTCTTTCCTCAACCACCAAAATATCATGCTCACGATAGCCACCGGCAGCTTCATGGCCTTCCGGTAGCGTCAACATCGGTTCTATCGATACCACCATATTAGGTTCTAAAACAGTATCGATGTCTTCTCTGAATTCGAGCCCAGCTTCGCGACCATAGTAGTGCGACAGAACTCCAAACGAGTGACCGTAACCAAAGGTTCGATATTGTAAAAGGTCTTTTTGAGCAAAGAGTTCGTTGATTTCTTCGCAGACCTCAGAGCATTTAACACCCGGCTTCACCAACGACAAACCTAACTCATGTGCTTCTACGTTTGCTTCCCATATAGCCAATTGAGTATCGGTCGGCTCGCCAACAAAAAGCGTACGTTCTAATGCAACGTAGTAACCGGAGATCATCGGAAACGCGTTAAGACTTAAAATATCACTGCGTTCCAATTTCCGGCTAGTGACCGGGTTGTGAGCACCATCGGTATTTAATCCAGATTGAAACCAGACCCAAGTATCACGATATTCGGCATCCGGAAACTGGTCGGCTATGGCAAGTTCCATTGCATCTCTACCTGCCATCGCCACGTCAATCTCTCGAATGCCTGGCTCGATCGCGCTATGAATAGCAGCGCCACCAATGTCCGCTATAGCCGCCGCCTTCTTGATTAGGGTAATTTCCTCGGAAGACTTAATCATGCGCTGTTGCATGGTGAAATCCGAGATATTAGATAACGTTGCTTGCGGGAAGGTTTCTTTTATCTGATGGTACAGATCCATCACTAGGTGATCACTCTCAATAGCTAAAGAATGCGCATTACCCACTATCTTTTTGAGAGCCCGCCAGTAATTACCGCGTTGCCAATCTGTATAAACCAGGTTGTCCCCAAAGCAACGGCGCCATGGCTGTCCTGCATCTATGTTGGCGGACACCGTTGTGATGCCAGACGATGTTACAACTGCAGCGTAGGGACGACCAAAGGAACAGTAAAGAAACCCTGTGTAGTAAGCGACATTGTGCATCGAACTCATGATAACGGCATCGATACCTTCTTCTTGCATATAGCGCTGCAAGCCAAGCAGTCGGTTCTGATACTCGTTATCTGAGAAAGGTAATGTTGCTTTTTCGCCGTTATAAAATTGAAAGTAATCAGGGCGATTAGAAGGACGTGTACTCATTGAAAATCTCCAGAATAATCCGGGTCAATGAGATTTAAGACACGACCCGGGAGCTATCCGGGCGTACAGGACTAAAAAAGAGTCAATCACCTGAGGTGTTGTAAAGAAGCGACGCCATCACTTCAAACTCGGCAGCCAGTATAACGCTCCTGGCCAAATATTTCATCCAGTAGGTAAAGCTCAAGATAACAATTAGCGCACAATATTAATAAGCGCGCACTGTGGCTGCGACAATAGATTTACGCTTTCCCGGCAAGCTCTCTTCTACGCTTCAAGAATTGCTCATGCGAATCGGAAGTACCGTCATGGTAAGAACCAAACAATTTGTCCCATGGCACTTCCAGCGTGCCGTAGTTACACTCAAAATACCGGTGGTGCATCTGATGATGGAAATTACCGAGTGCAAGGGCGTTTTTGTCTTTTACTAGTAGCGCATCAAAACCGGCATGAGAGGTAGACGCTGTCAGTGCTTGGTGCTGCATGTGAAAAAGTATGTGAATTGGATGCGCTGCCAGCACCCAATGAATAAGCACCGAACTGAAGAACAACAGGTGTTCGATCGGGTGCATTGAAAGTCCCGACCAAGGGCCCACATGCGTGTTTCTATGATGCAGCGCATGCGCTATTTTGTACATCGGAGGCCAATGCAAAAATCGATGTATCCAGTAAAAATGAAACGAGATCCAGAGCGGTGTTAAGAAAAACAACACAATGAACCAAATGGGATTTTGTACCCAGTGTAAAACCGGAACAATGCCATTGGCCATTGCCCAGAACATAGTCGCTTCGAAGGCTGTCCAGAAAAATACACCGCTGCCTAGCGTCCAGACGATATTGTCCTTTAACTGGCTATTAAGCGTAAATCGCCGCCCGGTAGAGGTAACCTCTGTTGTCGAAAATCGCAGTTTGCTGCCCTGCTTTCTCTTCACATGCAGCCATACATGCAGACCACCCGCCACAATAGTAATGAGAAGCGCATTGCGCATAAACATGGGGATGACCCACGATAACGACCAGTTGGCTGTCGTTTCTAAAGACGGTTGGAATACATGCCAGGTAAGAACCGCTAAAAGAAGAATAATCAGGTTTTCACCGAAAACCATCCATCTATCAGAAAACCATCGAACAACGGCTAATGGTTTCAAAGGCCATTGAAACAAGGGGGATGTACTAATAGGTACCGAAGGCCGGTAGTTCCACTGCCGCGTGAAGCGGTTCTCGTTTACGGATGCCTTCGGACTTTCATGTGCATCATCTGGTTTGTTATCTGCCATGATTCATCACCGATGGTTAATTTTTTCGGATGTGAAGTTTTGAGACCTTGAGTGCCGAAGACACGGACTCATCAGACAGGGTCTTGGCCAAACAATCAACCACTAGTTCAGCCTGCCATAGAAAGTCATTCGGGCGGACTCTGATAAAGAAACACCCGGCTCGCTGTTATAGGCAAGCACGACCAACATTCGGGTGACATCTCCCTCAGTCGGCGTCACTCTGTGTATAGAATTACGACCTCTAAATAGAACGAGACAACCGGGATCCATACTCAGCGTACTAACAGCTTCAGAGCCATTGACAACAGCTTCCGTCTTATCAAAATTCATATCACCCGCATCAGCATCGCGGACATCCTTAACGAACTCGAATACTCCACCACCTTCTGGCTTCTGCACTAGCAGTGTGATAGCAAATGAAGAATTATCAAAATGCCAACCAAGCTCCTGCCCTTCAGCCGCATAGTGCAGATTTATTGATGACAACGGGTCGGCGTATTCATGAAGTGCCTCCTCGCCTAAAACGTGGGCCAGAAAATTTTTAAATTCATTGTGATCATACAGCGCACGCAATGATGACTTCGAAGGGATTTGATCTGTCGTAATGCAACCCTTCGACGAGGAGACCTCACGATTCCTTATGTGTGTGTCCGAGAAACTTTCGTCAGTAGGCTTAAGATACACATTGTGATCACTTACGGTATAGAACGCTTCGGAGGCATGTTCAAGACCTTCGGCAGCAATTGATTTAACAGTCGCGTCGTTCAGAAAATTAGGCAATACCAAAACCCCTTGTTTATCCAACTCACTTTTACATTGGCTCATGAAATGCGGATCGTTAATCGCATACCGCTCAACTTCGATAAGAGATTCCAGATCCACCACTGGCTCTACAGCTTGAGAATTTTCTGACATCGGGGCATTCTTCCGCATTTTCAACGGTGACTGACTCACCGCTTTTTCCATAATTCTGTCTGGCTCAGTGTATCAGTCTCCATTGGTATTCCCAATGAAGAGCAATTGAATTATGGTGTGTGAACGTCACAATTTTCTCCACTAGCCGGAAATCTCCCCCTATTTCGTCATCAAACCCACTAGGCACGCCACCAGGCTCCGCAATTACCCGTAGATCAAGTAGCCAGCTTGGGATTACATTGATGATATGCGCCATGTTTTTGTTTTCTGCGAGCGATGCAATGGCCAAGTTGCTAACGAGCACCTATCACCCAATTCAAATCATCTGGTTTAGACAGCTGGGCCTGTTAGTCGGCGCTATCTTCCTGCTTTTTATCCGAGGCCCCGGCATTCTTAAAACGGCCCAGCCGGCTCTGCAATTGACTCGTGGTGTGTTAGTGATCTTCTCAAGCGTTTTATTTGTTTACGCAGTTACGCACGTCGCGTTAACAGATGCTGTCGCTGCCAGTTTCGTGGCGCCCTTCTTTCTAACCATTGCAGGCGCTTGGTTACTCAAAGAACCGGTGGGTATTCGACGATGGTCAGCAGTGGTCATAGGCTTTATCGGCGCCATTATAGTTGTGCGACCCGGCATGGGTGTTATACATCCCGCCGTTATGTTGGTAGTCGTGGCTGCAGCCCTTTACGCACTCCGCCAGGTTATCGGTCGCGTTCTCGCTGATACCGATAGCACGGTTACCACAGTCGCCTATACGGCTATTACATCGAGCATCTTTGTCTCGATGGCGCTACCCTTTGTGTGGGTTATGCCATCGTCGACTGAACACTGGCTGCTGCTATTAGGTTTGACGCTATCAGCGTCAGTAGGCGAAGTATGTATCGTTAAGGCCTTGGAAGTCAGCCAGGCAGCAGTGGTTGCCCCCATCCACTACACCTTACTCATCTGGGGCACTGTTTACGGATACTTTATCTTTAATCAGTTACCGGATATGTGGACATGGATAGGCTCTGCCATCATCATCGCAGCTGGCATTTATACGCTACGCCGTGGAGAACAAAAGAGGCTCGGTTCTTCCTAACTATTCTATGGGAATGTCTTGGGAAGAATGCTGACGAACAAACACGTCTGTACAAACAGTTCCAGACGAACACTTCTGCGAGAACGCTCCCGTGAGAAAGTTTCGTGAGAACGCTTTTGTGAGAGCGCGCTCGTAAACTAGTAAGAACGTCTCTGCTTCGCACCACGATATAAGATATCGGAGTAGTTCTGACTAGCGGCTTCTCGGTCAGCCATGCTGACAGGGTCCAAGTCATATCGTGGTCGGTGCAGATCAATAAGATCGCTATCTTGTCGCCTTTCACCACGACAATGCATCCATTGATTTTTCCCCACCGTCTGCCTGACGTCGTGAGCCATATACGATTGCAACGCAAAACCAATTCTGCGCTCTGAACTTAGATTAGGTTGCGACCCATGTACTAGCTCGCAATGGTGAACGGACATTTGCCCCGGCCTCAATATCAAATGCTCTGCCGAAGAGTCATCAACGTTATTGACACGTTGTCCCCGAGTAAGAATATTGTCCTCCGCAAAAGTATCTTCGTGCTCAACGATATGTTGATGATGGCTGCCGGGGATCATTGTCATACACCCTGTCTCCAGATTACTCGGACTTAACGCTATCCACGGTGTTAGAAACGTATTCTTGTTCATAGACATGTAAGTGGCGTCTTGATGCCAACTAACGTACGCTGACGAATTCGGTTCTTTGATAAATAAAACGCTAGCCCACAGTGTGAAATCAGGACCCAAGAGATCTTCTACAACATCCAGCACTATAGGATGATGCGCCAACTCATCCAGAAAGGTAAAACTTAAGTGCGCGTTGTTTCGATTCTCTGCGTGAATATGCTCAGGATACTTTGCTTCTGCTTCCTCGAGTCTTTCACGATAGGAAGCAGCTTCGTCTTCTGACATAACGTCTATTGGAGAGACGAACCCACTTTCATGGTAGTCCTTGACTTGTTGTTCCGTAAGTACTTTTGGCACCGTGTTCTTACCTCAATCAATAACGCAATCAGACGAACCCAGCACAGCGGGATCGGGTACAACACCTAGACCGTTCCCCTCGGGTGCAGAAATTCGACCTTGTTTTCGCACGGGCGCACGCTCATCTAAACGCGGCCCAACGTAGCCCGACAAATCGCACACATTGAGTAGTCGACTCGGTTCAGTTGCGGCTCCAAGATGCAGTAAAGCGGCCGTTGTGACATCGCTTCCCCACGTATCCTCGACACACATCTTGGCGCCAAGATGTAAACACAGATCTCTTGCTCGACGAGTAGCGGACAGACCGCCAAACTTGGATAGCTTTAAAGCAACGGCATCCATAATGCCTAACTGATGGGCTTGCAGTAAGGAAGCTGTGTCGTGCGCGAGTTCGTCCATCTTCATAGGTAGCGTAGATGCCGACCGAACCGCAAGACACTCTTCCAATGTAGTGCACGGTTGTTCGATCATGACATCGAGATGCTGTACCGCTTTAGCCGTTCGCGTAGCGTCAAGCTGAGCAGCGCCGCAATTCCAATCACCGTAAACCAACGGACCGGGACCAACAGCTTCACGTACACTCGCCAGGCGTGCCGCATCGTGCTGCCAGTCGGCATCAGCGCCAAGCTTCACCTGAAATTGTTTGATGCCCGTCTTCTGCGCCTCTTTAGCCATCCTGGCCATTTCGTCCGCATCAACACAGGTTATAGAATGATACAGCGGCATATCTTTTTGTCGTCTGCCCCCTAACAACGTCGACAGAGGCAATTTCGCGGCTTGCGCAGTGATATCCCACAGAGCAATATCAATGGCAGACTTCGCATAGCGATGATCGTGTAGGTAGCGATTTAAGTCAGACATCAATGCTTCAGGCCCGACAGGATCAGCACCAATCAGTACAGGTGCAAGTTCTTGAAGTACAGGGGCAACACCACCTGCATAGGCCGGCAAATAATGTGGAATGGGACATACTTCGCCCCAGCCTGTAGTGCCGCTATCTGTTTCTATACTGAGAATGACGGTGTCTACGGTATCGCATGTTTTACCGTCGGACATATAGTAAGTTTTGTGACTCGTTAGTGGCACTATCCACGACGTCACTTTCGTAATTTTCATAAAACTTACTCTTTCTTTATTTACGACGTCCTAACCAGATCACGCACGCTTGCAATTTCGATTTTACCCAATGCCGTTCTAGGTAATTTATCCACATGCAGCACGTCTCTGGGTTGCTTAAATTTTGCGATAACTGAACACGCCTTTAAAATCGCATTGGTTTCAATGTCCCCCTCTACGACAACCACCGGTACTTCTCCCCATTTTGAATCTGCTCTACCGACTACCGCTACCCCCTCAACACCTGGGAGTACACGAACCAGCCGTTCGAGCTCTGCCGGATAGATATTTTCCCCACCGGAGATGATGACGTGCTTGACCCTATCGTCGAACCAATAGAATCCGTTTGCATCCACATGAGCGACATCTCCTGTCTTAAACCAACCGTTGCTGATGTTCTCCTGTGTCGCGGCGTCATCATTCCAATAGGAAGTCAGCACATTATCGCCTTTTACGAGAATCTCTCCTGATTCCCCGACGCCAACTACCTGCCCGTTCTCGTTTTCCAATCGAACGTCACATAGCAAGCCTGCCCTGCCTATAGTGCCGACGATGTCGGCATGCTCAGCTCGCTGATAAATAGCCACCGGAGATGTTTCGGTTGCGCCATAGACTTGCAGCAATGGAATATCAAAGCTATGCACCGAATGAATTAATGAGACGGGCACATCGGTTGAACCAATGGTTATTGCTTTTAGTTGAGATAGATTATCTGCCTGCCACTCATCAACTGCCATCATGGCTTCTAACACCGGCGGCACCGTCGTCATGTGGTTGATAGATTGTTCACGCAGGCATCGCACAGCCATTGTCGGATTAAACCGTTGATGTAAATAGACGGTTGCACCCTGCAACAGAGCTGGCATCGGTTGGATATTCAGGCCACCCACATGAAACAGCGGAAGAACATTAAGCACCCTATCGCTTGCTGTTAAATCGAGCATATGACGCGTCATTTCCGCACCACACAACAACGCTTTTTGATTGAGTACAGCGCCCTTGGGGCGGCC
>CAZCKD010000140.1:0-9327 GCA_964498925.1 uncultured Granulosicoccaceae bacterium
GATTATCCAGCGGCTAAGGTAATGGGAGCGGAAAATTTAATCGGTGACATAGTCACCCAGCACACGGTTCTAGCAGCCATAGCGAGAAGCAATGCGCTATCGGATCTAAGATATTTCCCGGTAACCTAGATTCCTGCTAGTTTCTGCAGCATGGTCGGCTCCAACAATTCCACGACACCGCGGGATTGCTCAATCCACTTGCGTCGGTGGAATTCGGAGAGCTGCCTTGAAATCACCTCGCGCGCGGTGCCAAGTTCGATGGCTAATTGTTGGTGTGTGATCCGGATGGTTTTTTCACCGGCCGCTAAGGACACCAGACGCTCGGCTAAGCGAACGTCAATTCTTTGAAATGCGATATCTTCGACTACTTGGAAAAGCTCGGTGATTCGCCGGGAGTAGGCTGCAAAGATAAACTGTCTGAATTCGGACGAACTCACGACAAGTTGATCGAATAATGAAGACGGTATGGCGACGGCCTCGACATCAGATTCAGCGATGCCTTGTGCAGAGTAAGCCTCTCCAGAGAGCACGCAGGCTGTGGTCAAAATGCAGCTTTCTCCTGCTCTTACGCGATACAAAACGATTTCGCGCCCCTTTTCTGATAATTGCTGAACCCTGACAGAGCCCGAAAGCAGAAGAAGCAGGTTGTCTGGTGTCATACCCGGCCCAAATACGATCGTTCCCTCAGGCACACTCATCACCTGGCTGTTTTCAGCAAGTTGGGCAGCTTGTGCGGGCTGCATATTGGTTAGGTCGGAAAAGCGGGTAATCCAGCTCATAAGACGTTGTTTATTGTCGTGAAGTTGTGGTTAGGCGACATATCTTTGATATCGGAGAAGGTCATTTTCGCTGCTTTCAATACTGCAAAAGGGTGTCGATAATTTATCACTAATAACCGCAGATATTGCGATGAGGCAACGCGTGCGTTAGAGCCCGATTCAGCGTTCTGAGTTCCCGCATGGTTCTGGAGACAATGGGTTGCAGAATTAAATACAAATTGTATAAAATAAAAGGATCAACTGTGTACAGTGATCTATCCTGTAGTTATGAAAGTGAACAAGAAAGACGCGTTCTATCGCGAACTGAAACAGCGGGTTCTCACCCTTGATCTTGCTCCTGGACAACCTCTGGACGAGGTGTTACTGAGTGAGGAGTACGACTTATCCAGAACCCCACTCAGAGAAGTTCTACAACGGGTTGCCGGCGAAGGCTATATCAATCTTGAAGCGCATCGCAGCGCGACAGTGTCGTCAATGGACTTGTCCACTATGCGAACATTTTTCCAAAGCGCTCCCATGATCTATGCGGCGATCGCTCGCATGGCGACAGAGCAAGGCACTGACGCACAAATTGCCGGTTTGAAGAAGATCCAATCGAAGTTTAAAAAATCGGTACAAAAAAACGTTGCCTCTGATATGTCTGTTCTTAATCATCAGTTTCATGAGTTCATGGGTGATATGGCTGACACGCCATACCTCGCACCGAGTCTAAGACGCTTATTGATTGATCACACAAGAATGAGTCATCGATTTTATCGAGTCAGGCAGGAGAGTTCACGAAAACGCATCGTTGAGGCTTGTAAACAGCACGATGAAATGATTGACGCTATTCAAAGTAGAGAACCTGCTAGAACCGTCGAACTAACAATTGCACACTGGGAGTTGTCTCGAACGGAGATGGATAAATATGTACTCCCGGACAGCTTATCTTTAGACGGTATTGAGAATGCAAGGTAGAGACGTACGCATGAAATTTGAAGGAATTTACACACCGTTGGTCACGCCGTTTACCGATGACTTTGCCATCGAGAAAGACCGGTTTGCCGATATCATAGAATTGTTAATCAGTACTGGTGTTCACGGTCTTATCGTCGCGGGAACCACTGGCGAGTACTACGCACAATCTGCAGAAGAGCGCGTAGAGCTGATGAAACTTGCCAAAGATATTATTGGCACTCGTGTTCCTCTCATAGTGGGAACAGGCGCTATTCGCACCGAAGATAGTATTTTCTTCGCTAAAGCTGCAAAGGACATAGGTGCAGATGGATTGCTTGTCGCAACGCCTCCTTATGCGTACCCGACGGGACGGGAGATTGCTCTTCACGCGCTGGCTATTGACCGAGCGGTGAATATGCCAGCCATGCTCTACAACTATCCCGGACGCATGTGCGTCAACATGGATGAAGAAACATTAGACCGTCTAGGAAAGAGCCCGAATTTCTGTGCGATTAAAGAAAGCAGTGGTGACCCTAATCGATTACATATGCTGGCGCGTGACTATCCGCATATCCAGCTTTCCTGTGGCATGGATGATCAGGCTCTCGAATTTTTTGCCTGGGGAGCACGCTCCTGGGTTTGCGCTGGATCAAACTTCGCACCTGAGGCGCATATTGCTCTACACAAAGCCTGTGCGATTGAAGGCGATTTCACGAAAGGCCGCCGCATTATGTCGGCTATGATGCCGTTAATGAGAGTGCTTGAACAAGGCGGTAAATTTGTTCAGTGCATTAAATACGGTTTAACGCTTCGAGGTATTGAAACAGGACCTCCGAGAAAGCCGTTGCAAGCGTTAAACAAAGACGACAAGCGTGAATTGACGCATGTTGTGAAGGTCATGAATTCAACCATTAAGCGCATTGAAGAAGAGGCTTCGGCATGAGTGAGCTACTAACCCAAGAAGAGTATTCGTCTATCGCGCAATCGATTGACCTGCCGCGAACAGCATTCATCGATGGAAAATATCAAGCTGGCAGAGGAGCGACACTCACCACTGTTAATCCTGCAGATGGTTCAGTGCTTTGCGAAATTGCTGGTTGCAACTCAGACGATGTTGATCTCGCCGTTGAGAAAGCGCGCGAAGCCTTTGAACAAGGCGTGTGGTCTAAGCAGCATCCTTCAGATAGAAAGGAGGTGCTTATTCGACTGGCAAAGTTGATGTCTCGAAACCGACGTGAGCTTGCAGTACTTGAGTCTATAGATAGTGGAAAACCCATCCGCGATTGCGAAGGTGTTGATATACCTGAGTCCATTCACACGATCACCTGGCATGCGGAAGCGACCGATAAACTCTACGACCAGTCAGCGCCTTGTGGTGATGATGCAATGGCTGTCATCGTTAGAGAGGCTATCGGTGTTGTTGCCGCTGTCCTTCCCTGGAATTTTCCCCTTCTCATGTTGGCTTGGAAAATAGCACCCGCGCTGGCGGCCGGTAACTCTGTCATTGTTAAACCGGCAGAGCAAACGTCGTTGACGGCTTTGCGGATGGCGGAGTTGGCAGCCGAGGCAGGTATTCCTCGTGGGGTATTACAAGTGCTACCGGGTGACGGTCCATCCGTTGGTGAGCCACTGGGATTACACCCGGATGTGGACATGGTCAGCTTCACCGGTTCAACAGAAACAGGCCGACGTTTTCTACGTTATGCCGCTGACAGCAATCTGAAAAAAGTAGTATTGGAATGCGGCGGAAAGAATCCTGCCATTGTTATGGATGATGCTGAGCACCTGGACCTTATTGCTGAGCATATCGTTAACGGTGCATTCTGGAATATGGGCGAGAACTGCTCTGCCAGTTCCCGATTGATTGTTCATGAGGCTATTAAGCAACCGTTGTTAGAGCGTGTTGTCGCTCGTTGCCGCGAATGGCGCTGTGGTGATCCACTGGATCCTGCAACATGCATCGGTGCATTAATCGATGCTGAACATGTTGCCAAAGTAAGCTCGTATCTAAATCCAAAAGGGAGTATTAAAACTCTGGCAGGTGGCGAGATGGACGGGGCTTTTTTGTCGGCAACAATTTTCGATGACGTGCCTGCCGATCATCCGCTGGCTATCGAAGAAATTTTTGGTCCGGTCTTGTCTGTGATTACCGTCGCTTCCCTGGATGAAGCGATAAACATAGCCAATAGTTCAGACTACGGTTTAACAGCCAGTGTTTATAGCGCTAATGGTAAGCGTGCAATCCGAGCAGCTAGGGCGCTTAAGGCTGGCACTGTGACGGTTAATTGTTATGGTGAAGGCGATATCTCAACACCGTTCGGAGGATACAAACAATCCGGTTTTGGTGGTCGAGATAATTCTCTGCATGCCCATGATCAATACACCGAATTAAAAACGATTTGGATTGATCTATCTGATCCAGCTTCCGGAGACAACGTTGCATGAGCACTAGCGGCGAGTCGACGCAAGTCCCCGAAGGACGTACCCGAAGAGGCGGACGGGCGCATCTAAGACGTGCGCGATCAAAGCGTGACTTTACGATGTTGCCGGCACTTAAGCGTGCAATACCGTTGGTTGAGCCGATGAGTCCGGAGCAGATCGAGAAAATCGATGATGCATCCATGGCCATACTCGAAGAGGTAGGTGTCGTATTCCGTGATGACCAGGCTATTGCTGATTGGAAGTCAGTCGGTGCGGAGGTCAGAGATGGAGACCGTGTGCATTTAGATAGGGCTCTGGTGCGGGAATTGATTCAGAGCATACCGTCATCGTTTACCTATCATGCGAGAAACCCGGAAAAGCACTTGCCCTTCGGGAACGATCACAGTGTCTTTGTACCGATGACCGGTGCGCCGTATTTACGAGATTTAGAAGACAAACGACGATCGCCGACGTTGGACGATTTGGCGAATTTTCATAAGCTGTCTCATATGCTTCCAGCGATGCATTCGAGCGCTCACCATATCGTTGAACCCATGGATCATCCTGTCTCACATAGACACTTGCGCATCACTTATTCGTCCATGAAATACTCAGATAAGGTGTTCATGGGTATGACGACATCGGGCAAGAACGCTGAAGATGTGCTTGATATGTGTGCTGTTCTTTATGGTGATGAATACCTTGAAAAGCACCCGGTGGTTACTGGAAACTGTAATGGCAACTCGCCACTGGTGTGGGACGAGACCATGTTGTCCGCCATGCGTGCTTTCAATCGTCGCAATCAACCGGTGTTGTGTTCCCCATTTGTATTGGGTGGTGCAAACACACCGGCGTCCACTGCATCAGCGGTTGCACAGCTTAATGCCGAAGCGCTTTCAGCGTTGGCTTACACACAAGTTGTGCGTAAGGGTTGCCCGGCCATTTATGGACACTATTTGTCAACAGTATCCATGGCATCGGGGGCGCCCATGGCAGGCACGCCGGAAATTAGCTTGATGAACTATATGATTGGACAGATGGCACGACATTACGATGTCCCGTGGCGAACATCCAATACCTTGGGAGGTGCCAAAACATTGGATGCTCAGGCAGGCTATGAAAGCGCGACAACGCTGATGGCTGTCCTGCATTCAGGTGCAAACTATATTTGGCATTCGGCGGGTTGGAACGAAGCTGGAATGCATTGTTCGATGGCAAAATTTATCGTTGATGCCGAGCAATGCGCCATGGGTTATCGAATGGCTGAAGGTGTTCAATGGCATGATTTTGATGAGGCTTTGTCTGCCGTTAGGGACATCGGGCCGGGCGGCCATTACCTAGGACATGAACATACGCTAGCAAAATTTCAGGAGGCGTTTTTCATGCCTCGTATGTTCGATAATAATTCCTACGAACAGTGGG
Source organism: uncultured Granulosicoccaceae bacterium (assembly GCA_964498925.1). Classification (GTDB taxonomy): domain Bacteria; phylum Pseudomonadota; class Gammaproteobacteria; order Granulosicoccales; family Granulosicoccaceae; genus Granulosicoccus. Next base: position 5,559 of record CAZCKD010000140.1, read on the forward strand.
TCGCTGAAGGTAGTAAAGACATCACAGAGAGGGCATTGACTGAGGCGAAATCTCTATTAAATGCCTACGAAGAGCCAAAACTGGATGAGTCCGTTAACGAAGCGTTATTAGATTATATTGCTAGGCGGGAAAAAGAAATTCCGTCAGCGGATGCTCTAAACACCGAGTTCTAACGATTGTGCGTGTTCGTCATTTACCGAGCGATCCGGGGCCAGCTGCCTGGAATTCCATTCTGCCACGGCAGAAAGAAAGGCCTCGTCTTGAAGAAAGTGTAGAAGTCGATTACTTAATCATCGGTGCTGGTTTTGCTGGGCTTTCGGCAGCTAAGCGTCTGCTTGAGTTGTCTGGCAACGAAAGTGTGATGGTCGTTGATGCAGGTCGTATTGCGAATGGTCCTGCTGGACGAAACAGTGGCTTCATGATTGATGTGCCTCATGATTTGTCCTCCGATGATTACGGTGGCAATACGAACAATGATCATCGAGATGTTCAGTTAAACCGGGCCGGAATTGAGTACGCGCTTGCTATCAAAGAAGCCTACGGTATGACCGACGAAGCCATTCAGGTTGGCGGTAAGATCAATGGCGCTATTACATCCCGAGGAGTCAGTCATAACGATGCTTATGCTAAACATCTTGCTGCACTGAATGAGTCGTTTGAAAGACTAAGCGCATTGGATATGCAGCAATTGACGGGTAGTAAAAGCTATGTTGATGGTTTGTTTACTCCAGGCACGGCCATGCTTCAACCCGCTTTGTATATACGGGAGCTAGCAGCAGGTGTGGAGAGAGATGGAGCAAAGCTGTATGAGAATTCTCCGATTTTATCCTTAGAAAAAAACAAGGGTCGATGGCTGGCTCTTTCGGATAAGGGACAAGTACGTGCTCGTAAAGTCATTCTCGGTGTCAATGGTCATCTGGAAAGCTTCGGCTTTTTCCAAAAACACCTTATGCATGTATACACCTACGGTTCTATGACAAAAAGTATGACTACAGAGCAGCTTGATCGTCTCGGTGGCCGTTCTAATTGGGCGCTGACGCCAGCGGACCCATTAGGTACAACCGTTAGGCGCATATCCGGATCAGGTGGCGATCGTCTTATTATTCGTAATAGGGCAACGTTTGATCCCTCTTTGAAGGTAAGTGACTCGCGCTTACAAGCGGTGGGAAGAACACATGACAACTCGTTCAAAGAACGCTTCCCGCAACTGGATGATGTCGACATGGAGTACCGCTGGGGTGGTCGACTATGTTTGACCCGTAACAACGTTCCTGTGTTTGGCCGCGTTGATGACGGTGTTTATTCAGCGTGTTGCCAAAATGGTTTAGGCACTGCAAAAGGGACAATTTCGGGAAAGCTTGCAGCGGAATTAGCGTGTGGAAAGTCTTCTGATTTGCTTGATTTGCAATCCAGTTACGATAGACCAAGCCGGTTACCGCCCAAGCCACTCGCTTCGCTGGGTGCGTTTGCAGTTATTCGATGGGGAGAGTTCAGAGCCGGTAAAGAGCTCTAAAGAAAAACCGTGCAAGTGTTTGCTTTAAGTTGAGAAGCATGTCTGGCATCGGAGGCTGCCAGACATGCTTACTATTGTTCGTTACAAGCAGACGGACATTCCGCCATCAACGAACAGCGTGTGGCCGTTGACGAAGCTTGAAGCCGGCGATGATAGAAAAATGCAGGCTCCGACAAGTTCAGGTAGTTGTCCCCAGCGACCTGTCGGTGTGCTTTTAGACACCCAGGCAGTGAATTCAGCATCAGCGACTAAAGCAGCATTCAGAGGAGTATCGAAATAGCCCGGTGCGATGGCGTTGACCTGTAAACCATACTGAGCCCAGTCTGTCGCCATTCCCTTGGTCAGATTAGCAACAGCACCTTTTGTCGCTGTATATGGCGCGATGCCTGGGCGAGCTAGCGCTGTTTGTATTGACGCGATGTTGATTATTTTTCCAGCCTGTCGTTTGATCATGTTTTTTGCGACTGCTTGTCCAACATGAAAAACGGATGCGACGTTTGTTTGAAGCAGCTTGTCGAACATCACCGGGTCAAAATCTTCCAACGGCGTTCGATGTTGCATCCCAGCATTGTTGACTAATATGTCGATGCCACCATGCTCGGCTTCAAAGCCATTGACTGCCTCTGCACAAGCGGCATGATCAGTGACATCAAACGGTAGTGTGTGAACATCGGCACCTCCGTCTTTTAACGTTTGCGCCGCTGCCTGTAGTTTCTCTACATCCCGACCGTTCAGTACAATCTTAGCGCCGGCGCTGGCCAAACCTTCTGCCAATGTGTACCCAATGCCTTGTGAGGAACCGGTAATTAGGGCGGTTTTACCGGTGAGGTCGAATAAATTATGTGCTTGTGTCATTGATATCGTGATGAGTTGGGCGGTTGGCTAGCGAAGAATTGCGTGCTATGTTATCGGTAACATTAATCATATATGCTATCGCGATTGGCTGCAATCAAAGTGGCGAATATGGATTTACAATTAAGCCATGCTAAACGAATTCCAGGCACGCTGGCGTTTATTACTGACTGTTTACTAAGGACTCATAGTTAATGAAAGCTATCGTCATTCACGAAGCAGAAGATTTACGCATCGAAGAGCGTGATGCGCCACTGCCTCAGGCTAATGAAATTCAGGTCCAGATTTCCAAAGGTGGCGTCTGCGGTTCTGATCTTCATTACTATAACCACGGTGGCTTTGGACCGGTAAGGTTAAAAGAACCCATGATTCTGGGGCACGAAGTCGCAGGCTATGTCAAAGCCATGGGATCAGAAGTGAAAGGTTTTTCCGAAGGCGATTTAGTTGCCGTATCACCATCACGACCTTGTTTCACTTGCCGCTATTGCAAAGAAGGACGTCATAACCAGTGCTTGAACATGCGTTTTTACGGCTCTGCCATGCCTATGCCGCATATCCAAGGCGCCTTTCGTGAAGTACTGAATGCCAGCGCTGTGCAATGCGTGAAAGCGACCGGTCTCTCCGCCGCCGAAGCCGCCATGGCTGAACCCTTTGCTGTCGTACTTCATGCAACTAGAACAGCAGGTGAGTTGCTCGGTAAGCGTGTTCTGATTACAGGCTGTGGGCCGATTGGCGTGTTATCCATCATTGCTGCCCGAAGAGCGGGTGCTGTAGAAATTGTTGCTACAGATCTTTCGGAAAACGCGTTGCAGCACGCGCAACTTGCTGGTGCAGACAGAACGATTAATTCAATGAAAGATCCGGAAGCGTTAGATCAATACACGCCTGATAAAGGTTATTTTGATGTGATGTTTGAATGTTCTGGTGCTGTCTCAGCGTTGAGTAGTGGCATTGCAGCTCTGCGTCCCGGGGGCGTCATTATGCAGTTGGGATTAAGCGGTGACATGTCTTTGCCCATGATGGCAATTACGGCCAAAGAACTTCAGCTAAGAGGGTCATTCCGATTTCATACTGAATTTGCGATGGCTATACAGTTGATGCAACAAGGACTGGTTGATCTAAAACCACTAGTCACTCACTCGATACCGTTGGAAAGAGCTGAAGAAGCCTTTCATATCGCCAACGATCGTAACTTGGCAATGAAAGCTCAGATAGACTTTGACGCGTGATGTTTATTTTCTGAAAACACTCATTGGCTCTGGCATTATTCACTAGGAGTCAATGAGTGCTTTATCGGGACAACAGCTGACTATCGAAGATTCAGTTTGAATTGAAAGAACAGAACAGCGTTGTTGCGATGATCAGCGAAGTCCACTTGTGGAGAGCCAGATACGTTCAGTACTG
>CAZCKD010000141.1:0-170 GCA_964498925.1 uncultured Granulosicoccaceae bacterium
CGTTACTGAACAAGAAAGCGATCATTTAGCGAGTCTGTTGCAGGACAAATATTCTGCTGATGCTGATAATTCTGACCCGGACGAACACAAGAGCGACACCGAAAATCGTGCACCTACTGGGACAGAGACTGAGCCAGAGAAGGAACCAGAATATCTAAAACGAATTGATT
>CAZCKD010000141.1:180-9321 GCA_964498925.1 uncultured Granulosicoccaceae bacterium
AAGAGCGACACCGAAAATCGTGCACCTGCGGCATCATCGGAAAATAACGTTGAACCTATAACAGATGCAGACACACAGAAGGAACCAGAATATCTAAAACGAATTGATTGCCAATACCACTGGCACAACAATAACTACAGTAGCTTCGACGATTTCCTAGAGCAGTGCACAGCGAAAAGACGTAAAACTATTCGAAGAGAACGTCGCTATGTTAAAGATGCAGGCTTATCGGTACAGCAGCGTTTAGGCAGCTCACTCACAGAAGAAGAATGGTTTTGGGTGCATGATCTCTACGAGTCGACTTACGACAGAAAATGGGGAACCCCCTCATTAACAGAAGCGTTTTTTAAAAGAGTGGGTCGTTTAATGGGAGATCAGGTTCTGATCGTGTTCGCCTTTGACCCCAATCAAAATGAAACCGATCAACCGGTTGCATGCTCAATCATGTTTATTGGAACCACGACGCTGTATGGTCGCTACTGGGGTTGCCGTGGTCGTTATAACTCTTTGCATTTCGAGGCTTGCTACTATCAAGGCATCGAGTATTGCATCGCCAACGGTTTAAGCATCTTTGAACCCGGCGCCCAGGGTGAACATAAAATTACACGAGGCTTTGTTCCGACCATAACCCGCTCTTCCCATCATATTATTCACCCGGGATTTCGCGAAGCGATATCAAACTATCTGGAACAAGAACGCCCCCATGTGGAACAACGCTGCAGTGGCTTAACTGATTTGCTACCTTTCAAATCAGACTCTCCGCTATCCGTGAACGACTAATGCCCATTCCGTTTCTGGCCCCTGACGATGATGTGACTCCGTTCCCGTCGGTTAGCACGGCACTAAGCGAACCTAATGGCTTACTCATGGCTGGCGGAAATCTCAGCCCGAGACGGTTAATCGCAGCTTATCGCTCCGGTGTATTCCCTTGGTATGAAGAGGGAGAACCTATTCTCTGGTGGTCGCCCGATCCACGTTGCATCATTTTTCCCGATGACATCCGTGTTTCCAAAAGTTTATCGAAGACACTCAAGAGTGGACGCTTCACTATCACGAAAAATCAGCAATTTCGTACCGTGATGCGGGAATGCGCAGCACCACGAAAAGACAGCACTGGCACGTGGGTCACAGACGACATGGTTGATGCCTACTGCCGTTTACATAAAATGAATATCGCCCATTCCATTGAAACGTGGTTGGACGGTGAGCTCGTTGGCGGACTCTACGGTATACAGATTGGCAGTGTCTTTATCGGAGAGTCCATGTTCTCGAAACAGAGCAATGCTTCCAAGGTGGCGCTGGTGCATCTAGCACAATCGGAGGACTTCCAGCTTATCGACTGCCAACTGGAAACTGATCATTTAACGAGCATGGGTGCCATCACAATACAGCGTGAGCGCTATATCGAATTATTGAACGAGCTAGGTAATCCCAACTGGCCTATGTCTGATTCGACACAGGCCAGCGATGCTTGAAGCGCTAGATGTGAGCTAGAATCGCGGCTTTAACAGCCTCTAATTCTGCTTGTACGGTTTGCACGGCTTCTTGACCTCTAATAGCGATATCCGGATCTTTCAAACCGTGACCGGTCAAGGTGCACGTAACAACACTTCCAGCCGGTATAAGCCCTGATTTGATGTCACGCATCGCGCCACACAAGGACACTGCAGAAGCCGGTTCGCAAAAGACGCCTTCCTTTTTAGCCAATAAGCTTTGAGTCGCTAACAATTCTTCATCGCTAACCTCATCAAACCATCCACCCGACTCTTTTACCGCAGCATGGGCAAGATCCCAACTCTGAGGGTTGCCAATACGGATAGCCGTGGCGAGTGTTTCCGGTTGTTCAACAGGTTTGTCACGAAGGAAAGGTGCAGCGCCGTCAGCTTGATACCCAACCATGACGGGCCGAGAGTCTGTCATAGGATTATCAAGATACGGGCAATTGCCATTACACAGTGTGCAGGATTCTGTGTTGTGTCCACAGGCTTCACTGAAACCAATCCAGTAACCCGAAATATTACCGGCGTTGCCTACCGGTATGCAGTGATAGTCCGGCGCGCGGCCTAAGGCTTCAACAATTTCAAAGGCTGCTGTTTTCTGGCCTTGAAGTCGATAAGGGTTAATGGAGTTCACGATGGCAACAGGCGCTTCGCCGGCAACCTCTTTAACCAGGCGCATGCCGTCATCAAAATTGCCTTTGATTTGTAAAACAATGGCGCCGTGTGCAATAGCCTGAGCCAATTTGCCCATGGCAATCTTGCCTTCGGGTATAAGAACAAAAGCCGTCATTCCAGCACGTGCTGCATAAGCGGCAGCGGCGGCCGACGTATTGCCAGTCGATGCACAAACGATGGCTTTTGCGCCCTCCTCGGCAGCTTTAGTAACCGCCATGGTCATACCACGATCCTTGAAGGATGCTGTGGGATTCAGACCTTCGTACTTGACATAAATCTGCCCATCAAAGCCAATTTCTTTAGGAATGTTGACCAACTGTACTAACGGTGTGTCTCCTTCATTTAAGGAAACCACAGGTGTGTTTTCATCAACAGGCAGTCGATCCTTATACCGATCAATCAGCCCTGTGTAATGGTTGGGACGATTTTCAGATGACGACATGATTAATACTCTCGGACCTTAGGGTCGATTGGTGATGCAGCACAGGATTGATACTCCGGTGCCATTAAAATGAATTTATTAACGAAAGACGACAGAGTGAATCACAATGTTTCTACACGTATTCTCGTGATCGGTTTTATCACGCTATCCAAGGTCTGAATTTTCTCGATGGCCTGATCTATCAAACCTTCTTTCACTAAACCCGTCAGCAGAATGATGGGCACCGTGACATCTTCGTCGGCAGCACTGTTGTTTTGCTCCGGCTCTTTTTGAAGAATCGCTTCCATGCTGATCCCCAGATCACCAAATATGCTGCTGACCGTTGCCATAACACCGGGACGATCCAGCGCTTGCAACCGCACGTAGTAGGCACTTTGATATTCACTGGCAGACAAAATCGGTAGCTCAACCAAAGCATCGGCTTGAAACGCAAGTGTGGGAATTTTGCACGCCGGATTGGCGTCCATGGTTCTAACAACGTCGACGATGTCAGCAACGACTGAAGATCCCGTGGGTTCTGAGCCAGCGCCTGCTCCGTAATACAGCGTTGGACCAACAGCATCGCCATGAACCAGAACCGCATTCATGACGCCATTAACGTTTGCCAGCAACCGCTTTTCAGGTATTAAGGTGGGGTGCACGCGCAACTCGACACCATCCTCACGTCGTTTAGCGACCCCAAGATGCTTGATGCAATAACCAAGCTCCGCCGCAAATTCAACATCCTCGCGACTGATCTTGCTTATGCCTTCGGTGTAAACACCTGAAAACTGCAACGGAATACCGAAGGCACACGAGGCCATAATGGTTAATTTATGCGCCGCATCGATACCTTCCACATCAAAAGTAGGATCTGCTTCCGCGTAACCCAGTGCCTGCGCCTCGGCGAGAACATCCTCAAAACTACGACCTTTTTCGGCCATCTCACTCAAGATGAAGTTGCCGGTACCGTTGATGATGCCAGCTAACCACTCTATGCGATTGGCTGAAAGTCCTTCCCGGATTGATTTGATGATAGGGATACCGCCTGCAACCGAGGATTCAAATGCGACTGTCACCTCGTTCTTGGCAGCTCGATCAATCAATTCATTTCCATGCACAGCAATCAGTGCCTTATTGGCAGTAATGATGTGTTTCTTATGATCAATTGCCGTTCGTATCAGCGACAACGCAGGATCATCCCCACCCATCGCCTCGCAAATAATGTCGATATCAGGATCGGTTACCAGACTCATTGCATCTGTTGTAATCGCGATATCAAAGCCCAGAGCTTCGGCTTTGGGCTGATTTCGGACTGCTGCACGTGTAACACGTACCTCGCGCCCGGTTCGACGCTGAATTTCTTCCGCATTGCGCCGCAGGATATTTGCTACACCCTGTCCAACGGTGCCAAGGCCTAAAAGACCAATATTTACGGGTTTCAACGTGTTCTCCTGCAATTAAAATTTGGCCGAATGTTTTCACCCGGCTGCTGCACGCTTATTATAGCGTTATGAAAATGCATCTAGAGACTTCTGATCAAAACCTGATCAGTAACTACGGCAAAGGATTCCTGAGTGTTAACGGTCAGGATTTTCATAGCTCTATCTTGATTACGAAAACGCGGGTTGTCGAAAATTGGTTCAGCGGCAATCTAAAGGAATTATCCCTTGCACACTTCGGCCCACTCTTCGATGGTCACGAAGCCGAGTTACCCGAAATTGTAGTGCTGGGCACAGGCGAACACCATACTTTTCCTGAATTCTCACTCATCGCTGAATTGCGGCAAAAGGGTGTGGCTCTAGAGGTAATGAACACGAGGGCAGCCTGCCGGACCTACAGCGTTCTGGTTAACGAGTACCGTCCCGTTGCAGCAGCTTTGCTACAAATCGAAGAAAGCTGAATCACGTACCCCGTTTGGTCGCAGAACCCCTTCCGTCAGTTGCGACACCTGTGATGAGTCACAGTATCTTGATTTTAAAGCCATAGGGATATTCACTCTGGCACTTAAATAGCTTACCATTACGTGATTACTCACGCATTATTCATGTATCATGCATGGAAATACCATTATCAACATCCGAGCCTCCTAATTATGACGAAGGAAAATCAAGTATTTCTGCTGCTAAGAGCTGCGAACCGCGTTCAGCGAAAACTGGACAATGCCCTCTCCTGCACCAAAGGCATCAGCTTTTCAGAATATCAATTGCTGAGACAGCTCTCTCACATGCACGGACAATCAGCTACACGGGTCGATCTTGCCCATGCGGTTAATCTGACGCCGTCAGCAGTGACTCGCGCATTAAAACCGTTAGAAAAATTGGGCATTGTCATTACCGAGAAGAGCGATAGAGACGCCAGACGCAGCATGGCCTCACTAACAGAGGCAGGCCGAGAGCTTGTTCAGGATGCAAACGCCATCTTTGCCGACGCAGTAGAAGATCTTCCCTTCCCTGATGAAAAAGACACGCAATGGGCACAGCCTCTAAAGGATCTCATTAATCCTGGCGGATAGTGCAGAAAGAGGGATACCTGTGCACGGGAGGGAAGGCAAGTAACACGGACACTCTACTTTCGTATCTCCTTTTTCGAGAAATCTGGCCGATAAGAGGCGCAGGATCCGAAAAAATAACCCCCTATGGACGCACAGAACAGGCATCAGTTTGACTTTACCGCCACTGAACAAAGGAACGTACCGTTCGAACACGTGTTGAGCAGCCGGTTATCTGCATTGGTTTCGACGATCTACCCGTCGATCTAACTAATACAGAATCGAAATTTACACTATGTTCAGCAAGCTTATAGGTTCAGCTCCCATAGCACTGCTTTGTGCTGCCCTTGGGGTTGTCTTCATGCTCGGAACGATCGTCTATTCCGATAATATCGAAATGGATATTTCAGGCCGTACACAGCATGAAATAAACAAATACAAGGCAGAGATTCCAGACATCGAGCGTTCTGTCGACGGAAGAAACGTCAAAGTTCGCGGTACGACAAGAGATCACCTTGTTCGTACAGCTGTCGCTGATAGCACCCAGGATATCTGGGGCGTACGCAAATTGGATAATAAAATATCGGTTATTTCAGACAATTATTATCTCAATGCCCGTCACACATTTCCGGATCTAACGGTTCGCGGCCGAGTCGATAAAGCCACACACGATCTTGTCACCGGAATACATCAAGCCCTGCCCCCAGAGTCGACTGTTGACTACAGCCAGTTGAAAGTAGACGGTTCAGGCTTGCAAGGTAGTGCGCGTATTGTCGAGACAGGTATTGCGGCAGTTACCCAATTAAACCCGGGCACTCTGACTATCACTGACACTCAGTTTATTTTAGAAGGCACCGTCTTTTCCGAAGATCGTAAACGAACAATCGAACAGCTTATTGACGTTCGGCGCGCGGAGATGCAGCCACTGGAAATTATCGTCAATATCGTCGTCGAGTCACCCGGTATTACCCAGGCTTGCAGAGCCGGTATCAATCAGATTTTGGCTGATAACGTGCTCAACTATGCCACGGATCACTACAAGATAATCGGCGAGCATCTGTCTGTTCTACAGCCAATGACTGACACGATTCTCGGTGTCTGCGAAGGACAAATCACCAAAGTTCTGGTTGAAGGTCACGCAGATTACACCGGCGGGGTCGGATACAACCAAGGTCTGAGCGAACGCCGTTCCGGAACTGTTCAGGATTACTTGATCGCGCAAGGTGTAGACGCGGAACTCATTAGTGCATTCGGTTATGGCGAGTTTCGCCCGATTGCGAGTAACAAATTACCCAGCGGTCGTGCCAAAAACCGTCGTACCGAAATTTACCTTTTAGTTAAGGGCCAGATGAAAGGCAAATCAGTGCCTCCTATCAGCCTCATCGAAGAATAGCGTGGAACGAAGATGACTTATCTTATTATCCAGATATTGTCCCTGCTGATATTGGCAACCTTAATCGGGTTGGCAATCGGTTGGTTATTCCTGAAAAAGCGGTTCGACGGCAGAGAAAAACTCATTCCTGCACTTAAGAACGCTTTGTCTAAAGCGGACGCCATGACCCGCAAGCAACTTGAACAGATTTCAAAATTGCGCTCAACGCTGAATGATCGTAACAATGAGCTTAACAAAGCCGAGTTAACTCTAAAGGAAATAAAACTCGAACGCGACGACATAGAAAACAAAGTAAGTTCAGTTAATGCTGAATTAAAAAAGGCAGTTGAACTTGCGAACTCAAGAGAACAAAAAATTCTCAATCTACAACAAGAAATGGAGTCTGAAAGAGACAGACTACGTGACGTGTTGAACGGAAGAGTTGAAGCACTACAAACGGCCTCTGCGCGAAGCGATGGCTTAGCTGCCGAAATCGAAAAACTCAAGGCTTCAGATGCTGAGAATAGCGACGTTGTTAACAATCTGCGTCTAGACCTGGAACGTGCAGAAGCCGAGAAAAAAGCCCTCGAAGATGAAATAGAAAAGCTCAAAAAGGCACTCAAAAGCTCTGAGCAGGAAATGAAACAATGCATTACTGCATTGAGTGCAGCGCTGGAGACCGAAAAGGAAGCCCTAGGCATTGCGCGTGAATCATCGATGCGCAGTGAGGCAAAACTGGAAGCGCTTAATACACAACTTCAGGATCGAGCCAGAGAACTGGCAAGACTTGAAGAACAAACGAAGAATCAATTTGAAACGATTGAGCGTCTGCAAAACCAGTACGATTCCGTTCAACGCGAGCATGCCAGCACAGATAACGATAAAGCCAATAAAATCCAACTACTGGAGCAGGAACTAGGCACCTATCGAGAACAAGTAGAAAAAGCAGAAGAAAAAGTTCAGGAAGACGCAAAACAACGCGAGCAACTCCAACAGGATACTAGACGCCTGCAGGATGAATTGGATGCAACAAAAGAAGATGCGCGCGTACGTGACGATAAAATCGCCGAGTACAAAGCAGCATTTGAAAAAGCGGAAGTAGAGAAAAAAGCAGAAAAAGACAAAAACGATGCGCTTGAAAACGATATCAAGTCTGCGAAAGCTGAAATAGAGAACAAGACAAAGAGTCTTGAAGAATCATCGCAGGAAGCACAGGAAGAGAAAAGAAAACTCGCAGAATTAAAAGTTGCCTACGAAGACCTGTTAAACAAAATCAAGGACAGTGAGCAATTACTCGAAAATGCACATGAAAATGGTGATAAAAATAACGCCAAGCTGAGTTTCGAGCTGCAGGATCTAAAAAAGGAATTAAAAACAAAAGAGAAAGAACTTAACGAGCGACAACAAGAGCTAAGCGAATCAAAATCCGATGCGCAAGCGCAGTCACTACGTATAGAGACCCGTGATCAGCAACTTGCTGAAAAGAAAGATGCCTTAAGCAATGCTGAAAGCCTCATTAGAGAAAAGCAACAAACAGTTGATGCTCTCGAAAAAGCGTTGCGTGAGCAGCGCGAGGAAATCACAGACAAAAAGAATGAAATTGCCGAACTCAAAAAGGCCGTTGGTCAGGTCGAGTCAAACTGGCAGAAAGACAATAGAAAGGTTGAAGATACTCTCGAACAGCTCGCACTGTTAAAACGCAGCCAAGAGAAAACACTTTCTGAAAAAAATGCAGCGCAGGCCGAGCTAGAGTCTCTAAAAGCCAGACTGCTGGAGGAGCAAGGAAAATATCAATCAGCCCTTCATGACAAACAACAAAGCAATACACATCTTGAAAAAGCTCAAGCACAGATTGCCAATTTAGAAGGTGAATTAAAGCATTCATCATCGCAGCAAAGTTCTCTTGGTGCAAAACTCCACGGACTGGAAGAAGCCAAGATTGCTTTGGAAAAAGCTTACGACAGGAAAGAAATTGAGCTTGCGAAAGCAAAAGACAGAGCGGCCGAAGATAAAAATGTTCTAGAGGCCAAGCTAGAGAACCTGGCCAACGAACTAAGCGCTGAGCAACAAGCCTTTGCGTTGAAGCAGGTCAAGCTGGAACAAGCTGATGCAAAAAATGACTCTCTGAAGGATCAACTCGCTGAAGAAAGAAGAAAGGCTAATGATATTCTTTCGAACAACAGGGATCTGGACGCAAAACTTGAAACGACAAAGGACCAGGTAGCAGACCTGAAGAGCGCACTGTCGTCAACGAATAGCTCTGGCAAGCAAATCGAGCTAGAGAAAAAAAATCAGGAAAAGAAAGTCATCTCTCTCGAACAGGCACTAGCCTCAAAGGAAGATGCACTGCGAGAAGCGGAGACTAAGCTTAAGCATGCTAATGAAACCATGGCGCAAGAGCTTGAGAGCGCAGCACAAGCATCTAGAGAGCTGGAACTTAAATTAGCGCTTTTCTCTAATGAGGTAACAGACGCACAAAAGGCAGCAGCCAAGGCAAATCTGAAGCATGAGAGAACGAGTAAAAAGGCGAACCAAAAGCTCGACGCTCTGAAAAATCAATTAGCCGATGAAATTGGTAAATCCCAGGATATTCTGACAAACAACAAAAACCTGGATGAACGACTGACAGCAGCAAACAATCAAGTCGCAGATCTTGAGAGTGCTCTATCTGCTGCAGATGCGG
>CAZCKD010000142.1:0-9308 GCA_964498925.1 uncultured Granulosicoccaceae bacterium
GACGTCTCAACGCAAGTCATTTATTTGCATGAAGGACAAGTGGAGGAGAGCGGCGCGCCACAGCAAGTGTTCTATGAACCCGTTAGCGATCGTTGTCGTTCATTCGTATCTTCCATACACTAAGACCACGATCAGGAAAATTACACCAAAAAAATACTATCCACATTAGCATTTTCAGCTGGAACCGCGCAATCCTATGTCCGTCTCGGACTTGATTCTGCACCGTACCCTCCGTTGTATGAAGCTGATTCCAGCGGTAACTTTGTCGGTTGGGAAACTGAAATTGGCGAAGCGCTGTGTGCAGCGGTGGATAAAGAGTTCGTTTGTTTGGGTGTCGCAGGGGATGGAATCATTCCTGCACTATTGGCTAAGATAATTGATGCCTTTGGCAGCAACCATCACGGTGTTCGATGTCTACGGTATGGGATCAATCGTCCGTCAGGAAACCTTATCGTATCTACGAACCACTAAAACTCGTATCGATTGGCTGGCAAAGGCTCTTAACGTTTGCTCAGCTTTGCGATAAAGCCGGAAATTCGATTACAGGCCTCGGCCAATGAATCCCCGTCGATACACAGACCGATACGAACCAGAAATTGTCCACCTGGACCAAATCCGTCGCACGGTAAAACAGAGACATCTTCTTCAGATAAAAGCTGCATAGCAAAGGTATAGGCATCCATGTTGAGTACTTGAACGTCAAGCAGAATGAACATGCCTTGTCCGGAGTCCAGTAATTGTGCCGGCTCTATATCGCTTAATGCAGCCACCGCAACTTGTCTTCTTGATTTGAGAACAGACTTCACGATCTCAGGAGTCTCCTGAGATTTTTCAATGGCGGTGGTGGCTGCATCCATGATGAAAGGCGCGAGGCCGTAGTGCATCGCTACGGATAAGTTGCCCAGATGTTCTGAAACTGGATCGGGCCCGATGACCCATCCGACACGCCATCCCGTCATTCGATGAGACTTGGAGAGACTACCGACTGTTATCAGAATATCTTCGGCACCCGGAATGGTATGCGGTAAGCAGATCGAACCGGCGTCCACGGTATCAATATAAACGGCATCGAGAATCAGCCAAATCTTCTTCTCAATGCACGTGCGGACTATTTTTTCCAACTGCGCGGATGTGTAGCGGCTTCCTAAAGGGTTATTGGGTGCGTTAAGTACAATGGCCTGCGTGTTGTCGCTAACGGCACCGAGTAGTTTGTCGACGTCCAGTTGGTATTGATCGGCTGCTTCAACTTGTACAGTGACAACCGTCGGGCCCGGTGCGCCGAAGGTCGCTTCATAGGTGGTGTAGAAAGGAGCTACAAGAATGACTTCGTCTTGGGGTTCCAGTAATACCTGGGCGATCGCAAATAATGCGTTCTGGGCACCGTTGTAGATAGTGACGTTGTCGGCGGTGACTGACTGCGTGGTCAAACGATTATGGTAGTTTGCAACCGCTGCTCGCAGGGGCTCGTCACCGCGAACATCTGAGTAATGGTGTCTACCGGCACGCAGGCTATCAACTGCAGACTCAACAACGAGATCCGGCGTTGTCTCATCGGTCTCCTGGCCAATGCTTAGCACCGTGACCGCTTCACCGTTTTCAACACGTTGTATGGCCAGGTTGTGAACCGCCCAGGGATCTATCTGTCTGGGGCTGTCCGAGTCGTCATTGACGATACGCTGAATCAGAGATGAAAATTTCATGGAAGGAGTATAGCGCTCTGGGCGTCGACTTTTCTGGCGCGAGCCACCAGACGTAATGATCCGCCAGTTTGGGTGGCATTGAACGGATAGCAGGTGATAAGGACGAGGCCGGGTTGTGTGCGAGATATTCGCAGTGCTTCGTAGTCTGAATCCACTACGGTTTTATCGTTTATCTGGTAACGGTGAAGTTCACCTGCGGCGTTTTCCATATGAATTTCTGCGCCGATGGGTAAATGCTCCAGAAAGGATAGGTGTGTATCGCGGTGTCCACCAATAGCGATTGTTCCCTGTGTCGCTTGTAAGGGGTCGCCAGCGACAAGACCTGGACCAAAGGCCATGGATTCACCGGATGCATCGCTAAGTACTATCAATGATTCATTGAGAGTCGGCACGTCAATGCGGGCGATGGTGCTCATATCCGCCCATGACCACGGTTTTTGCGGGTGTTCTGCCAGAAGGCTTAATTGCCAGGATTGGTCCAGAAACATCTGGGCAACGATGGCTTTGCTATATATCCATGCGGCGCGAGCACCACTGCCTAGCGATATCACTAACACGATCATTCCTGCCAGTAATACAGCTGTTTTAAACCTATCGTGCAGGCGGGTATGGAGCACAGGAATAGGTTGTAAATGAATACTCATGCGCGTAGCTGGTCACGGTTGCTAAGCCATGGGCTTCTGGAAAACACCATTAATAAAATGCCTGTTGCTGCGCATAAAAAACTTAGGAGTGTCCACGTGTCGGCACCGGATGCACCCTGAGGTAATAGAACGCTGTACATGTCATTGCCCTCTGGAATCAATTGGGCAACATCCACATCTCTTCTTGCCTTAACCGGAGGTACGGTTACTGTATGATCGACAGCGACCAGACTGGTATAAGGAGTTACCAATCCTGTTTCCATTCCGATCTTTGTAATTTGTTCTTTATGCAGCTTCGAATCGAAGGAATATCGTTGCTCATCTAATAGGCTATCGATTTTCTGTCTGGCCCAATGCATAACGACAGCAGGGGCATGTGGGGTTGGTGCTTGTTCAGCTTTTTGTGAATGAGATTGTTGTGTGTGGGGGAGCTTAAGCGTTTGAGAAAAACGTTCTCCGTTCCTATTGCCGGTCACCACAATATCGCTGACGTTGTGGCTGATCTTGGATACCCAAACTCCAGGCCTATTGGCATAGAGATCGGGTAAGGGATTAGGGTAAATTTCTCCGAAGCCTCCCGTGTACTGAACCTTGATGTCTGTTAGTACAGGTGACTCTAGTTCGGTTAATAATTCGGTGATGGGGCCAATGACATCGCTTGAATGTCTGATTGTCAGAGAAACTCCTCGACCTACAGTCGCCGCTTTTTCGATGAACCATCGATTGGGAGCCGGCCCGATGCCAACAGTAAACAGTCGGTTATCACCAATGTTCTTTTCGATGTGTTTTAAAAGAGCGTCTTCATACCCAACGCTACCGTCAGTCAGGAAAACCACTTGTTTAAGTCGCTTGATTTTGCTCTTACCGGTTTGTACCTCAAGTGGTTTGATGTTTCGCTTTGTCTTGTTTAGAGCGAAGGACAGCACATCTTGCATTTCAGTACCACCTTCGGCCACTAATGCGCCAACGTATTCTCTTGCGCGGTATTTGTTTTCGGTAGTGGCTAATCGCGCTGACGGGAATAATGGATAGTAATCATGATCGAAGGCGATAAGATTAAAGGTATCTTCGGGTTGAAGGCCGTCGATGGCAATAAGTAATGCTTCCTTTGCAGATCGCATTGACACGCCCGCCATTGAGCCTGATTTGTCTATGACGAGCACTAACTCTCTGTTGATTGCGGGTGTTGAGCGTATGTTGGGTGGATTCATGAGAATTTGAACGTAACGTTCGCCATTGTGTGGGGTGACAACGGCTGTAGCGGTTGTATGTTCATCGACATTCATCGGCCACTGGAGCAAAACATCTTTATTCATTGGGGTGGAGGCAATATGAAAACCTGTGTCCGTGTTGTCGAGTTCATGGGTAGGGCTTTCCAAATTGCCAAGGGTGCTCAGCGGATCAAACTGACCATCGATACTAATTCGTGGTCCGCGTATATTTGATAGGCCTGCGAATCTCGCTTCAATGTTTGTCGCGTCTGTCGTTAGCGGATTGGTGTACCTCGGAGTGAGCGTCGTCGGTAGTCTTAGGTGCATATGTTGATGAGACACTTCAATGGGTAGTGTCAGGCTCAACTTAACGACGATGTTTTCTCCCGGCGCAATTGAGGCTGCATTTAGCGTGAAAAGATTAGGGCGTTGCTGCTGAACCAGTGCAGCTATCTGTCCCGCTTCCTGCGCTTGGGTGAATGTTTGCTGTGCGTCAGCTCTCGGCATTACGATGCCTTGGATCTGACGTTTGCCCACCAGCATCATCATTCCCTGAACGGCAGATTCTTCGTGCAGCGGGAAGAGGTAACGACCGTTTACCCAGAATTCGGTGGTGTTTTTAAAGGTCTGCGTTAGCGTTGCCTCGGCAAGTAAACCTGTCACTGTCAGTTCCAGATGAGCATCCAGTTGCACAGCTTCGATATCACCCGAGGCGTGTTCGAGTGTGAGAACTCCAGCGCTGGGGTACTCGGTATTGGCATACGCTAACGTAGCTGTAACGTTTGTGATTAAAAAAAAGCACAGCCATGTGAGCGCTGATAGTCGTTGGAATAAGCTTCCGGTCGCGGGTTTTGGCGAGTCTGTCGACAATAAAGAATGAAGAAGTGAATGATGCATATCCGTGCCTTTGGGGTTACTGTATGGTTTTGAACAGTAGACACCTCACTCCAGACATTACGGCGACAGAGTGTGGACGGAGTCAGACGAAAAGTGACGAATTATGACTGAGCAGGAAACTCTGAAACGCATCGTGCTGGTTGAGGACGAAGCGGCTTTGCGGGACAACTACACGCTGGCCCTAAGTCGGGCCGGATTTGATGTACGCGGCTACCCGGATGCCGAGTCCGCAATGCAGGCTGTTCGGCAGCGTCTTCCGGATGTCGCCATTATTGATATTGGGTTAGGTCGAGACAGTGAGGCTGGATTCGACCTGTGCCGGGCGCTAAGAGAGTTATCTGCGCGACTCCCCATTTTGTTTTTAACTGCCCGGGACAGTGAGCTGGATGTTATTTCCGGTTTGCGTCTGGGCGCTGATGATTATCTGACCAAAGATATTAGTCTGGCCCAATTAGTCGCGCGCGTTAATACCGTGCTTCGGCGTGTCGATGCATTGAGTCAGAGCGACACAACAGAGACCGTCAAAGCGGTAGGGCATCTGGAACTCAACCAGGAACGGTTAGTCGCTAAATGGCGTGATACCCCTGTCGATCTAACTGTCACCGAATTTGCATTAATAGAGTGTCTTGCAAAAAATCCCGGGCAGGTTAGGAGCCGGCAGCAACTGATGGACGCAGCCAATCTTGTACTTGATGACCAAACGATAACGGCACATGTAAAACGTATTCGCGCCAAGTTTCTGACTTTAGACGATTCTTTCGGTGCTATTCAGACCGTTTACGGGCTGGGCTATCGTTGGATGGACGATTTACTTTATTAGTACCACTGTAGAAGTTTAAGCTAACTCTTGACGGATATCCGAGCTGTTTTAACTGGATGAAACTGCGATCTCAAATGCTGTTTGCCGGAGCGCTTACGCTGGCGGTGCCACTTGTTGGGCTGCAGAGTGTTAAGCAGTTGTACGGCACGCTGCAACAAACCCGGATCGATGAGCAAGTCCTTAAAGTAGCAAACATGCGTTTGGCATTATCCGACGCAGAAGAAGTCAACAAATCCTTGATAACAGGGCTGGCTAGCGCAGGTGAGAACGACTGGTACGCCCAATCTTCTCCTTATCCCATGTTTGTGGACGGTTATGCGGATGATTGGTTAGAACTCAACGAACAAACCTTTACCTACTCTGAAAACAATGCAACTGCCTATAGATCGGTAGGCAGTGATTTAGAATTTTCTGTTCGGGTTGCCCGACGAGATGATCAGCTGTTCTTGTTGCTGTCTGTAACCGATGATCAGGTTATCTACCATTCGCCTCCAACGCTTCGAGCTGATCTTGGTGAAGGCGAGTTGCCTGATCCGGAAACGCTACTGGTTAACGGAGATTCGCTTGAGTTATTGTCTCAGGATGAAAACGGCGACTGGCAGCACGCACTATTCAGACCGATCGCTCCGGGTTTGCTGAACGGCTTAAGAGCATCAGAAAAAAATAGTAAGACAAGTCAGGCCCCAAGAGTGGGGCAGGTGATGTCCGGCTGGGAAGCGTCGTGGACGACAGAAAACGACGGGTATGCGCTGGAAATAAAATTACCTTTACCAGAGAGTGGTTCGACAATAGGCTTGGCCATTGTCGATGTCGACTATGCCGGTGAAGAAAGGACGTCCTGGGTTGGAACCTTGGCACCTAGTGAGATGGAGCGGATCGTATCAGACGAGGCTCTGGCTGCAGACATAGATTCAGGTTTGTTATTCCATGACAGTGACGCTGCATCGGATTACCTCAATCTATGGTCGAGTCCAGGCGTCCGAGCTCGACTATTTGATGTACATGGACGGCTACTGGCTGACGTCGATAATCTTTATGAAAAGTATGATGCGTCTGATGATCTTATTGCAGAAGCTGAATCGAGCAATGGATTATGGGATGCGATATTACTTCGGCTCTTTTCCTTTTTCGTCGCGGGTGATTTGCCTCTTTTACCGGAGTATACGAAGACGGCAATCGATCTTACGCTAAGCGAAGCACGCAGAGCCTCAATAACATCAGATGATCCTCTGACATCACGCTATGTGACCGAAGAAAACGACCGAGTATTGGGTACCTTGGCACCAATCGGCTCAGAGCCTCGTCGTGGATATCTGTTGTTTGAAGCGAATGAGGAACATGCATCTGCCTATGCAGGTAGCGAGATGGCTCGTCTATACAGCCTGCTGCTATTAGTCAGTCTACTGGCAGGATCCGGTCTGTTGATTTTCGCTTTTGTACTGTCTTCTAGAATTCGGCGCCTGTCTAAAGAAGCGCAAAGTGCTATTTCAGAAGATGGAAAAGTACATGGTTTGCCGGGGAGTGATGCTCAGGATGAAATTGGCGACTTGTCTAGGAATTTATCGTCACTGCTGTCAAAGTCAGCCTCTTACACGCAATACCTTGAAGCTTTGTCCAGCCGCCTGTCCCATGAACTCCGCACTCCATTGTCGGTTGTTCGGACATCGTTGGAAAATCTGGATAGAAATAGCCTTGACGAAGAATCCAGGCAATTAGTGGATCGGGCCAGTGGTGGTGCGGATCACCTTGGATCGATAATCAAGGCACTGGTTGAGTCCACCCGGTTAGAACAGAGCGTTCAATTAGCGGAGAAACAACGTTTAGATCTGGTTGAATTGCTTGCCGGGTCGTTGCAGCGCTATCAGCAGGTTTACCCGGATAGGCAGTTTCGAACAAGCTCAATGCCGGAGCAGTCAGTCAATGTCACAGCCTCTCCGGAATTGCTACAGCAGGCATTAGATAAGCTTGTGGACAACGCCGTTAGCTTCGCTATTGACGACCCTATCGTGTTGCACTTGTCCGTGGAGGAAAAGTCTAACGGAGCCATGGCCTCAATCGGTGTTGCGAATAAAGGTGACATGCAAAATCCAGACGCCTCAGAGCAGTGGTTTGACCCCTTGTATTCTCAGCGGGAAAGCTCGCCTGCTCAGCATCAACAACTGCACTTGGGGCTGGGCTTGTATGTCGTTAAAATAATTGCCGAAGCACATTCGGGAGCAGCATTTGCCCAGCCACAACA
This sequence comes from uncultured Granulosicoccaceae bacterium, assembly GCA_964498925.1. Classification (GTDB taxonomy): domain Bacteria; phylum Pseudomonadota; class Gammaproteobacteria; order Granulosicoccales; family Granulosicoccaceae; genus Granulosicoccus. The sequence goes on from CAZCKD010000142.1 coordinate 7,512, forward strand.
AACTTCAGACGCTGCCGACTGGATTTATGTGGGGCTGAGCCTTCCGATTGAGGATTAGCTTCCTTGTTTTATCGCTGACGTGACACAATACGGGTCATGAGCCAAGAAACCAAACCCATCATTTCCATTCGCGGGCTGACGAAGACCTACAAAGGCGGTCATCAAGCGCTAAAGGGCATTGATCTGGATATTCGCCAAGGCGAAATACTCGCTTTGCTAGGACCAAACGGTGCTGGAAAAACCACTTTGATATCGACAATTTGCGGCCTGGTGAAGCCAACATCAGGGACGGTGACTGTGGCTGGTTACGATATTGTCAAAGACTATCGAAAAACCCGGCACCTGATTGGTCTGGTGCCGCAGGAACTCACATTGGGTGCCTTTGATCTTGTTGCAGATACGGTGCGTTTTAGTCGCGGTCTGTTTGGTTTGTCGAAAGATGAAAAAAAGATCGATGAAATTCTTGATGATTTAACGCTGAGTGATAAGAAACAGTCCATTGTTCAGCGCTTGTCGGGCGGTATGAAACGGCGTGTGTTAATTGCGAAGGCCTTGGCCCATGAGCCACAGGTGTTGTTTCTTGATGAGCCGTCAGCTGGGGTTGATGTCGAGCTTCGTAAAGATATGTGGAAGCTTGTTGAGAAGCTACGAAAAAGTGGCGTCACGATTATTCTGACAACACATTATATTGAGGAAGCCGAGGAGATCGCTGATCGAGTCGGCGTCATCAGTGATGGGAAGCTTCTGGTTATTGATGATAAGTCCAACCTTATGGATTCTCTTGGACGCAAACAGTTGGTGGTTGATCTTCGATCTGCTATCTCGGAAATACCGGCAGAGCTAAGTGATTTTGATTTGGAGCTGTCCAGTGATGGCCAACGTTTGACGTATACGTTTGACACCCAGGGCGAACGCACGGGTATTACTGCATTGTTACAAGCAATGGGGTCAGCCGGACTTGGATTAAAAGATCTCAATACCTCCCAAAGTTCTCTTGAAGAGATTTTTGTCAACTTGGTGCAGCGTGATAATGAACATTGAAGCTATCAAAGCCATCTACTTCAATGAGATGCGCAGAACTCGAAAAACCTTAATGCAAAGCATCGCATCACCGGTTATTTCCACGGTTTTGTATTTTGTGGTGTTTGGTTCGGCAATAGGATCAAGAATTCAATCGGTCGAGGGCGTAAGTTACGGCTCGTTTATCGTTCCGGGCTTGATCATGTTGTCACTGCTCACGCAGAGTATTTCTAATGCGTCTTTTGGTATTTTCTTTCCGAAGTTTACGGGCACGATTTACGAGATCATGTCTGCACCAATATCATTTTTCGAAATACTTATCGGTTACGTTGGAGCAGCAGCCACAAAGTCTTTGATAATCGGCGTTATCATTCTCATAACAGCGTCATTCTTTGTTGAGCTAAAAATTGCACATCCTTTCTGGATGCTGACGTTCCTGCTGCTTACCTGTATATCATTCAGTCTGTTCGGATTTATTATTGGCCTATGGGCTGATAATTTCGAAAAGCTGCAATTGATACCGCTACTGGTCATTACACCTCTCGTGTTTTTGGGCGGGAGCTTTTATTCTGTCAGCATGCTTCCGGAATTCTGGCAGAAGGTAACCTTGTTCAATCCCGTTCTGTATCTTATCAGTGGATTCCGATGGAGCTTTTTTGAGGTTGCCGACGTTAGCGTGGGTGTCAGCCTCATGACCATGCTGGGGTTTTTGGCCCTTTGCATGCTCATGGTCGGCATCATGTTTAAAACGGGTTATAAGTTAAAGCAGTAGTTGCC
>CAZCKD010000143.1:0-9294 GCA_964498925.1 uncultured Granulosicoccaceae bacterium
GCATGACAGCGAAAGTTGAAATTTACGGCACCAGTTTTTGTCGACACTGCCTGGCTGCACGAGCGTTACTGGACTCAAAAAAGATCGACTACACCGAGTACCTAGTCGACCTGATGCCTCTGGAGCGCAGTGAGATGCTGCGCCGCTGTGGTCGCAAAAAAGTGCCTCAGATTTTGATAAATAATGTGCCCGTCGGTGGTGATGAGGATTTGATTTTGTTGGATGAGAGCGGGGAGCTGGATCGGTTGTTGACGTTTAGCTGAAGGCTGATAATGCAGATTTATTCACCCGGTACCGAAGACCCCAAACGCATCGCCATATACTGAATAAAATCCCAAATCGAGCCTTCATAGTCGTCGGGTGCAAGTGGGCCACCTTGGAAATTGCGTGTTTTAAGTGCCACTTGTAGCACTTCCAGTTTTTCGCGGTCCTCGGCGTTAAACGCTCTGCACAAATCAACATAATCTTTCACCTTTTGAGCGTCGGGGTCGTTTTCAAGTCCGGTAACACCCCATCGTATGTTGACCTTATCCACGCCGTTGGGGCGTAGGCACATGAACAGAGTAAAGTTTGTAGCCATTCCCACAACTAGATTCGGGTAGATGCCATACATGGGCGAATTGTTTTTTTCGTCGTCCGTTAAGTCTGGGTGAAAAGGGCCACGCGGTGGATAGTCAGGGTTGTAGTAGGCGTGATAGCCTGTCCATCCTTCACCAGATCCCATTTTTTTACAGAGCTTTGTCGGGGTGATCTCATGCAGTGTTTCACGATGCGTGGTGCTCAGGTGGTAGCCTTCCATGAAATTTTCAAAGAGGCACTTCCAATTACAATTCCATGTGTCCTCTTCGATGAAGTTTAAGAAACGTTCTTCGGGGTGATAATTTTTAATTACGTTCTGCAGGCCGGATAACCGTGGCGCCAATGGCTTTGCTTCGCCATCTAAATTGACAAAAATCCATCCGTTCCAGATCTCGGAGGCAAACTCTGGCAGGGCGCATTTGCTTTTATTAAATGAGGCTGTGTTTTTGATGAGCGGCGCGGACAGTAGGGCGCCGGTATTGTCATAACTCCAAGTATGATATTGGCAGACAAATCTTCGGCTGTTACCAGATCCTTCTGCAACTTGGTTGCCTCTGTGCCTGCAGACATTCGAAAGCACACGAACAACACCATCCATATCCCGCGTTACGAGAATTTGTTCGTCTAACATTTCTGTGGTGTAGAAGTCACCCGGATTAGCAACCTCGCCAATATGGCCGAGACACATCCACTCGCGACGAAGTACGTCTTCGGTTTCCAAATTAAGGAACTCAGTGGATGTATAAAATGCTGCAGGCATGGCTCGAGCTTGCTCGCCTGGAAGCGTTTTCATATGAGCAAGCGTTTGTCTCAAGTTTGTAACTGTTTGGTGATGAGTAGCTGGCACCGGTAGCAATCCTTAAAATTAGTCAGTGGAATCTATAATCACAGTTGACCATAAAAATGTACAGTACCGGTGGTCAGTATGGTCGGCATTAGACGGTCGGCATGGAGAAGGTATAGAAAATGACGCTAAAATTTGGCTCCGTTAGCAGTTCTGTTGACCTGTCTACTGAGGGGAAACGAGCTGGTACGTTTGATCTCACACATTCAAATAATCGATATGCTTTTTCCAGTATTCAATCACCATTAAGTGTGATTGTTGGTGGTCGTGGGCCGACGGCTCTGATATGTGCTGGAAACCATGGCGATGAATATGAAGGACAAATTATTGTCAGGCGCTTGTATGAACAGCTAGAGCCAAGTGATATGGCGGGGCGATTGATCTTAGCGCCTGCGTTGAACATGCCAGCGATTCTGGGCAGAGCCCGTGTCTCCCCACTTGACGGCGGAAATCTGAATAGGTCGTTCCCGGGCCAGGCAAACGCCGGGCCTACACAAGAAATAGCAGGATTTGTCTCATCCCGATTAATGCCCTTAGCAAATCTGGCCATCGACATTCATTCAGGAGGTTCGGCAACGGATTATTTGGATTGTTCCTATTTTTGTATTTCATCAGATCGCGCTCGTAATCAGCAGACGCAAGAATTAGCTAGCATCATGGGGCTAGCTAACACGTTTGTGGTGCCGTTGAGCGACACCTCAGGCGATTTTGATACGTCGGCCTTAGAGGCTGGTTGCCATATGCTCTCGTGTGAGTTGGGCGGCGAAGGGAAAGTCTCACGTCGGGCATTGGAAACTGGTTGGCAGGGGGTTCTGAGGGTGTTGGCCCATCATGGCGTAATAACGAAATCTGCAGCTTCCCGATTGTGTATACAACCACCCGCGAATACCCGTTTTTTGGATCTTGGAGAAAGTGCCTGCGTTATTACTGCGCCAACTTACGGGCTCATGGAACCACTCGTTGGCATGGGAACCTACGTTGCCCAAGGGCAACCGGTCGCGCTTTTACGCGAATTGCACAGGTTGGATACTGTTCCGAAGAAAATAATGGCCTTATCAAGCGGTGTGGTTGCCATTCGTCGAGTCAATCCCATTGTCGAACCTGGCGACCATTTGGTCATTTTGTGCTCCGAACTTGATAAAGCCAAGTTGGCAGTGCGTTTGCGCGAAGAAGAGTCGAAAGTCAGCACCCGTTAAGTGGCTCTTTAAATATCCGGTTTAAATTGCAATCGGTTAGCGATTATTGCAATGTATGGTCTAATGATGAGTAAACGGGGCGAAAACCTTTTTTGTGCGTCTGTAATCGGTTCCTGATGGCGCTTGCAACCGCAAGCGATGTTGTTCGATGAGCCTACATCAGCACTCGATCCCGAGCGGGTCAGTGAAGTTGTAAAAGTCTTGCAATCTATAGCCGTAGAAGGTCGTACAATGGTCCTTGTGACGCATGAGATGGCTTTTGCTCGAGACGTGTCGAGTAAAGTGATTTTTCTCGACCAAGGTCGGGTGGAAGAGGAGGGAGCACCAGAGAGGGTGTTCAACAATTCATCGAGTGAGCGCTGTCAGGCGTTCGTAAAATCGGTGCACTAATTTATAACACTTGGGAGATTCAATGAATATTATAAAATCTATTCTTGCAGCCACTGTTGTTGCTGCAGGTATGTCAACGGCTGCCAATGCGGAAGTTCGCCTTGGCCTTGACTCATCAAACTACGAGCCTTTCTATTCGCGCAGTGCCGATGGCGAGTGGACGGGTTGGGAGATTGAAATTGGCAATGCACTGTGTGCCGCAATGCAAGAAGAATGCGTCTGGGTACCCATTGCATGGGACGGTATAATTCCAGCGTTAACGGCTAAAAAAATCGATGCCATCCTCGGTTCGATGTCAATCACTGACGAACGAAAGAAAACCATCAATTTCTCAGACAAGTACTACAACACACCCGCAGCGTTGATTGCCCCCAAAGGTATGTCGATCGAATCTGTTGACGACTTAAAAGGTAAGAAAATTGGCGTGCAAGTGTCTAGCACCCATTCTAACTATGCTGAAAAATACCTTAGCGATGGTACCGAAATAAAGATTTATCAGGATTTCAACGATCACAATCAGGATTTATTCGCTGGTCGTGTTGATGCTGTGGTCGCAGATAGCCTGGCGTTGGCTCCGTTCCTTGAGTCCGCTGAAGGCGCCTGCTGCGAGATCAAAATGGAACTCAATGACGAGGCGGTATTCGGAATTGGGGTTGGCGCTGGTATCCGTAAAGAAGATACAGATTTACTCGCTAAATTTAATGCTGCGATTGCTCAAATCAGAGCAGATGGCACCTACGACGAAATCGCCAAGAAATACTTTAACTTTGATATTTACGGTGGATCTAACTAAAGCCTAACGACGAGATGTGCGGAAGCCCTCCGCGCATCTCTAAACTCATTGATAGAAAGGTTTGAATGGCGTGGATTTTATTCTCAGTACGGCGAACCTTCTCTACGAATGGGGCCCCAATTTTCTTCGTGGCTTAACAGCCACACTTCAAATCGCGCTTGGCGCTTATTTGTTAGGGCTGACTATTGGCGTCTTTGGCGCGATGGGGAAAATATATGGGGGAAGGATCTTAAAACTGTTCCTCGAATTTTATACGACGATTATTCGAGCAGTTCCCGAGCTTGTTCTGATCCTGCTTTTGTATTTTGCTGGCACAAGCTTGCTAAACCAGGTCTTGGAAGCGTTTGGTTATAGACCCGTTGATATCAGCGGTGTAGCTGCAGGCGTCGTTGTACTTGGGCTGGTACAGGGAGCCTATGCCACTGAAATTGTCCGAGGTGCATTATTAGCTGTCCCTGCAGGTCAGACCGAAGCAGGCATCGCATTTGGAATGTCCAAACTCAAGCTATTTCGTCGCGTTACTTTACCGGCCATGATTCCACTCGCTTTACCCGGCATGGCTAATTTATGGATGATCGTTACCAAAGATACGGCTCTATTGGCGGTTGTAGGATTTGAAGAGCTTGCGTTGGTCACAAAGCAGGCTGCTGGTAAATCACGTCTTTTTTTAGAAGCATTTACTGTAGCTGCATTCTTGTATCTGGGGATCACGCTTATTTCTAATTATATTTTCAAATTGTTGGAAAGGCGCACCACACGCGGTCTTCCTAAGCTAGATCTGGTATAGGAGCTTAATGGTGGTTTGGGATTGGTTACCAGAATATCTGCCTAAGTTTGTAGAAGGACTGTGGGTCACGATTCAGTTGTTTTCATTGTCCATCTTCTTCGGATTCATGCTTGCTATACCCATCGGTTTGGTTCAAGTGACCGGGCCTAAATGGTTAGGTCTAATAGCCCGAGGTTACTGCACCCTTTTCCGAGGCACTCCACTGTTAATACAGCTGTGGTTGTTGTATTACGGCCTAGGATCCGTATTCCCTTATTATCCCGGTTTACGTGAATCGTTTATTTGGCCCATTTTGGTCGAGGCCTTTCCGTATGCCATTGTTGCGTTTTCTTTGTCGGTTGCTGCGTATGAAGGGCATGTGATGAAAGGTGCTTTTCAATCTGTCCCCAAAGGCGAGTTGCAGGCGGGACGTGCATTTGGAATGAGTAATTTCACATTGCTAAGACGAGTGTGGTTGCCACGTGCGCTGCAGAATGTACTGCCTACTCTGGCTGGTGAAGCGGTGCTGACCTTAAAATCAGTGCCATTAGCGTCAACCATCACCATCTTCGGGGTCTATGGCGTAGGGTCCATTGTTCGTCAGGAGACGTACCGAATATATGAGCCTCTGTTGTTCGTAGGCTTTATTTATATCTGCCTGACTGGTCTGATTGTACTTCTATTTAGATGGTTAGAAAATCGGGTTCCATCTGCTAGTCAGTTGTAAGAACAATTCTCTGTCAATGGACCATCGTTTTTCTTTAGTCTTAAGATCTATTGATTGATTGACTAACTGAATTGATTATCCAAAGAATTGATCGCAGGCCTGTTTGATGCAGTGTGGCAGACTTTACTTCATATCATTAGCACGATGACTCATGCACCTAAAAAGCCTGATATAAAAAATAACAGCCGCCCGCGAGCATCAGTGCTTCCACTATTACAGTATGAATGGCCACATCGGAACGCTTGACGATCCATTTCCCAAGCATGCCGCCGGGAATAGTACAAATGCCGACGACTAAACCTAAAGAGATTAACTCTGCATTTAGTAAATCGCCAATGCCGAACACCAATGATTTAGTGATGTTGAGCGTTAGGCCCAAGGCTGCAACGATACCGACTATCCCTTGACCGACAATTCCGGCCCCGAGAAAAAACGGTCCTAAGATTAGCCCGCCACCAAAAACGGTACCTGATATAACACCGTAAACAACGCCGACCGTCGAGAGTCCGCGATAGCCAACCTTGTAGTTTCGTTTCTTGAGAATGCGGCGCAGAGGTATCGAGAGTAATAGGAATCCGCCCAGTACCAAGGCGATGGCTTCAACCGATAAGTAGAGAAAGACGACTGAGCCGAAAACGATGGCAGGAAAACCTGTAATCATAATGGCACGATAGGCCTTCCAGTCGATATGTTCGTGGAACAGATATACACGATTACAATTACTGATAATCATTGCGAACGATACGACGGGAACCACTGCACGTACACCAATGAGAGGTGCAAGGCACACTGACAAAAGTAAGGCTCCTGCAAAGCCTGCAACAGAATGAAACAAAGCCGTTGCAAACGCAGCAAGTCCAACGAGTACAAGCGTGAACCCATCAAGTTGACTCAGTAAAGAGGTATCCGCTTCCATAGATCTAAGACTGTCGGTTAATCGACTATTTTAGTAGAAAACGCAGGTGCGCTGTCTCGAAACCTTCCTGTCTTCCTCCATTGATATTTCTACAACGGTGCTGGCCACGGCTGGTGGCAGACCGATACGGAATGTCGCTACGTGAAGGCGAAGATTGGAATGAGCTGTATGATCTACACAACGATCCCGACGAAATGCAGAATCTGTACGACGAATCAGATAGCCTATCGCTACGACATGAGCTAACCGAAACGATGATCAAGCGGGTTATCGAACTGCAGGATCGTTCGCCGTTGCCGGCTTATCGGGCTTAGTGTCAAAGTCACTAATGCTGTAATGAAAATTGCACGCTGCCTGGCTCAGACAGCGTGCAATCAGGTGATAACGATCAATCTAGTGGTTCTTTACAAACCCTAGTCCCAGCTAGTCGTTCTTCTGGAAACAACTTTCAGCAGCGATTCTTCTAGATACATAAATTCGGCTACTTCACGTGTAGCGGAGCGTATTGTGCCGGACCAGCGAGCGTTGCCAATATACGCATCTAGCTCGGCATTAAATTCGTCGGAAAATCCGTTGAATTGGCCATCATCCATGAGTTCACAGATAACATTCGGACCATCAGTTATGGAAAATTCGAGAACTACATGCGAGTTTATGTTCGTTGAGGTTTCCCAAGATAGCTTTGAGTTTCTATACCAGGCTGTACCGCGTGTCTCTATACTATTAACTGGATCAAATTTTTCAACGACGGGAAATTTTGCCGTCGGAAAATCTGCATAGTAGTATGGCTTGCCGGGAGGTAAGCTAACTTCCAGATCGCTCGGTCTGGTTCCTTCGGGTAAATCCAGTTGCGTCGAATATGAGTCGTCTTCCTCAGGGGTAAGATTTCCAACGGTCCCCGAGTTACCAGTAATGACTAATACTTCACCGGCGTTAAAGTCATAATTTACAATGTCGGTGAAAATCCTATCTCGAGGTCCCAGCTCGTTTATCTCGCACCGGTCCTTTATAAGAACTTCATCAAGCGCATAGGCGGCACCATTGTGCGCGCCGAACGTTCCAAAAAATTTAGCGCTTACATTAATGAGATTGGTGCCTGGGACGGCCTCGGCGATTAAAGTGCCTTGATTGTTAACCCGTCCTTGGATGTTTGCAGGATTAATATATCCATTTGTGTTTGTGGCTGCACCGGTTTCTGGAGAGCCGCCACCTCCACCCCCGCCACATGCGATCAATAATGTTGTACATAGGGATGCGGATAACGTACGGAGTGTTGAGTTCATTTTGATTTACCTCTACAAAATTTTATGAACGATGCGGAACTCTTATTGTGTAGAGGGCAGAGCGGCTAAGTTTTTATTTTCTAAACCTTCGGCTAGTTAACTAAGACGATTCTGCGAATAATGGAACTATGGATATTTTAAAAATTCAGATATGTACCGCACTTGCAGTAAACTAATGAAAAACTATCTCCTTAAAAACACTAGACAATCTTGGGATGTAACCCCTTCTGTGAGATTAAACTAACTAACAGGATCGAAGACCTCATAGCGCTAAGGAGCTACTGCAATTCCTCGATTCACGAAGTCCCAACCTTCACTGTAGTAATCTAGTAACACCAGAGATCCAATCCTGTTGGGTTCAACGTCTACTCTCCGAATGTCCGGGTCCAAGTCGAATACCGAGACCAGTGTGTCTTCATTGACAAATCTACCTGACATTACAGGATGAGAATTATTATCCAAAGGTGCGGAAGATGCCATAAAGAAACCCCATAAGCCAAAAGACGGCACATAGACACTGGCTGCTTTAACACTGGGGAATACCTCTTCTAATGTTTCCCCAATTGACCAGTAGGCTTTTCGAGCAAACCAAGGTGACGTTGCTTGTGTCATCATCACGCCTCCAGTTGCCAGTCGGCGTGCAACTCTTTCATAAAATGCGACCGTATACAGTCGTGCTGTATCCTCGGAGCCAGGGTCCGGTAAGTCGATAATAATGAGATCGTAGAGTGTTCCGCTCTCACCCAACCAAACCCAGGCATCTTTGTGTGCAACAGAAAGTCTGGGGTCTTCTAAAGCATTGTTCGTCAGAGCGCGTAGTGGGGACATAGTGCGACTGAGTTGGCTGACTGCAGGGTCTATATCTACTAGTTGAATTTCCTCCAGCTCGGGGTAGCGCAACAATTCTCGGATCGCCAAACCGTCGCCGCCTCCAATAACTAAGGCGTTATTGCGACGTTTAGCATATGCGGCCGGTACGTGAGAGATCACTTCATGGTAGCGGTATTCATCGACGCTAGAGAATTGCAGATTCCCATTAAGAAACAAACGCGTGTCGTCGCCCCATTGAGTGACAACAATCTTCTGATACTGACTTTGTTCACTGTGTATCACGGTATCCTGATACAAAGCCTGAGTGAGTAGGTTAGCTGCAGCATTGCTCTTATAAAAAGCTATTCCTAACGCGGAGTACCCAAAGATAATGCTGGCTAAAAGCCAAACCTTGGTGCGTCCCAGCCAGTGTCTGAAATGATAGGCCACAACGCAGGCGACCACGAGATTTAGTAAGCCCGTGGCTGTAGCCGTGAGTAGGTGTCCGAAATACGGCAACAGAACGAATGGAAACAGCAGAGACGCGAACAAAGCACCAATGTAATCGACGGCCATTATTTCACTGATGCCTTTCCGCAAACCTTCTGATCGTTCAAATAGACGAGTGAGCAGAGGAATTTCCATGCCGATCAGTATGCTTATGCTGGCAATCACCAGCACCATGATCGGATAGTACAACTCCGTCCAGGCGAAGACAAAAAAGAGTAACAGAGCGGACAGACCGCCAACAATACCAATAACTATTTCGATGCCAACAAACCAAGCAACCAACTGGCTCTCGATATACTTTGACAGCCATGCGCCGATTCCCATAAAAAACAGGAACAGACCGATGGTTACCGAGTAGTGAACAACGCTTGATCCAAGTAAATAGGTGGAGAGGCTACTAATTAGCAGTTCATAAAGAAGGCTGCATACTGCAATGATGAAGATTGAGCCTAAGAGCAGCCTTAGCTGAGTTGGAGTGAA
>CAZCKD010000144.1:0-9279 GCA_964498925.1 uncultured Granulosicoccaceae bacterium
TGGTGTCAGGATTAAGGAAAACCAGTTCTGTGTCTGGTTTGATATCTTTTATCCGATCTATAAGTGAGGTAATAGCCTCTCTTTGAGTTTTATCAGGACCTGTGACTGCAATAATCTCCAGAGGGTCAGTCAGGTTGCCCAGAACTCTCTCGGTTGTCGCACTCAGGCTATGACGGGCATTAGCAGTAAGATCGAGGTGAGTTTCAAATCGATGCGTCAACCAACCTAGGCATAGAACAATGCCGAATAGAAACAACGATAAGAAGAGATGTGCCCGAGATGATTTCAAGTCACTGTCCCGATTGTCTTATTGAATCGAGTCTGATGATGCTCAGACCTAAGAACAGTACAGTGCCCAGAACGAAAAAAGCGATATCCCGGGTTTGCAGAAAGCCTTGAAAAAAACCACGTAGGTGGTTGGCAATGGATAAGTCCTGAATGCCTTGTATAGGCAAAGATGAGAAGTTGGCGCTTCCCATCATCCAGGAAATGAGGAGTAATGCCAGGCTTGCAATAATGGCGATAATGCTATGGCGCGTCAGACTGGAGAAAAATATGCCGCACGCTGTGCATACTGAAGCGCAAAGCGATAGTCCGAATGCGGCTGAGATTACTAGAGCTACGTCAATATCAACGTAGATTTTCATCATGGCCAGCATTGCTACGGCCAGTATTATCAGCAATAAAGGCATCATCATAATGCCCAGAAATTTTCCCAACACCAGTGACGTGGAACTTACCGGTGCTGATTGCCAGAAGGCGATCGTTTGCTGACGATATTCCTCACTGAAACTACGCATGGCGAAAAGAGGGCAGGTGACTGTGAAGGCCAGAGCTAGAGGTTCAAGGTATCGAACACTCATAAAGCCTGTCAGACCAATGGCATGATCCTGAGAGGCCAGCTGGTTTTGAATGCCGAGAAAAACTTCGAGTTGTTTTAAAAACAGGAAACCAAACAGCAGAGACAGCATGGCGGCGATAAGGTATGTCTGGGCGCTGTTAAGAAGCCGTTTACCCTCGAATCTGGCGATCGTCATAATCATTGGATCGCAGCCTGAAAAACATCTGCTAAGTCTGCACCGTTCGCCGGGCGGTCTGCGACGAGTTTTCCTTTGTGCATGATGGCGACCCGATTACATAAGCTCTGAGCCTCTGCCAGTAGATGTGTTGATAGCAGTACTGCCGAAGTCTTACTGATCTCTTTAATGAGTTCGCGCATGCTATCAAGCTGTTGCGGGTCCAGGCCATTGTTCGGTTCGTCCAGTAGGAGTAAAGCCGGTTCATGAATAATGGCTTGTGCTAAACCCACTCTTTGTTTGAAACCTTTGGACAGAGAACCAATTAATTGGCGCTGTACGCTGCCCAGCATGCATTGTTCAACAACAATGCGGAGCCGCTCGGACAACGCGTTACCTTTTAGCGCACGTACTTTTCCGGTGAAGGCCAAATACTCAGCGACCCGCATGTCGTCGTACAGCGGCGGTGTATCAGGAAGATAGCCAAGTTCTGAGCGGGCTGACAATGGCTGTTCTGATAATGAGAAGCCATTGATAGAGATGGTGCCTTTATCCGGGAGAAGAACGCCGCTTAACATTCGCAGTGTCGTGGATTTGCCAGCTCCGTTGAGTCCAAGTAGTCCAACGATATCGCCACGCGCCATGGACAATGTAATGTCCTGAACCTCCATGTCGCTACTGAGTCGTCGCGTCAGGGATTGCGCATTAAGCGCGAGCTGGTTTGTCGAGTCAATGGAGTCGGAGGCGGCAGCCATAAGTGCTGTACTAAGAGTCCTGCAAAGTGTGAGAGGTGTGGCAAAAACAAAGCGCTGGCCTAAGTATAGAGTAGTGCTGAGCAGACTCGACTGATCTGTGTTCCTGAGGTCGTCTTAATCTATTTAGTATTCGGTATAGCTTGCTCTTAATCTATTGCGATTGGTCGGTTGGGCAGTCGGTCGGTCAGGCGGGCACAAAAAAGCCCAGACTTGCTGGGCTTTCTGTACTGCTTGATAAGGGCCGTGAATTACTTAATCTTGGCTTCCTTGTACATGACGTGCTTTCTTACGACTGGGTCGAATTTCTTCATTTCCAGTTTGCCCGTCATGGTGCGTTTGTTCTTGGATGTTGTGTAAAAGTGTCCGGTACCTGCCGAAGACACGAGTTTGATTTTATCTCGCATAATTGCTGTTCCTTTATAGAGAGGCTAGAGCCTGCGACTTAAACTTTTTCACCGCGAGCACGCAGCTCACTGAGGACGTCGTCAATACCACGTTTGTCGATGATACGCATTCCATTAGCGGAAACGCGCAGAGAGACAAAACGCTTTTCTGCCGCGACCCAAAAGCGATGGGTATGAAGATTAGGCAAAAAACGACGTCTACGCCGATTTTTGGCGTGCGAGACATTGTTACCTGACATTGGGCTTTTGCCGGTGACCTGGCACACTCTGGACATGCGAAACTACTCCGAATTAGGACTTGTACAACGCTTAGCCTGAGAAGTTTAGCGAATTCTTAGCCAAGCCTCAAGTCATAATAGAGACAATTTTCAAGTAACGGCAATTTCAGGGCTCACTATGGACCGAATTTTCATCAAAGGGCTGACCATTCAGACCATCATTGGCATATATGATTGGGAAAGAACGACAAAACAACGTGTTGTTCTAGACCTTGAAATGTCCGCCGACATATCCAAGGCTGCAAGCAGTGAGGATATCGCCAATACGCTCAACTACAAAGAGTTGTCTGACGAACTCAAAAAATCTATAGAAAACAGTAGTTTTCAACTGATAGAGGCTATGGCTGAGCATATTTGCGCGATGATAATCAACGATTTTAACGTGCAGTGGGTCAGGCTGGCGTTGCATAAACCGGATGCGCTGGATGGAGACACGGACGTGGGTGTGATTATCGAGAGAGGAAGCCTGTCGAATGGTTGAAGGGCTCTCTGATGCGCTTCCAGCGCCATCCCCCGAGGCTTTGGCTCATAGTGAGCGACTTCGCAGTTTCATCGCTCAACGCTGCTTAGATCATGGCGCGCCCATCTCCTTTGGTGACTACATGTCGCAGGTGTTGTACTCACCCGGAATGGGTTATTACATGTCCGGGACTGCGAAATTCGGTGCTGATGGCGATTTCATCACCGCGCCGGAATTAACCCCGCTGTTCGGAGCAACCTTAGGGCGTGAAGCGCGCAGTATTGCCGCTCGTTGTCAGGGCGGTGTTCTGGAGTTGGGTGCAGGCTCTGGAAAGTTGGCCGCTGGACTATTACAGAATGACAGCGAGGGCCTACTGGAATACACCATTCTCGAACCCAGCGCAGATCTCGTTCAACGACAAAAGAGCTACCTGCAACAGTCAGTGAGTGAGGATCAGTTCTCTCGCATTCGTTGGGTAGATAAGCTGCCTGAACATTTTGACGGTGTGATCATCGCCAATGAGGTCATGGATGCGTTGCCCGTTGAGCGGTTTAGAACCGGTCAGGCGTTAATGCAGCAGCACGTCAGCTCAAAATTAAACAGTAAATGGCTTGCTCCGTCAGAGGCACTTCGCGTGGCTGTCGAAAAAATTCAGGCTGACTTGCCCGCACCTTTGCCGGACAACTACTGTTCGGAAGTGTGCTTGTTGCTAGAGCCGTGGATCAGCAGCCTGGCAGACTGTTTGCGCTCAGGTGTGTTGCTATTGATAGACTATGGTTACCCCAGACGGGAGTATTATTCGGAGGAGCGGGCGAATGGGTCTGTGGCTTGTTACTACCGGCACCGTTCTCATGACGATCCGTTTATCTGGCCCGGATTGCAGGACATAACTGCGCATGTTGATTTTACAGCCGTGGCAGAATCCGGTTGTTCTGCAGGTCTTGATCTTATTGGCTATGCCTCTCAGTCTTCGTTTCTACTCGATAATCAATTGTTGAGCTTGCTGGAGCAGCAAACTCTCGCTTTAACATCAGATATAGAGCGAATGGATTTGGCGCGAAAAGTCAAAACACTGACGCTTCCGGGTGAGATGGGCGAGCGATTTCAGGTGATGGCGTTTGGTAAGGGCTATGACCATTTCTTGCAGGGTTTTCAATCACAGGATCTTTCACACCGTTTGTGAAAACCCATAACGATGTTTCCTTTTGCGCTTCGCAACGTCGAGCATTCTGAACTATGGAATTGACACATATCATCTGGTTGGCCCTCGTCCAAGGGCTCACTGAATTTTTGCCGGTATCTAGCTCTGCACATCTGATCCTTGTGCCGCGTTTGCTGGAGTGGCCTGATCAAGGCTTGGCCTTTGATGTCGCTGTGCATCTAGGCACGCTGATCGCTGTCATCGCCTACTTCCGGCGCGATATCGTTACTCTTTTTCTGGCTTGGGTTGCCTCGATGACTCAGCGAAAAATGAGCGCTGAAGCTCGACTGGCGTGGGGCGTCATTCTGGGTACGATTCCGGCGGGTATCGTCGGCCTTATTTTTAAAGATGTTATCGAGGTGTACCTGCGCTCACCTCTGGTCATCGCTGCCACCACCATCATTTTTGGTCTGCTGTTGTGGTATGCAGATCGTCGCAGCAAATTGGTACGCGATGAGTATTCTCTGAGCTGGCAGGATTTTATTGTCATTGGCGGTGCACAGGCTATGGCCTTAATTCCCGGCACATCCCGTTCTGGCATCACGATCACGGCCGGTTTATTACTGGGTTTGACGCGAGAAGCTGCAGCCCGTTATTCCTTTTTGCTGTCAATCCCAATTATTGTTTTATCCGGTTTAGGCGTTACCAAAGATCTTGTGGAAAGCCCTCAACCCGTGGAGTGGATGACACTCGGCTTAGGAACTGTAATCGCAGCGCTCAGCGCGTTTGTCTGTATCCATTACTTTCTTGCTTTCATCAACAAGATGGGAATGACACCTTTCGTCATATACAGACTGTTACTAGGCGCTCTGCTGCTCTGGGTTTTCCTCTAGCTGCGCGGTATTTCAACGGTAATCGTTGCTCCGCCAAGACCGTGGACCGAGTCGTTGGCTCGCAGAGTGACAGAGGCCACGTCATCAGGAATCGCTAATGTCAGAGACCGGGTGAAGGGTTGCTCGTTATCATGAGGGTGAAGGAGCACGCGCTCGCCAAGCACCTGGCCGTCCGGTCCAAGTACATCCCAGCGATTTGCATAATGATCCCAGCCATCATCCGCATGCTCGACCGTGACATCGATTCTGTACTGGCCATTACCCAAAGCTCGCACCTCGGCATCGAGAACATCCGCTTCACCCGCGATTGCGTAGTTAAGGGATATAATTACAGCCGATAAGAAGAACGTTGCAGACAGCACCAGCCATCTTACATTTCGGAACCGCATCCTTTGTAAAAATAAGGTTTCGGCACGCTTTGAAGAGGGCATTGAGGTTCCGTTTTTCATGATGCTTTTTAACTCCAGCTCGATAGATATGTCGTTATGACAAGAAATCTCTTAGGGGATTCCCGAATAGTCGGGCCCGTGATGCAATTCTCCTTGCTCATTGTGCCGATGGTGATGAACGGTTTCTACATGGTTTATTCACTGACCGGGTGGATTCTCTCAGGAAGGGATAAGCGTAACTGGTCCCTGGAAGCTGAGGGCGTGGGATTATGGGTTCTCTTGGGAATGGCCATATTCTGTGGACTGGTAGTCGCTTTTGTTTATTTGCGTGGTGGTGGTCGCTGGCATCCCTTGGTCATTTCAAGTGCCGGTCATATGGTTGTTGCAGTGCTGCTCACACTCTCGATTTTTATCACGATTCGACTCTAGTTTGACCTCAAGACGAGGGCCTCATGGTCCGTTAACGCTGTAACTCTCAGACAGACTGAAGTTTCAGCGGAACACCGATCGACCATGAAACACGACCTTAGTACCCAAAGCATGTTCAGCATGCAGCATCTGGTCTACAAAAAATTCTGGCTAGGCTCCGGCGTCTTCAGTGTATTAGCGATTTTGGCGGCGTCTACCGTCACGCTACCGCCGATATTTCATGAAATAATGCAGCAGGACAAACTGCTTCATACCATTGCCTACGCAGGTTTAATGGCATGGTTTGCTCAGATTTTCCGGCACGACTTGACGCGTTTTCTCATCGTACTGGCCTTAGCCGCGTTTGGTTTCAGTATGGAATTTGTGCAAGGAATGTTGCCCACTCGAAGATTCGATTATATGGATATGGTGGCCAATCTTTCTGGGATTGCGATGTCCTGGGCGCTGGCTTATACCTGGGTTGGTAATATGTTTGTTCGTGCCGAGAAGCTGTATATCAGGTTAAGATTGGCGGGTACGGAGCAACTTCAAGGCACCTAGGCACATCACGTAGTGCGACTCTAGCTTGAACAATCCAACCACTGACCGGGTCACGGGTCTGTCGCTTTAAAAACCTTCGAAAATCGTCAAAATGCTATTGGGCTCACCGCTGCGTTTCAAACGAACCTGGTTTGTACTCGGTTGTATGTGGGTTCTGCTGTTGGTTTTTATGTCTCTTACCGATTTGAAGTCGGTAGGCGTTGCGCTCCCTAGCGACAAGCTCATGCACATGTTGGGCTACGGTTTTCTTATGGGGTGGTTTGTTCAGATCTTCCATCACCCGATAACGCGATTATTGATCGCAGTAGTGTTGGCTCTGATGGGGGTAGGCGTGGAATATTTGCAATCTATGGTACCTTCCCGCCAGTTCGAACTTGCAGACATGTTGGCCAATACGGCAGGTGTCGTACTTGCCTGGGTGCTCTCTTACACCTTCCTCGGTCAACTATTCATTCGCTTTGAAAAACTGATAAGCAGTAATCGCTAGAGAACTAATCGATTGAACCGTAGTCAAAGTGGAAGCTACTGCTAGGACTGCCAACTTATGAATCACACCTTTGCACGTGTCTCCGGCCACTTAATCGCATCCGCTTTTTTCGCTGTTGCGGTGTTCTTCATAGGCTCAGCGTCAGCCCAGTTTGTGCAGTTTCCTCAAGGCGAATTTCCACAGACTAACTACAAGAAATCCTCTGTTGATATTTCGGAAATCATGACCGGCGGACCACCACGAGATGGCATTCCCGCTATTAATTTTCCGCAGTTTATTGATGTAGAGGCTGCTTCTGACTGGTTGAAGGATCCAGAACCTGTCATTTCGCTGCAACATAAAGGTGTTGTCAAAGCCTACCCGCTGCAGATACTGATGTATCACGAAATTGCTAATGATGAAATCGCAGGGGATCCGGTAGCCGTTACCTTTTGTCCGCTGTGCAATGCATCCATTGTTTTTGAACGTGCTCTGGGCGAAGGTGATTCCAGGGTTGTATTAGATTTCGGTACGACGGGGCGCTTAAGAAAAAGTGATCTTGTTATGTATGACAGACAAACAGAATCATGGTGGCAGCAATTCACCGGTAAAGGCATTATTGGTGATTACACAGATACCGAACTTGTTCGAATTCCTTCTCAGATAGTCAGCTTCGGTGAATTCCGTAAAGCCTTTCCGGATGCAGAAGTTTTATCTAAGGAGACGGGTTACCATCGATTCTATGGTCAGAATCCTTACAGGGGTTATGACAATATCAATAGCAATCCATTTTTATTTCGAGGAGAAATTGATTCTCGTTTACCTGCCATGGAGCGCGTTCTGAGCATTCGCAGCGAGTCGAACACTCAGCTGGTGCCTTTGAGCAAATTGCGTGATGTCCCTGTTGCAAACTTAACGGTTGACGATCAATCTGTGGTTGTCTTTGCGGCCACAACAGCGGCTTCTGCTTTGGATAAGTCAGATATTGCGGCATCCAGAGCGGTACCTGCTGCCGCAGCTTTCAAGGCATCTTCTTCCATGGCCGATGAAGCACTAACTTTTGTGCTGAAAGAAGGCGTCATAGAAGATGAGCAAACTGGTAGCCAATGGAATGCCTTTGGTCTCAGCACATCGGGCAAACTCAGAGGGAGCCAGCTTGAGCAATTAGACGATGGTGTTCATTTCGCGTTTGCGTGGTTGGCGTTTGATCCCGAAGCAAACATTATTACGCCGGAGTAAAGCGCAAAAGTAGCGCAAAAAAGTACGGAAAAAATAGTCTTACTCGTCAGCCTGTGCTTTATAGGGGTCTGTCTGCAACCATTGCTTCAATGCGCGAACTCGTGCAGCTGTAATTTCTGCGGCGATTGCTGATTTATTTTTTGTCTCCTTGGCGATCTGCGCTGAGTCCACACGACAGAAAATGTCTGCAGCTGCGAGTAGCCTATCTGCTTGCGGATAGGCGTTTTCCTCCATACCTAATCGACCCTTTGCGTCCGCTTCGCAGACCAGTAGAAATTGCTTGAACCTATCGGGTTTACGCATCACGTCAAGTTGCTGCAATAGCTTGTTCAAGGTGCTTGCATTAAGTTCGGAAACTTTGTGTGTGTGGGTGTGAAACCGGGCCGACAGTACTGCCAGGTCCGTTGTTCTTTTCGGTATTCGTAGTCGTTGACACAGGGATTGGCTGAGTGACGCGCCGCGATTCTCATGTCCGTGGTGAGAGGGGAGTATTTCGGCAGGGGTTTCCGCCTTTCCCAAATCGTGGCACAGGGTGGCAAATCTGACGTCAGGGTCCGAACTTAGAAGCACGGCCTGCTCCATCGTCATCATGGTGTGCACATAAGCATCGCCTTCCGGGTGCCACTTAATCGGTTGAGGAACCCCGGAGAGGGCATCCACTTCGGGCAGAATACGTGACAGGGCGTTGCATTGTTTCAGAGTGTCGAAAAACGCGACGGGGGAGGGTGTTGAAAGGGCCGCTTTCATCTCTTGCCATACGCGTTCGGCAACCAAATGATCGACTTCGCGATTGTCCACCATCGATTTCATAAGCAGCTGAGTATCTTCAGCAACTGTGAAATTTAGGTGAGCAAACCGGGCCATGAATCTTGCGACCCTCAATACTCTGACAGGATCTTCCACGAATGCATGTGATACGTGTCGTAAGACGCGATTCTTAGCGTCTGCTTCTCCATTGAATGGATCAACCAATTCGCCGTTTTCGCGCTTAGCCATGGCATTGATGGTGAGATCCCGTCGGCTGAGATCTTCTTCCAGGGTGACAGTCTTATCCGCAGTGAATTCAAACCCCTGATAGCCTGACCCTGTTTTGCGTTCAACACGGGCCAATGCATACTCTTCATGCGTCTCCGGGTGAAGAAATACCGGGAAATCTTTTCCCACTGATTTATAACCGGCGTCGAGCATTTCCTGGGGATTGCTTCCCACAACTACCCAATCTCTGTCCGTGACCGGTAGTCCAAGTAGTTCGTCGCGTACGGCGCCGCC
>CAZCKD010000145.1:0-6524 GCA_964498925.1 uncultured Granulosicoccaceae bacterium
CTAACTCACCTAACTCACCTAACTCACCTAACTCACCTAACTCACCTAACTCACCACAGCAGCATATTACGAACTGCAAATAGCATTATGCGAGCGCCCCGCAGAATAATTCGGGTCCATATCAGGCGGTTGCGCAGATACTCAGTTTCCTCCACGGATCAGTTTAACGCCATTCCCACGCGCAATCCATGACATTTAGGACTCCTACCCGTCATACCTCGAATAACAAATTTCGCTTTGTCAGCGGTATTCAGTCGATCTGCGCCTCCATGGTCTTGATATCCTACAATCAATGAAGCCTCTTATTTCCCAATATTGATATGGCAACAAAAGCACACCAAATACCGGCCCCGGCGCTAGTCCTCGGATTAGCGGGACTCATTCCCTTTGTAGCTTGCGCTTTCTTCGCCTGGTTTCCGGGTGTAGGGGTGTTTATTGGCACAATGACCGGAATCATGTCGGAATCGGGAGAGGCTTCCAACACCTTCGTTAATGCGAAAGCCTTATTGGGATTGGGTGCATATGGAGCGGTCATTCTCAGTTTTCTTGGTGGCGTTAGATGGGGAAACTTAATCAACAACAAAAACAAGATTAAACAATGGTCCCCTCTTATTCTCAGCGTCATTCCCAGTTTGATCGCCTGGCCAGCGCTACTTCTGACATCCAGCTGGATGCTGTCAATTCTGGCCGCTGGTTTTGTTCTGCAATATGCAACTGACGTAGAAGGAGTAAAGCAGAAACTCTTACCCGTGTGGTTTGGAAGACTCCGCACGATGCTAACAACAGGAGCGGTTCTATCACTGTTAGCAGGCTTAATCTCGGCCGCCTTATTAAATTATTAATGATCGTGATGACTGATAGCCACACGATTTTCACAAGCCGTCCTAGGTGATGGTGTAGTCACCTGAATTATTGATAGAGCCAATAACCACTGCATCGGAATATCCGGCAGAGTGCAGCTTATCTATAAGCCGCGTGGCCTGATCAACAGGGACCACAGCACACAAACCTCCACCTGTCTGTGGATCACAGAGTAAAGGCAAAGCGTCATTCTCTAATGTCGAATCATAAGTGAAGCGATTTAGGGATGTACGATTAGACGACCATAGCGAACTGCGAACCCCGTTTTTCGAAACTTCCAGTACACCCGGCATGGTAGGTAGGTGGTCAGTATCTAGATGAACTCCAAGGGTTACGTCTTCGTCTGATAGTAGTCTTTCGAGATGACCGAGTAGACCAAAACCGGTAACGTCAGTCAGCTTAGATGCACCATGTTCTGTCAGCAATTCTGCTGCAGGACCGTTGCTAATTTGCATCTGCTCTAATGCAAATTGGATATCACGTCCGCGTGTCTTTTGTTGCATAAGCCCCGCAAACAAGACGCCCGTTCCCAAGGCTTGCGTTAGCACAATCGCATCGCCAGCACCTGTAGAGGCCGGCTCAGAAACAGCATCTCTATCACTCGAATCTGGCAAAGTGCCGTTAATGACAAGTCCGACTGAAAGTTCAGTCGATTGGGTTGTATGTCCACCAATCAAAACACAGCCTTCCTTGTTTAAAGCATCGACAATTCCATGCATGACTTGCCGCAAATCTCTTTCAGCGACATCGTCAGAGCTCTCGACTATGGAAAGCAACACCTGAGCTGTTTCCGCACTTGCATTACAGGTAAAAACATCACTCATAGCATGCAGTGCCGCAATTCTACCGAGCACGTACGGGTCGTCAATAATGGCATTGATATGATCGACCGACTGCACCAGTTTACTACTCGACAGATTGACGACAGTAGCATCATCGGCTTGAGCAACTCCACTTTCGACACTCGAAGATGCGGGAATTGGCAAAGATTGAATAACCCTATCCAATACCGAACCTGCCACCTTCGCACCACATCCCTTGCAAGTCATTTCTTTATCGGCAGTAGTTTGTTGATCGCTATTAGCAAGTAACGCCTCTGGAACCGCCTCTGACTTAACTTCAGGCATAGCAGGTAAGTCTATAAACTGATTCATGAAGGTTTGATCGATGTGATCTTTCCAGCGCCATACCCAATCGGCTTCGATAACGACAGGGCCACGACTAGCGATCGCTCTTTTACCGCCAGTAGCCATTAAACTCAGAAAATCGTTTTGAGGGCGATAAGGTTTCAATGGTCGATTCAAAAGAAATCGACGGATGTTTTCGTACAGGACGGGTGCCTGCCGAACAGCGAACACTCCTGCTTTTACACT
Organism: uncultured Granulosicoccaceae bacterium; assembly: GCA_964498925.1. Taxonomy (GTDB): domain Bacteria; phylum Pseudomonadota; class Gammaproteobacteria; order Granulosicoccales; family Granulosicoccaceae; genus Granulosicoccus. Next base: position 2,235 of record CAZCKD010000145.1, read on the forward strand.
CGGTGTATCAACCTGTGTCCCTATGTCACCCGTTGCGAATACAAATGGATGAGATACGCTCTGTAGATGTTGATTCGTTGCAACAAAACCGCGCTTATCTAATTCAAAACCGGCTTGCTTTGCCCACTCCGGTCCGACTGCCGCGGTACACCATAGCACTTCATCAATTGGAAACTCCCTGCCATCTGCAGCGACTAAACCACCCTCCTTCACCTCTACAACGTCTACATTCTTGTTAACAGTAATGCCTTGTTTTATTGCCGACTGAAGAGCTAGCTCGCCCACTTTTTTGGGACGGCCGGCTAGCGGATACTCTCCTCGTAAAAACCAGTGACATTCCGCAACGTTCTTGGGAAGCGCATGACGCATCGCTGTGATCAGTTCGAAGCCACCGGCTCCGGACCCAACCACACCGATGGACACGGACTTTGCATTCTGCTGTTGTAATCGGGAAACGATGTCACGCCAGCGCGCGAAAAAATTGTAGACAGGTTTTACCGGGGTAGAATGCTCAGCGGCCCCAAGGACTGATAGGTCGGGGGTTGATCCAGTATCCAGTGATAACACGTCAAACGCCATCGCTGGCCTATGATCAAAGCAGACTTCTTTTCGATCCAAGTTAATGGCAGTAACGCTATCTTCTATAAACCGAATACCGACCCATGTACTCAGTGTGCGCAGGTCGACATGTATATCATCAACCGAATAATGCCCAGCAACTAGTCCGGGCAACATGCCGGAGTACGGCGTGTGTGCATCTGTCGATATCAACGTCAGCCGCACTCCCGGCATGGGCTTCATAGCCCAACGTCGCATGAGCAGGACATGGCTATGCCCACCACCCACTAGAAAAACATCTCTAACAATCGGGGGGCTGTTCACTTTTCAGAAACCCAGCTTATGATGTCCTCAGAGGTACCGCTAAACGCAATGCGTTGCGATTTTTTACTCAGTTGGTAGTCATACATTGGGTCGTAATATTGGGTCAGCAGGAAAGCGATAAACTCATCATAGGCATTGAGCTCTGCATGTTCCTCATGTTGCTCCAAGGCATTATTGAGGAGATCAAGAGCGTGTTGGTAGTTAGTCGGACCAAAGCGTTTACGTATGCGAAACAAGCTTTGTCTATGGTGCTCGCTGTATTCCGAAAAACCCTTTTCTTCCCCATACTCACTAATGTATCGGGATAACAAATCAGGTACGTAATCATCGAAGCAATTACGAATTCTAATGTCTAAATCGCATTCCAGAATAGCTATCGGTGCCTCTTGCATAGCGTGCCTGAACACATCGGGTATGCATACTCGACCGATAAGTCGCGCTTCGTCTTCTAAAAAAAGATGAGCAACGTTAGCCTCCTCAAAACGGAGCAGTTCTGCACACAGGGCATTCTCGAAATCGATATTGCTGGGTTGGTCGGAGATCAAACCGCCGAAGCTCGATCCTCGATGATCTGCAAGCTTTTCTAAATCGACGGAGTTGCCCAGGCGATTGATAAGCAGCGTTTTTCCGTTGCCTGTTCGGCCACCAATTAACGTGAAAGAAAATGTATTGGATAGATTTTCTAGCGATTCGAGTATGAAGCTACGAAGCGCTTTGTAGCCTCCTGTGAGTAATGGAATATCAACACCGGATTCGCTTAACCATTGCTGAGAAATCCTCGAACGCAGTCCACCTCTGAAACAATACAAGACGGTGTTGGGATTTTTATCTATGAACGCCTGCCAACGACGTATCCGTTCATTTCGCAGTCTGGGATTAACCAATTCTGCGCCCAACTCAATAGCCTTTGATTGCCCCTCTTCTTTATATTTCAGACCGACAAGATGCCGTTCTTCATCGTTCATCAAAGGGAGATTGGTGGATGCTGGGAACGAACCCTTAAGAAATTCTACGGGTGCCCTGACATCCAGCAGTGGTGTTTCTTGAAGCAGCAGTTCGCGGTAATTCGAATACGTTGCACGCGGTGACTCCGGCACGACGATGGGTGCCGTTTTGATAGAGTCATCAGCTGTCACTGACAGATACCCGGTAGAGGACTGATCAGCACATACTATCCATCGTCACTGATGAGCTGCTTCATAGCATCACCTGAAGGCAGAACACCTTTGGACGCGTAGCCCTGAAGCTTAGTTCTTGAATCTTCGATATCCAAATTTCTCAGTGACAGCTGACCGATGCGATCCAGTGGACTGAACGCTTCGTCCTCGACAACTTCCATTGAGAGATTTTCAGGTGCGTAGGTTAGAGAATCACTTTCGGTGTTCAGCACAGAATAGTCATCTCCTCTACGAAGCTCTAAGGTGACTGTTCCGTTAACACTGTGACCAATCCACTTTTGCAAAGCATCACGAAGCATGAGCGATTGCGGATCGAACCAACGTCCTTGATATAGCAGCTTGCCAAGGCGTCGACCTAAAGAACGGTAGTTATCCAGAGTATCTTCATTATGGATGCCGTTAAGCAGACGCTCGTAAGCGATATGCAGTAGAGCCATACCAGGCGCTTCGTAGATGCCCCTACTCTTAGCTTCAATAATGCGATTTTCAATTTGATCGCACATACCCAGACCATGACGCCCGCCTATGGTGTTCGCTTCACGAAACAATGCAACTGCGCTATCGAACTGCTGACCATTAATGGCGACAGGCATCCCTTCAGCAAAAGTAATGCTGATGGTTTCAGACGAGATATCGACGTTAGGGTCCCAGAATTTAACGCCCATGATCGGCTCGACGATATGCATGCCGCGGTCTAAAAATTCTAGATCTTTAGCTTCATGGGTCGCCCCTAAGATATTGGCATCGGTTGAGTATGCCTTCTCCTTACTCGCTCTATATTCGAAGCCGTGAGTGTTTAAGAATTCGCTCATCTCGGCTCGACCGCCTAGCTCTGCAACGAAGTCTCTGTCCAACCACGGCTTGTAGATACGTAGCTCAGGGTTGGTCATCAGACCGTAGCGATAGAACCGCTCGATGTCATTGCCTTTATAGGTTGAGCCGTCACCCCAAATATGGACATCATCATCCTGCATGGCACGAACAAGGATGGTGCCGGTGACGGCTCTTCCGAGAGGCGTGGTATTGAAGTACTTCTTGCCGCCGCTCTCGATGTGGAAAGCGCCGCACATAATCGCTACCAGACCTTCATTGACGAGAACATCAACGCAACTTACGGTTCTCGCTTCTTCAGCTCCATACGCGCGAGCACGCGACGCGATGTCATCAAAATCATCTTCATCAGGCTGCCCAAGGTCTGCGGTATAAGCAAACGGCACAGCGCCCCGCTGACGCATCCAAGCGATAGCAGCAGAAGTATCCAGACCACCAGAAAATGCAATACCGACTTTTTGGTCGACAGGCAAAGACAACAAAATCTTATTCATCTAAAAACAGAAATTTAACGAGACACACGGACCCACATTCTACCAAACATGCGCCCATGGGGTCGGACCATGAACCACCCTTGATTTGATTCTAGTTTTTCGAAAAATTGACGCGAAACTGGCTCTTAAACGAGGCATAAACTGTCGAAAAAAACGCGTTTAAGGCGTCCATTCGATTTGACTTTGAAAATTGAAGCTAAGAAATGGCTAGCCACCGGCGAGGTAACATCTGATATCGATGAACATCACTAAATAGGTGTTTTTCACCCTAAAAAGCCTGAAATAAGGCCATATGCACACCCTTCATCGTGCTTATATTTATAAATTTCAGCAGCTTACAATGGTCCGACCCTCTTGGTCCGACCCCGTTGCTATCTTTCTTTTAGGAATGGGATACCAACAGCCTTAGGGGCAGTAGCTCGGCCGATGAAGCCCGCGAGGAGGATGACGGTGAGCACGTATGGCAGAGCCTGAATGGCCTGTACAGGGACTTCGCCAATAACAGGCAGTACAACACCTTGCAGTCTTATCGCTACAGCATCAAGGAAGCCGAACATCAGGCAAGCGAGCATGGCGGGCACAGGTCGCCATTTACCGAAGATGAGCGCAGCCAAGGCGATGTATCCCTGCCCGGCAGTCATTTCACGTACAAAAGCTGCATTTTGAGCCGTGGATAGATAAGCGCCGGCGATACCTGCAAGTCCGCCGCAAATAGCCACAGCTGAGAATCGCAAACCGGAAACCGATAACCCGGCAGTATCGACCGCCAACGGATTTTCACCCACCGCTCGAAGTCGCAATCCGAATCGAGTTCGATAGACCACCCACCAGGTTGCGAAAACGACGAACCAGGCGACATAGACAAGCAGGTTATGACCGCTGATCACGTCATGATAAAACGGCCC
>CAZCKD010000145.1:6624-9210 GCA_964498925.1 uncultured Granulosicoccaceae bacterium
GTAGCATCGAGAATGGCAAGTAGGCTGCTAAAGGTGTCCATCAGGCTGAAGCCACCTCATCGACAGAACGAAATTTTAAATACAGACGAACAACCCACGGTCTTAGCATCAAGGCCAAGGCACCGGAAAACAAAATGATTAAGCCTTGAATGGCAACCACCATCTCCCGAGTAATTTTAGGGATCTCAAACGCCAACTCTGCTCCGCCTTGATACAGCACACCGAAGAGCAAGCTGGCCATAATGATTCCAACGGGATGGTTTCGTCCCATCAACGACACAGCTATTCCGGTGAATCCGTATCCAGCTGTGAAATTAAGCAGCAGTCGATGATGCACACCCATAATTTCATTGACCGCGACAAATCCAGCCAACGCTCCAGACAAACACATCGCGCTAATGATGACTGTCTTAGGTTTGATACCCGCATATCGAGCAGCATCCTCACTGTGACCTGCGGTGCGAAGCTCATACCCCCAACGTGTCCGCCAAATATATATCCAGACAAATAGGCAGCAAAGCAACGCAAAAAACAGCGATAGGTTCAGAGGGGTTCGCGTCACCTGCCAACCAAACCACCCTAGAAATTCATGCATGAAGGGCAACCACGCTGCTTCATCGAACACACGTGATTCGGGTGACATCTGACCCGGCTTTATAAACACATTGACCAGCAAATACACCATGATGGACGACGCAATAAAATTAAACATTATCGTCGTGATAACGATGTGGCTACCGCGATGCGCTTGCAACCAAGCTGGAATAAAAGCCCAGGCTGCCCCAAACAACCCTGCTGCAATAATGCCAATCGGTATTAGTAGTATCGTCGGTAGGTAACTGTCGAGCGTAAGGAAGACAACACCTACACCAAGCCCACCAATGTAGGCCTGACCTTCGCCACCAATGTTAAACAGGCTGGCATGAAAAGCGACGGCTACCGCAAGCCCCGTAAAAATAAAATTAGTGGTGTAGTACAAGGTGTACCCCACCGCCTCATCATAACCAAAAGCGCCGTTTATCATGATGGCAACGGCTTCGATGGGATTAACCCCAATAGCCAGCATGATCAGCCCGGCAAAGAACAAGGCCATAATAATATTGAGTAAAGGTATGACACCTATCTCAAGCCATGCCGGTAACGCTATGCCGCTGGTATTGATTTTCATGCGGCAACATCCTTGTGCGCATTAGCCATCATGAGACCTAACTGAGTTTTATCGGCGTCTCGGCCGTTTATCTCAGCAACAATCTCACCCTCGTACATAACGATAATACGATCGGCTAAAGCCATTATTTCGTCTAACTCAACGGATACCAACAAGACTGCACAGCCACTATCTCTCATCTCGATAATTTTTTCGTGGATGAGTTCGATAGCGCCTATATCAACGCCACGGGTAGGCTGGCCGACAAGCAATACTTCAGGCAGCTTTTCCAGCTCGCGCGCAAGAATCAGTTTCTGCTGATTTCCACCGGAAAATGAAGCCGATTTAAGCTTCGGATCGCCGGGTCGAACATCAAAGCCTTGCATTAATCTACGGCAGGCATTGCGAATAGTTTTAAGTTGAAGCAGGCCTTTTAAATTAAACTGCATTGAACGCTGATAACCCAACACAGAGCTTTCGGCAGCGGTAAACGCTTTGACCAAACCGAGCTTCAAGCGATCTTCTGGGACATGATGAACTTTAAGCTCCCGCATGCGAGCAGGGCCAATCGGGTTTTCAGCATCGGCCTTTTGACCGTTGATGACGAACCCACCGGTAGTTGGTGGTGTAATACCTGAGAGCACTTCAAGCAGCATAGTTTGCCCATTACCAGCTACACCTGCTACACCGAGGATCTCTCCACGTTTAACGTCAAACGATAAATCATTAAGTCGCCGCTTACCCGTCCTATCGATAACGCCAACACCGTTGACATCAATACCAATGGCCGTGTCATCGGGTAATGGCTCATCTCTATGATAATTTCGTGTTTCTAACTTACGACCCACCATTGCCTCGGCTAACTCACTCATACTCGTTTCAGACGTATTCAGGTGAGCAACCATCTCCCCCAGACGCAACACAGAAACGGTATCGGTGATATCCATTATCTCCCGCAACTTATGGGTAATTAGGATAACCGTGACACCTCGAGCCTTTAACGCATTTAATACCTTAAACAGCTGATCCGCTTCTTGTGGGGTTAAAACGCCAGTGGGTTCATCCAGGATGAGAATTTCTGCATTTCTATAGAGCGCTTTGAGTATCTCGGTTCTTTGCTGTTCACCTACTGGCAAGTCAGCCACAAGGGAATCTAAATGCACGGACAACTGATACTCATCAGCCAGTCGCGTCAACGCGGCGCGGGCATCCGTAGCACTCTTGGAGAGAAGCGCGTGATCCTCAGCCCCCAGCATGACATTCTCTAACACGCTGAAAGTATCAACCAACATGAAGTGCTGATGCACCATGCCGATACCGGCACTGATGGCATCGCGGGAATTTTGGATATTAACGACTTTTCCGTTGATGAGAATATCGCCGGTATCAGCTTGATAGAAGCCGTAAAGAATACTCATCAAGGTTGATTTGCCGGCTCC